>CAYQOH010000029.1:0-19860 GCA_964419075.1 uncultured Opitutaceae bacterium | reverse complement strand
GTCAAGGAGTACCTCGCGCTCGTCTCCGGCGTCCCGCGCCTGATGAGCGGGAGCATCCACAAGGCGATCGGGCGCAACGTGAGGCAGCGCCACAAGATGGCGGTGGTGGAGGAGGGGCACGGCGGCCGCGCCTCCTGGACCGATTGGCAGCTCGTCGAGCGGTACGGAGACCTGGCCGCGCTCGTGACGTGCACGCTCCACACGGGCCGCACCCACCAGATTCGCGTGCACTTGGCGTCGCTCGGCCACCCGCTGCTGGGCGACGCCGCCTACGGCTGGAAGGAGACGACGCGGATGAGGCGCAGCCCGGGCCGGGTGATGCTCCACGCCGCGCGGCTATCACTGGCGCACCCGGTCACGGGCAAGGCGCTCGACTTCAAGGCGCCGCTGCCCGCGGACTTCAGGGCGCAGATCAGGGCCCTCAAGCTGGGTTAGGCAAGCACCTTGACCGCCAACGCCTAGTGGTGCATTTTGCCTCATCGAAGGCCGAAGATCTTCGAAAAGGACGGATTCCGTTTCTTCTTCTACAGCAATGAACATCTCCCGATTCACGTTCATGTGCGTTACGGTGGAGGAGAGGCTGTTTTCGTCGTCGACGAGAGGGTTGAGCTTCGGGAGTCTCAAGGCCTAAACGTTAGAGAGTTAGGAAAGGCTCAAGGCTTGGCTGAAGAGAACAAGGCCCTGATAATCGAAAAGTGGAATGAACACCTTGGTTGACACGGCGCGGTCCGCATCCTTTCGCGACGGAAATATCGTGGTCGTATTTGAAAGCGGCGTAGAAGTTCGGTTTCCGGCTGGAAAGAACCCGCGTTTGGCAAGGGGGAGTGCAAGCCAACTGAACAACATCGAGATCTCTCCGTTTGGGCTGCATTGGCCGGAATTGGACGAAGACTTGTCTTTTCGCGGTATCATGGCAGGCAGCTTTGGCCAGGCTAAGAAGCCTGGTGCTTAGTCTAGAGAACCCGGCTGGTTCGAATCCGTGCTTGGCTAACCAACAACTACCGGATCCGACGTATCCGTCTGTCACGCCTCCTGCTAGAGCAGAGGGTGCAGCCTCCTTCGCCGCGAATCATTAGGACGTTAGCGGCGTGGAGCCCCAGGGCCCGCGGGGTCATTCCGAGGATGATTGACTCTTATACAAGACATTAAGATAGCTAATCGCGCGGCATGCGGCATTTCGTCGCCTGCAAGTGAATACCCCAAAGCGAGGAGACCCGTCCTATGACCATGAAGAAATCAATGTTTGCCCTGCCCGCCGTCCTGGCGCTCGCCGCCGGATCGCTCCTGGCCGACCCCGTTCCCGTCCTCACCGTCCAGCAGGTGGACGCCAAGGACACGGCGGCCTACGTCGCCATGATCGCTAAGATCAACACCCTCGTTAAGGCCCGCGCCGGGATCGAGCGCTACCGGCACGTGTGGGAGGGAGACTTCGCGGGCGACAGCTCGCACGCCGTCTTCGTGGTCAGCACGTACCCGTCGGCGGCCGACATCTACCGGATCGACGACAAGCTCAAGAACTACCCTGAAATGGACGTCCTGCTCGAGCAGCTGAAGGACACGCGCCACCTGGGCGCGAGCGAGCTCTACAAGGCGGTCCGCAACGACGGCGTGTACGAGGGCGGCGCGGTGTTCAACACGAGCGTCGCGGTCACCGACGAGGATGCCTACCTGAAGGCGCTCGACGAGCTGAAGGCGATATTTGACGCCAACGGCTTCAAGGACTCGAAGATCAGCCTTTACCGGGAGATCGCCGGGCGCACATCGGCCACCCACCTGGTCGTCATCTCGCTGCCGTCACAGGCGCGCGTGGCGGAGCTGCTCGACGCGATCTCCGACAAGGCCCTTCTGAAGGACTGGTACGTCACGGCGGCCAAGGTCCGCACCTCGCTGGCCAACGGAACCTACCACGAGATCACCAAGTAACCGATCTCCCCCATGAAGATGAAGCTCACCCTTCCCCTCACGGCGCTGGCCCTCGCCGCAGCGTCCGCCACGTTCGGAGAAACGCCCGCCAAGGACGGGGGCGTCCAGGGCGTCGTCGAGGCCATCACGAAGCTGGAGAACCAGTGGGCGGCCGCCATCGCGACAAATGATGTCGCGGCCCAGGACCGGATCGAGGCGCCGGACTACTTGTTCTCGGGTCCGAGCGGCGAGCTCGTGACTCGGGCCGACATGGACGGCGACGTGGCCTCTGGGGCGGCCAAGACGGAGAGCATGCGGTTGGACGAGCTGAAGGTGCGCGTGCTGGGCGACACGGCCATCGTTCACGGGCTGGAAACGGAGAAGAGCAGCTACAAGGGCGCCGACACGAGCGGCCAATACCGGTTCACGGACGTCTTCGTGAGGCGCGGCGGCGCCTGGGTGGCCGTGGCGACGCACGTTTCGCAGGTCAAGAAGTAGCTGCGCGCCGAGACCTCCGCATGCCCGCCCGAAAGGGGCGGGCCTTCGCCTGTGCCGGCGACATTGGTCCTTGCCGCGTCGAGGGGAACCCGGTGTAGGATGGGGACCCCTTGGGCTGCGTGGCGCGAAGCTGACGCCCGCCGCCACCCCCCATATGACCCCGACCTACGTCCCAGGCGCCGCAGCGGGCCCCGCGCCCGGACCCACGCGGATCGCCTCCGTGGACGCACTGCGGGGCCTTGTCATCACGCTCATGGTCTTCGTCAACGACCTGGGGGAGACGCCCCAGGCGCCCGCCTGGCTCAAGCACGTCGGGAGCGCCCGCGACGCGATGCACATTCCGGACCTCGTCTTCCCGGCGTTTCTCTTCATCGCGGGCGTGTCGATCCCGATCGCGTTCGAGCGCGCGCTTTCGCTCGGGCAGACCCGGGTTCAGCTCCTGGGCAAGGTGCTCGCGCGCACGGCGTCCTTGCTCGTGATCGGCGTCGCCATGGTGAACATGGAGAAGTACGAGCCGTGGCCGAACGGCCTTTGGGGCGCCCTCGCCTATGTCGCGATGTTCCTGGCCTTCGCGGTGGTGCCGGGGCAGGCGGGGCGCACGAGGACCCTCTGGCGGGCCGGCCGGGCGGTCGGGGCGGCCGCCCTGGTGGCGCTCGCGCTCGCGTACCGGACGGCCGAGGGAAAGGCCTTGGTGCTGGGCCCGCTATTTGACCCGGGCGACACGGTCTGGCTGCGGCACTGGTGGTGGGGCATCCTCGGGCTGATCGCGTGGGCCTATCTGGCGGCCTCCATCGTGTACCTGGTCGCGGGACGGCGCCGGGAGTGGCTTTTCGGCGCGACCGGTTGCCTCCTGCTGCTCTATGCCGCGGCCCGTTCGGACCTTCCCTCGCAGCTTGCCTCCCGGCCGTGGCTGGCCTGGGCGATGCCGGCTCTGGGCGTCGTCGAGGCCGCGTTCTCCTGGGTCAACGGCCATATCGACATCGGAGGGTCCGGCTCCCTGGCCTCGATCACGATGGCCGGCTGCTGCCTCGGCTCCGTCCTCGCAGGGGGCTCGGCAATTGCGCGGCCGGCCGAGCGCCTGCGCTGGGCGCTCGCGTTCTCCGGCGGCCTCATCCTGCTGGGCGTCCTCGTCGACTCCCCGTTCGGCATCAACAAGAACCGCGCCACGCCGTCGTGGTGCATGTACTGCTCGGCGATCACCTGCGCCGGGTGGGCGTTCCTCTCGTGGCTCATGGACCTGCGCGGCCGCTGCGGCTGGAGCCGGATCTTCCAGCCGGCCGGGGCCAATCCGCTCCTGGCCTACATGCTGCACCCCTTTCTCTACCTCGCCGTGGGCCTGGCGGGGGAAAAGGCGCTCGCCGTCGTCTTCTTCCACCACAGCCTTCCCCCGGCGGCCACGGTCCTGGGGTCCTTCGTGATGGCCCTGCTCGTGGTGCAGGCGACGGGCTGGATTGCGCGCCTGGGATACCGGCTGAAGGTCTGAAGCGGCCCCGCGGCGCCCTTAGGCCAGGAGCTCTGAGGCGACCCCCCATCGCAGGTTGCGAACCGAGTGATGAAAGGCCCGTATCGCGCCGAGCTCGGCGAGCGCGACCAGCGTGGCGAGGGCCGCGGGGAAGACATCGGCTCTCTCGGGCGAAAGGCCCTTGGTCGCCCTGCGCGCGTCGAGGCCCAGGGCCCCGACCGCGGCGAGGATCTCGCGAAGGCGCGCGACTTGGATGAGCGGGTCCGTCCGGTCGAGGGAGACGCCGCGTGCGGCCGCGTCCATCGCCCGGACGGTCGTGAGCGTGCCGCCGGCGCCGACGGCCGGCACGCCGTCGGGGACGGGAAGGGGAAAGCCGGACCCGCGCAGGACGTCCTTCACGTGCCTCGCGACCTCCGACAGCGCGGCCGCGGGGACGGGACCCGCGCCTGGCGGGACGAAACGCTCCGTCAGGCGCACGCACCCGAGCGGAAGGCTGACTTCGCGCTCGACCACCCGCTGACTGAACGAGAGGCACTCGAGGCTGCCCCCGCCCAGGTCGTAGACGTGGAAGTCGCGCAGGGCGGCGAGCGAGGGGTCGGTCGTGAGCCCACGGCCGATGAGGTCCGCCTCCTCGGCGCCCGTGAGGATCCGCGGGCACTCCCCGGAGGTCGCCCGGACCCGGTCCAGAAACTCTGCGGCGTTCGCGGCGTCGCGCACGGCGCTCGTGGCGACAACCGCGAGGCGGTCGGCGCCGATGCCGCGCGCGCGGCGCACGAGGCTCGCGACCGCCTGCGCGCCGCGCTCGATGCCATCCGGGGCCAGCCGGGGCCTGTCCGAGCCGATCCCCTTGCTGATCCGGACCTCCAGCGTCTCGGAGAAGATCTCGACCAGCAGGCCTCCGGGCCCGCGCTCTGCGAGCAGGAGCTTGATCGAGTTGCTCCCGACATCGACGACGGCGGCGCGCATGGCGGCGTGGGTTAGAGCCGGAAGTCGCCAGGCGCGATGAGGAGCGTGAACTCGCCCTTGAGGCTCGCCTTCGCCAGGAGCCCCCGGACCTCGGCCGCGGAGCCAACCCAGAAGGTCTCGTGGACCTTCGTCACCTCCTTGGCGACGCAGACGACGCGCTCCGGCCCGAGCGCGGCGACAATGTCGTCCATCGCCTTGGCGATCCGGTGGCAGCTTTCGTACAGGGCGATGGTGTAGGCGAAGTCCCGGTGCCTTCCGTAGAACGCGAGCCTGGCCGAGGCCTTCGGGGGGAGAAACCCGGCGAACAGGAAGCCGTTCGTGGGAAGCCCGCTGGCGCAGAGCACGGCCGCGAAGGCGACCGGCCCGGGGACCGGCACGACGGGCAGGCCCCGCCTGCGGCAGGCGCGGACCACGCGGAAACCGGGGTCGCTAAGGCCTGGGGTCCCGGCGTCGGTGGCCAGCGCCACGGACGTGCCGGTGGCGATCGCGCCGGCAAGGCGCTCGGCCGCCTCGAGCTCGTTGTGCTCATGGTAGGCAACCAGCTCCCGGCGGATCCCGAGGCGGTCGAGGAGCGCGCCCGTCGTGCGCGTGTCCTCGCAGGCGACCACGTCGACCGACCCCAGGATCGCCCGCGCGCGGGCCGTCAGGTCCGAAAGGTTCCCAATCGGCGTCGCAACGACGTAGAGGTGGCCGGGCTGGGCCGCGAGCGACGGGTTCGCCGGCTCCGGGCTCAATGCACCTGGCTGCCGCTGCCGCTCATCCCCGGGATCTGGCCTTCCCATTCCGCGGGCTGGGCCCATGGGATGGAGGAGGCGGCGGGCGTGTCCGAGGAGCATCCCGCCAGAAGGGAGCCAAGGGCGATCAGGACTACGGCTGCGGCGCGTTTAATGGCCAAATTCATTGTCGCGCCGAAACTATGGGCAAATGCCCCGGATGCAAGTCGGCTCTGCTCAAAGCGCGTAGGTGGACTCAAACCTGGGGGAGCCGGGCGTCTTGCGGACCGACCCATTGGCCGCCAGGTGCTCGAGGATCTTGAAGGCGGTCTCGGGCTCGCCGCCGACCTGGGCCGCGAGCCCCTCGGCCGTAAGCGCCTGGCCCGGGGACGCCCTGAGCGCCGCCACAAGCCTCTGCTGCAGCGCGATGACCCCGGTGGCCGCCTTCTTGCCGGCCTCGACACCGGGCTGGTCATAGGCGTTGATGCCGACAAGCGTGGCGTAGAGGCCGACGACGCGCTCGTAGAGCGCGATCAGCATGCCGACCGAGCGGGGCGACACCTCGCCGAGCGTCAGCGTGATCGACCAGCGGTCCTTCTCGGTCAGGGCGTCCCGGGTGCCCAGGTAGAAGCCCTGGAGGTAGTCGCCGCTCGTGATCCCGGGCTCCACCTCGAGCGGCGTGCCGGCGCGGTCCCTCATCACGTCGATGAAGGTGACGAAGAAGTTCTTAACCCCTTCCCGAAGCTGCTGCACGTAGGCGTGCTGGTCGGTTGAGCCCTTGTTGCCGTAGACGGCGATCCCCTGGTTGACGACGCGCCCCTGCAGGTCGAGCTCCTTGCCGAGGGACTCCATCACGAGCTGCTGGAGATAGCGCGAGAAGAGCAGCAGGCGGTCCTTGTAGGGCAGAACGACCATGTCCTTGGCGCCGCGACCGTCCGTCGCAAAGTACCACATGAGGGCGAGCAGGGCGGCCGGGTTCTCGCGCGTCGCGGGATGGCGGGTGGCGGCGTCCATCGCGGCGGCCCCGGCGAGCATCGAGTCGATGTCGAACCCCTGGAGGGCGGCCGGCAAGAGGCCGACCGCGCAGAGCTCGCTGGTGCGCCCGCCGACCCAGTCCCACATGGGGAACCTGGCGAGCCAGCCCTCCTTCTGCGCAAGCTGGTCCAGCCTCGAGCCCGCGCCCGTGACGGCGACAAAGTGGCCCGGGTGGGAGAGCCCGGCGGACCGGAAGGCGGCGGCGGCCTCGAGCTGCCCGTTGCGCGTCTCGACGGTGCCGCCCGACTTTGAGATCACCACGACAAGGGTGCGCGCAAGGTTGGCGCCGAGGCGCGCCAGGACGTAGTCCATCCCGTCGGGGTCGGTGTTGTCGAAGAACTGCACCTCCATGCGGTCCCGGCCCGGCAGGCCGAGCGCATGGCTCACGAACTGCGGGCCCAGGGCCGATCCCCCGATCCCGATGACGAGAAGATGGGTGAAACTTCCCCGCGGGCCGGCGACCTTCCCCGAGTGCACCTTTGCCGCAAAGGACTTGATCGACGCGAGCGTCGAGGTGATCTCCTCGGAGAGGGCCTTGTCGGGGGCGAGCTGCGGGGCGCGAAGCCAGTAGTGGCCGACCATGCGCTTCTCGCTCGGGTTCGCGATGGCGCCCTTTTCCAGGTCGGCCATCGCGGCGAAGGCCCTCTGCATCCGGGGCTCCATCGAGTCCAGGTAGCCGTCGGGGAACGGAATGCGGCTGATGTCGAGCGCGACGCCGAGCGACGCGTCCTGGTAGTGGTATTGCTTGAATCTTGTCCAGCTCATCGGGAGAGGTACTTGTCGGTCACCGCGCCCTCGGAGGCGCTTGTCACGAGGGTGGCGTACTTGGCGAGCGCCCCCCGGGTCTCCTTGGGTTTCTTCGGGCGCCAGGCCTTGAGGCGCGCCCGGAGCTCCTTCGGCGCGAGGGCGAGCGAGAGCGTGTTCGCGACGGCGTCGATCGTGATCGTGTCCCCATTGCGAACGACGGCGATGGGGCCGCCGACGGCGGCCTCCGGGGTGATGTGGCCGACGACGAACCCGTGACTGCCTCCCGAGAAGCGGCCGTCGGTGATGAGGCCGACCTCGCTGCCGAGGCCCTTGCCCATGACGGCGCTCGTGGGGGCGAGCATCTCGCGCATGCCCGGGCCTCCGACCGGGCCCTCGTTGCGGATGACGATCACGTGGCCGGCCTTCACGCGGCCGTCGAGGATGGCCGCGAGCGCGGCCTCCTCGGACTCGAACACGATGGCCCTGCCCGAGAACCTGAGCCCCTCCTTGCCGGTGATCTTCGCGACGGCCCCGCCGGGGGCCAGGTTCCCGTAGAGCACGCGCAGGTGGCTGTCGGGCTTGATGGGATTCGAGAACGGGCGGACGACATCCTGGTCCGCGGGGTAGGGCGCCACGCCGCGCAGGTTCTCGGCGACCGACCGTCCCGTGACCGTGACGCAGTCCCCGTGCAGCAGCCCCCGGTCGAGGAGCATCTTCATCAGGGGAGGCAGGCCCCCGACCCGCACGAGGTGGGAGACCCCGTACTTCCCGGACGGCTTGAGGTCCGCCAGGACCGGGACCCGCTTGCCGATGCGCGTGAAGTCGTCGATCGAGAGCCTCACGCCGGCGCTGTGCGCGATCGCCAGGAGGTGGAGGACCGCGTTCGTCGAGCCGCCGAGCGCGATGACCACCGTGATCGCATTCTCGAAGGCCTTCCGTGTCAGGATGTCCCGCGGCCTGATCCCTGCTTTGAGGAGTGCGAGCGCCGCCTCGCCGGCGCGCCTGCAGTCGTCGCGTTTCTCCTCGCCCACCGCGAGTTGCGTCGAGCTGTTCGGCAGGCTCATCCCGAGCGCCTCGATTGCGGAGGCCATGGTGTTGGCGGTGTACATCCCGCCGCAGGAGCCTGGCCCCGGGATCGAGCACACCTCGACGGCGTGCAGGCCCGCGTCGTCCAGCTTGCCCGCCGAATGCTGGCCCACGGCCTCGAAGACGGAGACGATGTCGCACTCCTTCCTCGTTCCGGGGTGGATGCCCGGGAGGATCGTGCCTCCGTAGACGAAGACGGAGGGCCGGTTCAGGCGCGCCATCGCCATCAGGCAGCCGGGCATGTTCTTGTCGCAGCCGCCGATCGCGACCAGGGCGTCGAAGCCCTCGGCGCCCGCGACCGTCTCGATCGAGTCCGCGATCACCTCGCGCGAGACGAGCGAGTAGCGCATCCCCGGCGTCCCCATGCTGATCCCGTCCGAGACGGTGATGGTCCCGAAGATGATCGCCTTGCCGCCGGCCCCGTCGGCGCCGGCGGCCGCGTCGCGCGCCAGCTGGTCGATGTGCATGTTGCACGGGGTCACCATGCTCCAGGTGGAGGCGATCCCCACGATCGGCTTGCCGAAGTCCTCGTCGGTGAATCCGACCGCGCGCAGCATGGAGCGGTTTGGGGAACGGTCGGGTCCGTCGACCAGGGTGGACGAATGCCTGCGCAGCGAGTCTTTGGAGGTGCTCATGGTCGAACCCCAAGCCCACCATAGCGGCGCGGACCGGGCAAGCGGTGTTTTCATGGTTGCATGGCCCCTCACCGAGGCGATTCACTCCCCCACGATCCCCAGCATGGCGTTCAACCTGAAAAAAGTCCTCAAGGCGCTCCTCTTTTCCTCGAGCCAGCCGCTTTCCACCAAGGAGATCCAGGAGGCATTCGAGCGGTTCCACCGGCAGCCTGCGGCGCCGGTCGCGCCCGAGGGCTCCGCACCCGCCGCGGCCCCTGCGGACGCTGCCGATGCCCCGGCCGAGGCGCCGGACTCGCCCGACCTGTACGAGGACGTTCCGGTCCTCGTCACGGCCACGCAGATCCGCGAGGCGATGGACGAGATCGCGGCCGAGCTTGCGGCGGCGGACGACGGTCTGGCGCTCGTTGACGGTGCCGCCGGCTACCGCATCGCCACCCACCCGCGCTTCGCCCGCTGGATCCGCATCCTCAGGGAGGAGCCCCCTCCGGTGAAGCTGAGCCAGTCCTCGATCGAGACCCTGGCGGTGGTGGCGTACCGCCAGCCGGTGACCCGCTCGGAGATCGAGTCGGTGCGCGGGGTTTCCGCGGACGCGGGCCTCGCGAAGCTCCTCGAGCGCGACCTGATCTCGGTCGTCGGCAGGGCCGAGCTGCCCGGGCGCCCGATCCAATATGGCACGACGGACCATTTTCTCGAGTTCGTCGGGGTCAAGTCGCTCGACGAGCTGCCCGCCTCCGACGTGCTGTCGTCCCGGCAGATCGACGAGTGGCTCCGGGGCGGGCAGGCGGGGCACACCCCGAACGACGCGGACATGGGGCTGGACGAGCTCGCCCTCGGGGCGCCGTCCGAAGCGCCGGCGCCCGCGCCTGAAAACGCGGCACCCTGATGGACCTGGACCCGATCCGCAGGAAGATCGACACGCTCGACGAGAGGCTTGTGGAGCTTGTCAACCGGCGGCTGGCGCTGGCCGCGGAGATCGGCAAGATCAAGCGCAAGACCGGAGGGGAGATCTTCGTTCCCGAGCGGGAGGACGCCGTGCTGCGGAAAGTGTGCGCCCAGAACGAGGGGCCGATCAAGGACGAGGCCCTCCGGGCGATCTACCGCGAGATCATGTCCGCGGCGATCGCCCTAGAGAAGCCGCTCCTGGTCGCCTACCTCGGGCCCGAGGCGAGCAACACCCACTGCGCCGCCATGAAGAAGTTCGGCGCGAGCGTCGACTACCACGCCATGGCGACCATCGAGGACATCTTCACCGCGGTCGAGAAGGGGGAGGCGGACAATGCGGTGATCCCGATTGAGAACTCGACGGAGGGCAGCGTCCGGGAGGCGCTCGACAGCTTCGTGGAGAGCGACCTGAAGATCGTGGGCCAGGTCTACATGGAGATTGCGCACGCGCTGATCACCCAGTCGCCGCTCGACAAGATCGAGAGGGTGTACTCCAAGGACCAGGCCCTGGCGCAGTGCCGGCACTGGCTGCAACGCCACCTGGGCCATGCGCAGCTCCTCGAGGCCCCGAGCACGACCCGCGCGGTGCAGATAGCGAAGGAGGACCCGCTTGCGGCCGCGGTGGCGAGCGAGATCGCCGCGGCCCACCACGGTGTGCCCGTGCTCGTGCGCAACATCCAGGACAAGGCCGACAACACGACGCGCTTCTTCGTCCTCGGGCGAAAGCCCGCGGGGACGGTCGGCGCGGGCAAGGACATGACAAGCTTCCTCATCTCCCTCGGCGACGAGGCGTCGTCGCATTCGGGTTCGCTGCTGAAGATGCTGATGCCGTTCGGAAAGCGGGGGATCAACCTCTCGAAGATTGAGTCGCGGCCGAGCAAGAAGCGCCCGTGGGACTACTATTTCTTCATCGACGTGACCGGCCACTTCGAGGATCCGCCCATGAAGCAGGCCCTCGGGGAGCTGAAGAAGTTCTGCCCGCTCGTAAAGTGGCTCGGCAGCTACCCGGCCGCCACCTGACGGCCCCGCGCCGCTCAGTGGCCGCGGGTGACCCGTGCGTAGAGGTAGACGGCGGCGACGGCCAGGGCGAGGAGCGCCATGGCGCCCGCAAAATAGAGAATGCAGCCTAGCTTCGCCTGCTTGGCGATCGACGCAGGGGGCCGCCGGAACTCCTCCAGGATGGCCTCGGCGTTCTGCGGCTCAAAGGGGACCGCGGGCCGCACGGGCTGGCCCTCGGCGGGCGCCGGCTCGCGCGCGGCACCCTCGGCCGCAACAATCTCGCGCTCCAGCCAGGCGAGCTGCTGCTTCGCCAGGTCGCGCTGCCGCCTCAGTTCGTCCAGGCGATCGGACACGCGCGCCCGGCTCTCCTTCTTCAGCCCGCGGGGACGACGGACACCTTGCGGTGCACCTTGTCGAACTTCACGACGCCGTCCTTGAGGGCGAAGAGCGTCCAGTCGCGGCCGACCCCGACGTTCTTGCCGGGATGGTGCTTCGTGCCCCGCTGGCGGACGATGATGCCTCCCGCGAGGATCTTCTCACCACCGAACATCTTGATGCCAAGACGCTTGGAATGGCTCTCGCGGCCGTTTACGGATGTTCCCTGACCCTTCTTGTGCGCCATGACGTGGTTCTCCTCAGATGTTGATGGTCTCGATCTTGATGACGGAAAGCTCCTGGCGGTGGCCCTGCTTGCGCTCGTACCCCTTACGCTTCTTCTTCTTGAATACGATGACCTTATCGCCGCGCTTGTTCTCGAGGATCTTGGCCGAAACCAGGGCCCCGGGCAGCGTGGGCCTGCCGACCTTGAAGTCTGCGCCTTCGCCGGCCGTCAGCACGTCCTTGATCTCGACGGTCGCGCCCGCCTCGGTGTTTGGAAAGCGGTTCACGATGAGGATGTCCCCCTCCGTAATGGTGAACTGCTGCCCTTGGGTTTTGATAGTGGCTTTCATGAAATAAAACCGCTGACTAAGCGGTTTGGGGAGAGTCAAAGCAAGGCTATTTTGGCGGCTGGTACTCGATAAGCGAGGCCGTGCCGGTCCCGAACCGGAAACCGACCTGGAAGCGCACCGGCAGGTGCCGATCGTCGTCGGTCTCGATCCACACCTGCACGGTCGAGCCGCGCCGGAACATGCCTAGCGGGGGCGTCTTCTCCATCCGCGGCACAAGCGCCACCGTGTTGAAGAAGCCGAGCGCGGTGAGGACCAGCTCGGGGTCGTCCGCCGCGGTGATCGTGAGGGGGTAGAACTGGTCCTGGAAGAAGACGAGCGTGTCGCGCTTCTGGCCCGGGGCGATGGTCCAGAAGCGGGTCTTGATGAGGGCCAGGATGAGGTCGGACGGGTTGCCCTCGGGTATCGGGATCGCGCGCGACTTCTCGGGATGGATCTCGTCCGTGTACTGTGCGGTCTTCTTCGCATAGTCGAAGGTCATCGAGTTCTTGACCACCTTGTTGCGGTAGGTGCTCCACTCGCTCGACGAGAGGAGCAGGCCGGTCGAGGCCTGGTAGACCGATTCGCCCCGCCCGTCGAACGGGAACAGCCCGCGCGCAAGCCCCGAGGTCCAGGTCGTGGTCGTCACGCGCAGGACGGCGTCACTGCCGGTGCCGATCATGTCGGCGGCGATTTTGATCCTGCCCACGAACGGGATGAGCCCCCAGCGCACGCTGTAGGTGAGGCTCTCGCCGTCGCGGAGCCCGACATGGGAGGGGGCCGGCTCGGCCGCGCGGGCCTGCGCCGCCGCAAGCGTCGCGGCGAGCGCCAGCGCGGCCCGGCGCAGAAAGCGCCCGATTGCGTTTGCGCCGGGGCGCTTTTCGATACGTTTGACGTTTGCGATCATGGAGGCTGCTACCCACATCCACATCAAAGGAGCGCGCGAGCACAATCTAAAGAACCTCGACCTGAGGATCCCGCGGGGGAAGTTTGTCGTGCTGACGGGCCCCAGCGGCTCCGGGAAAAGCTCCCTGGCCTTCGACACCCTGTACGCGGAGGGCTACCGCAAGTACATGGAGAGCCTCTCGACCCAGGCGCGCCAGGTGCTCGACCAGCTGAAGCGCCCCGACGTCGACTTCATCCACGGGCTTTCGCCGGTGCTCGCGATCGAGCAGCGCACCGGCGGGGCATCCCCGCGCACCACGATCGCCACCGTGACCGAGGTGGCGGACTACTCGCGCCTGCTCTGGGCCATCGCCGGGGAGCAGCGCTGCCCGAAGGACGGCGGTCGGGTCATCCGCAGGTCGCTCGACGACAACGTGGGGCGCATCCTCGCGGAATGCGCCGGCGAGCGGGTCATGATCCTCGCGCCCGTGCTGCGCGCCAAGCCGAGCGTCCTGCGCGACGAGCTGCCGCGGCTCAGGCAGCGGGGATTCCAGAGGGTGAGGCTCGGGGGGGCGGTCAGGGAGCTCGATGAGCCGAACCTGGTGCCCACGGGCGCGTCGGAGGTCGCCGTGGAGGTGGTCATCGACCGAATCGTGGCCGCGCCCGAGCAGCGCAGCCGGATCGCGGACTCGCTTGAGCTCGCGTTCCGGGAGGGCAGCGACCGCGCGTTTGTCCTCGCGCAGGCGACCGCCGGCAGCCCGTGGAGGGAGATCGCGCTCAGCCAGCACCTGGCCTGCGAGGTGTGCGGAGACGTCTTCGAGCGCCTGACGCCGAGGCACTTCTCGTTCAACCACCCGGAGGGGGCCTGCCCCGAGTGCGGCGGGCTTGGCCGCAGGCTGCGGCCCGTCGCCGAGCTGGTCATCCCGGATTCCGACAAGTCCGTCCGCGGGGGCGCCATAAAGCCCTGGCGAATAGGTGGCAAGAATCTGATAATCAAGCACAACGCGATGCTTAAGCAGCTGGCCGAGCAACTCCCTTTCGACCCCGACATTCCCTGGAAGGAGCTTCCCGAGGAGACGCGCTCGGCGCTCCTGAACGGGACCGGGGAGCGCCTCTTCGCCTTCAAGCTGCGGCGGATGCGCGAGGCGAAGGCGATGGCGTTCGCCGGGATCCTCTCGGACATCGAGCACAGCTTCAGGGACACCGAGAGCGAGGGCTTCCAGGCCCGCCTGTCGACCTTCATGGTGGCGGGCCCGTGCCCGGCTTGCGCCGGCGCGCGCCTTAACCGGCGAAGCGCGGCCGTCCGGATAGGCCCGCCCGGCGCCCAGCTGGGCTTCGCGGGCTTCATGGCGAAGGATATCGCGGCCGCACACGAATTTGCGACGGGCCTGGTGTCGACGCTGGGCTCGAGCGAGGCGCTCCGTGAGGTCGTCGTCGGGATCGAGCAGCGGCTAACGTTCCTGTTGAACACGGGCCTCGGCTACCTGAACCTTGACCGCGACTACGCGACGCTCTCCGGGGGCGAGGCCCAGCGCGTGCGCCTCGCCACCCAGCTCGGCATGGGGCTGATCGGGGTCATCTACGTGCTCGACGAGCCGAGCATCGGCCTGCACCCCGTGGACAACGAGCGGCTCCTCTCGCAGCTGCGCGGCCTCAGGGATCGGGGCAACACCGTCCTCGTGGTCGAGCACGACGAGGAGACGATGCGCGCCGCCGACGAGATCATTGAACTCGGCCCGGAGGCCGGAGTGGAAGGGGGCCGGCTGCTCTTCCAGGGCACGCCGCAGGCGTGCGCGGCACAGCCCGCCCGGGTCTCCCAGACCGGGCCCTATCTCGCCCGCACGATGTCCGTGCACAAGGACGCGGTGGGCAAGGTCCCCGACGGCGCGTGGCTCACCGTGCGCGGCGCGGCCGAGCACAACCTTAGGGGCATCGACGCGCGCTTCCCCCTGGGGCTGCTCACCTGCGTGACGGGCGTGTCGGGCTCCGGAAAGAGCACGCTCGTCAACGACATCCTCGCCGCGGCGGCGGCGAGGAAGCTCAACGGGGCGAAGTCGGTCCCGGGCAGGCACCGCAGCATCGAGAACCTCGATTTCTTCGACAAGCTGGTCCAGGTGGACCAGGACCCGATCGGCAGGAGCCCGAGGTCCAACCCAGCCACCTTTGTCGGCCTGCTGGACCTCCTGCGCGACCTGTTCGCGCAGGTTCCGCTCGCCCGCGTCCGGGGCTACAAGGCGAGCCGGTTCTCCTTCAACGTGCGCGGCGGCCGCTGCGAGCGCTGCCAGGGCGACGGCGTGATCAAGCTCGACATGCAGTTCATGGCGGACGCCTACGCGCCGTGCACGAGCTGCGGCGGCCGCCGGTTCAACCGCGAGACCCTCGAGGTCCTCTTCCACGGGAAGTCGATCGCGGACGTCCTCAATCTGACCGTGCGCGAGGCGATCCAGCTCTTCCGCAACCTCCCGCGCGTGATCGACAAGCTGCAGACGCTTGACGCGGTCGGCCTCGGGTACCTGGCGCTGGGACAGTCCGCGGTGACGCTTTCGGGGGGGGAGGCCCAGCGCCTCAAGCTCTCGCTCGAGCTGAGCAAGCGGCAGCAGGGCCACACCCTCTACATCCTGGACGAGCCCACGACGGGGCTCCACTGGATCGACATCCAGAAGCTGATGGACCTGCTCTTCAAGCTGAGGGACTCCGGCAACACGGTCCTCGTGATCGAGCACAACCTCGACGTCATCAACCTGGCGGACTGGATCATCGACCTCGGCCCGGGAGGCGGCCGCAGCGGCGGTGAGCTTGTTTTTGCTGGCCCGCGCCGCGACATCGAGTCGTGCGAAAGCTCGGCGACGGGCGCCGCCCTCAGGCGCTGGCGCGCCCGCACGCCCCCCGCGGCTACTTCCTGACGATGCCGAGGCCGGCCGCCCCGCCGACCGCGAGCACGGCGCCCGCGATGTAGTACTTCATGTGGGTGGTCATGTGGTCCCCGCCGTCAAGCCTCCGGCCGATCCTCGAGACCGTGTCGGCGGCCTTCCCCTCGAGCGACTGTTGGCGCTGGTAGCCCATGTAGATAAGGCAGAGTCCTCCGATCAGGGCCATGAGGGAGAGGGTCGCGCGCATGGGGGAAGCTGGGTTGCGCGGGGATTGTTGGCAAGGCAGCGGTTGCCGCGAGCTGCGTATCGGGTTGAGGAATCGCGCCCGCGGGCTATGGTTGCGGCGACCTCAGGGACGCCCGAGCGGCCAATTCCGCGCCACGCCCGTGCCGACCGAGGGCAAGCCCCCTCATGAACCTGCGCCTTCCGTTCAGCCTTCTTGCCGTGTTGCTTCCCGCCGTCGCGGCCGCCCAGCGGCCGCAGGTGATTGCCCTCTGGCCCAGCGGCGCGCCGGGCTTTGAAAGCCGCAGGGACCTGCCGGAGCGGGCGAAGGACTACTGGGTGAAGGACATCAACAACCCGTCGATCACGGTCTTCGCGCCCCCGCCCGGAAAGGCCAAAGGCTGCGCCGTCCTTGTGGTCCCGGGAGGGGGGTTCCGGGAGCTGGTGTTCGATGCCGAGGGGAGGCAGGCGGCCGAGTTCCTGAACGGCCTCGGCGTCACGGCCTTCGCCCTGAAGTACCGTCTGCCGAGGCAGGAGGGCTCGCCGTACACCCTGGCCAACGTCCGCGAGGACGCCTACCGCGCGCTCCGGCTTGTGCGCCACCGCGCGGGCGAGTTTCATGTCGATCCGAACCGCATCGGGATCCTCGGTTTCTCGGCGGGGGGCGTGGTGGTGACGATGGTTGCATTCGACAAGGGCGACGGCGACCCCAAGGCGGCCGATCCCATCGACCGGACCAACGGCCGCCCTGACTTCGAGATGATGGTGTACCCCGGGAAGGACCTGATTCCGGCGGTTGTCCCGGCCGACACGCGGCCGGCCTTCCTCATCGCGGCGAATGACGACGAGTATGGATGCGACGCGGCGGCACTGGCGCTTTTCGAGAAGTTCAGGGAGGCCAAGGTGTCGGTCGAGGCCCACTTCATCGCCCAGGGCAAGCATGCGTTCAACATGGGCGAGCGCTCGCCCTTCAAGGCGATTAACCACTGGCCGGACCGGATGGCGGACTGGCTGGGGGACCGGGGATACCTTCGCAACGGCGTCTCGAATCCCTAGGAGGCGCCCTCCAATTGGGCGGGTTGAAGCCGGTTCACGAGAACAGGCGAAGTGCGGCGACAAGCGTTCGGTGCAGATGCCGTTTTCGCTCGGGCGACACGTGGCCCACAACCGCCGATATTGCAGCCTTCTTGACCACGGGGAAGAGGAGGCAATCGAAGACCGTTAGGTGATCTAGGCCATCTGCTTCGTCGAGGAGGACC
Organism: uncultured Opitutaceae bacterium; assembly: GCA_964419075.1. Classification (GTDB taxonomy): domain Bacteria; phylum Verrucomicrobiota; class Verrucomicrobiia; order Opitutales; family Opitutaceae; genus Palsa-1447. The sequence continues at coordinate 2,713 of CAYQOH010000029.1, read as the reverse complement.
TCGCCCGGGCGAATCTCCTGCGCAGGCCTTCGCGTGGATCCATAGATCACGTTGACTCGGTCGATCCGGGGCGACGAAGCAACCTCAACAGGGGAGAGGACAATGGCGGGATGTTCGTCCCTGTCGGCGGCGTTGATCCGGACCTTGACGATGTCCCATTGACGCATCGGGTTCATCGTTCGAGGGGCTTTGGGTCGATGGGAAGTGAATTGAGGTATTCAGCGCGTTCTTCGCTGACGGCGAAATGGCCTTCGGGGTAATGCGGTATCGGCTCCGGAAGGGTCGCCTCGACCAGCTGCAGCATCCGTTGGCCTCGTCGGATGAAGATCGGATGTTTCTTCAGTGCCAGGTCAGCCAGCGGGCCGAGCCGGGCCTTGGCCTCTGTAACGGAATAGGTCCTCATTTCGGTCCAAGTAGAGTCCGATAAACGGTCTTTGTCAAACATGACCTATGCCATTGAAGATAAACGCGCTTAAGCTGTAGGTGATCGCGCGCTGTATTCGCGCACGCCCTGCCATGTGGGCACCTGGCCGCGTTCAATCCTGGCGGCGAATTCGAAGGTGATTCATCTCTACAAGGCCGCCGAGGGACGGATGTCCGCGCAGCAGTGCCGGGGAGAGCCCAGAGTCACGGCGAAAGCGACACCCACTTGTAGGGATGGTGGTCCAGGAGCGTGGAGTTCCAACCCCTCACCGATGGCCGCAGCAGGAAGACATGCATGTAATGGTAGATGGGGATGATCGGGGCCTCAGTGAGGAGGAGGCGCTCGGCCTTCGCGTAGAGGGCGTAGCGCGCGGCCCGGTCTGCCGTCCGGTCGGCCGCAAACAGGAGGCTGTCGTAATCGGGGTTGGACCAGCCGGTGAAGTTGTTGCTGCTGTCGCTGCGCCAGATCTCAAGGAACGCCGAGGGGTCCGCATAGTCGGCGATCCAGGCGGACCGCAGGAGGTCGTAGTTCCCGGTGCTGCGGGCCTCCTCGGTGCTCTTGAAGTCCTCGTTCACGAGCCTCGCCTTGACCCCGAGGTCGCGGCGCCACATCTCCTGGACCGCCTCGGCGACCGTGCGGTGGCTCTCCGAGGTGTTGTAGAGAAGGTCGAACACGGGAAGACCTGCGCCGCCCGCGTGGCCGGCCTGCGCGAGGAGCCGGCGGGCCTCCTCGAGCTGGCGCTGCTGAACGGGCTCGGGAGCATAGCCCCCGAGCCCCGGGGGCGTGAACGCCGCCGCCGGCATCTGGCCGCCCCTGAGGATCCTCTCGACAATCGCCGGCCGGTCGATTGCAAGCGCGAGGGCGAGGCGGACGCGGGCGTCATTGAGGACGGGCCGGCGGACATTGACCCGGAGGAAGAAGGTCCCGAGGAGGGGATCGGCCCTCAGGAGCTGGGGGGACTCCTTGGCGAAGGTGTCGATCTTCCCGGGCGGAAGGGTCTCCGTCACGTGGAGCTGGCCCGCGCGGAACGCCCGCTCCTCGGCGTCGATCGAGTCGAAGGTGTGGAAGTGGATCTCGCGAAGCGCGACGCGGGCTGCGTCCCAGTAGGTCGCCGACTTGGCGACCACGATCTCCTGGCCCCGGTGCCAGGAGGCGAGGGTGAAGGGGCCGTTGCCGACCCACCTTCCCGGCTCCGCCCACGGGTTGCCGCGCGCGGCGACGCCGCCGAACTTGGCCACCGTGGGGATGGGGACGGGCATCCAGGCGGGGCCGCTTAGGAGCGAGAGGAACCACGGCGCCGGATGCTCGAGCAGGACCGTCAGCGTGCGGCCGTCCTTGGCCCGCAGGCCGACCTGCAGGAAGCCCGCATCGCCCCTGTTGAACGCCTCGGCGCCCTGGATCAGGTAGAGCTGGCTCGCGTTCGCGGCCCCGAGCGAGGGCGTGAGGATGCGGCGCCACGACTCAATGAAATCCTGCGCCGTCACGGGCTCGCCGTTGGACCACCGGGCGTTCTCCCGGAGATGGAAGGTGTAGGTCAAGCCGTCGGGGGAGACGTCCCAGCGCTCGGCGACCCCCGGCACCGGGTGCAGGTCGACCGGATCCTCGGCGACGAGGCCTTCAAGGAGCGCAGACAGGACCGTGTAATAGGAGGTCTCCGTCGCCATGTGCGGGTCCAGGTCCGCGAGGTCGGGCCCAATCCCGCGGTGGAGCACCTGGTCCCTGTCGCCGGTGGCGACGTTGGTCCCGCGCGAGCACCCGACGAGCGCGACGCCGGCGGCGAGCGCGGCGGCGAGCGCGGCGGCCCCCAGCTTCATAGTCGTTCGATCAGCGCCACTGCGTGGGCCGCTATCGCCAGGCCCCGGCCCAGGTCGCCAATGCCCTCGTTTGTCGTCGCCTTGATGCCCACGGAGTTCGTGGGGATCCCGGTCGATGCGGAGAGCGCGGTCTTCATATCTGCGATCCGCGACGAAATCCGCGGCCTCTCGGCGATCACCGTCGCGTCCAGGTTTAACGGCTTCCAGCCGTTCTCGCGGAGCACCTGGACCACGCGCCGCAGCAGGACCTGGGAATCTACCCCCTGCCAGGTCGGGTCGGTGTCCGGGAAGAAGTTCCCGATGTCCGGGAGCCCGGCCGCTCCGAGGAAGGCGTCGCAGATGGCGTGGGTGACACAGTCCGCGTCGCTGTGGCCGTCCAGGCCGAACTCCGATTCAAACCGGACACCCCCGAGCACCAGGGGCCTGCCGGCGACGGTGCGGTGGATGTCGTACCCATGGCCGACTCGAAAGGACA
>CAYQOH010000028.1:14109-20105 GCA_964419075.1 uncultured Opitutaceae bacterium | reverse complement strand
TTTTGCCACGTCAGTAGTGGCCCTGATCAGTATCGAGGCGATCGCCGTGATCATTTTGCTGGGTGCCCAGGTCATTGCAGAACTTGAGCGCAGAAACGCTTCAGGTCATGATTCTGCCGGTCGCTGAGCGTTCTATTCAGTTTAATAGACGGAGACTACATCCTTGGGACCGTCCGATCACATTCATGCGGGGCTCCCGAAAACCTCGTGGCCCTGTTCGACACGCCGGCCGGAACGCCTTCCGGCGGATTCCGATTGTAACCGCGCTAGCCTGGTCCGTGAATCGGCGAACCCCATCCCGCATGGATAGTAGCTGGCGGGCAGCTGCATGCAGGACACGGCGCCAACCCCCACCACGACGCCGGACGAACACGGAAAGGACGCATCATGAATAGACGGCAGTTCCTTGGAAAGACCCTGGCCGCCGGCGCGGTCGGCACCGTACTCGGCGCGTTAAGGACTCGCGCAGAGGACACGCCGGCGCAGGCGGCCCCGCCCGTCCCGGTCGAGTTCAAGCGGAAGCTCAGGCTCGGCGTCGTGGGCCTCGGCGGGCGCGGCAACTGGATTGCCGGGCTCTTTGCCAGGCACGGGGGCTACGCGATGCACGCGGTCGCCGACTATTTCCCGGAGGTGGCCGCCGCGAACGGCGCCGCGCTGGGCGTGGACGCCTCCCGGATCTTCTCGGGGCTCTCCGGTTACAAGCGGGTGATTGAAAGCGGGGTCGAGGCCGTCGTCATCATCGACATCCCCTACTTCTATCCCGAGCAGGCTGAGGCCGCGGTGGACGCTGGCCTGCACGTGTACATGGCGAAGCCCGTGGCGGCGGACGTGCCGGGGACGCTCCAGATCGGCCGCATGGGCAAGCAGGCAAGCAGGAAGCAGCGCGTGTTCCTCGTCGACTACCAGATGCCGACCGACCCCCTGAACGCCGAGGTGATCCGGCGGGTCGGCTCGGGCGGCCTCGGACGCCTGCAGACAATCTTCAGCAACGGGGCGGCCGGAGGCGACGCGCTCCCCGATCCGGCGCCAACCAAGACCCTTGAGAGCCGGATGCAGCACCTCATCTGGGTGAACGACGACGCGCTTGGCTGCGGCTACATCGGCAATTACGACATCCACATCGTCGACGCGGTGCTGCGGGCCACGGGCCGGCTGCCGTCCTCGGCCACCGGGTGGGGAGACCGCTACCGCCCGGCGCCGCACGGCGACGCCCTCGACTCGACCTGCGTCCTGTATTCGTTCGACGACGGCATGGTCTGGAATCACCAGAGCGTGAAGGGCGGCTGCGACGCCTGGTTCTCGGCCGACGGCTCGCTGGCGGCGGAGCTCCAGGGGGCGGACGCGTCGGCCCGGGTATCGTACTGGGGCAAGGCGCATGTGCGCGGGGGCGCGCAGCACTTCGGCGGGGGCCCGGTGCAGGATCTCTACGAGGCGGGCGCCGTGCGGAACATCGGCGCCTTCTACGACGACGTGACCCAGGGGCGCTTCGCCAACGAGTCCGTGCAGCGGGCCGTGGACAGCGCGCTCGTCTGCATCCTCGGCAGGGAGGCCGCCGCCCGGCGAACGAAGCTGACGCTGGCCGAGGTCATCCGGGAGGACCGGCGGCTCGGGGTCGACCTGAGGGGGCTGAAGTCATGAACGCGAGGGCCGTGGTCATCGCTGCCCTGCTCATCGCGGGGGCCCCCGGGGCGGCCGGGGCCGCCGCGAGCGCCTTCTTCCCGTTCTGCATCGACTGGCATGATGCGAAGAAGCGGACGTTCGAAGAGCAGGCGGTGATGCTTAGGGAGCTCGGCTACGAGGGCGTCGGGCACATCTGGCTCGATGGGGTGGGCGAGCGCCTGCGGTCGCTCGATGCGCAGGGCCTCAGGCTCTTCCAGATCTCGGTCAAGGTGAGCCTGGCTCCGGGCGACGAGCCGTACGACCGGCGGTTTGGCGACGTGGTGGCGCTCGTCAAGGGCCGCGGCGTCCAGTTCTGCGTGCTGATGGACGGGATGAAGCCGTCGGATACGTCCGGGGATGAACGAGCCGTGGCCATCGTGCGCCAAATGGCCGACCAGGCGCGCGCCGGCGGGGCGCAGCTCGTCCTTTACCCTCACAGCGGGCAGTGGCTCGAGACCGTCGAGGACGCGGTGCGCCTGGCCCGCAAGGTCGACCGCCCGAACGTCGGCGTCATGTTCAACCTCTGCCATTTCCTGCGCGTCAGCCCGGACCGCGACTACCGGTCTCGGCTCAAGCTTGCGCTGCCGCTTCTCTGGGCGGTCTCGATCAGCGGCGCGGACGAGCACGACGACGGGCCGGGCTGGGCCCGGTACATCCAGCCGCTGGGCAGCGGGGACTTCGACATGGCGGCGTTCCTCGGGACCCTGCAGGAGCTCGGCTACCGGGGCCCCATCGGCCTCCAGTGCTACGGGATCACGGGGGATGCGCGCGAGCACCTGGCGCGCTCGATGGCCGCCTGGCGGCGCCTGAACGGGATGCCCTAAAGGCCCGCGCGGGGCGGCGACCCTAGTCCCGGGCGTAGGCCTGCTCGATCCGCCTTAATTCAGCCGCCTCCGCCGGAGTGATCTTCTCCTGCGTGTCGGCCAGGAGGATTTTTCCCGCCATGCGCTCGGCCGCCTGCTCGAGGCGCTCGGGACAGTTCTCCCGCATCCTGCGATTGGAGATCTTCGGTTGCCAGAGGCTCGTTCGGAAGTGCTCCAGCGTGTGCTCGGTCTCGAGGTACGACCCGCCGATCCCCACCTCCCGTATCAGGTCGAGCGCGATCGTTTCCGCCGACACCTCCAGTCCGCGGGCCATGCGGCGGCAGTACCCGATGACCTCGTCGTCGATCACCAGCCGGCCGAGCGAGATCGTCTTTTCCGACTCAAGCTGCCCCATCCCCCAGATGAGGCCGACGCCCGCGGCCATGTGCGACTGGATCGCGAGCGCCATCTCCGCGGACGCCTGCCCGTCATCATAGACCGATTCCGTCGAGACCCAGGAGGCGGAGGGAAGGCCGTAGAACCGGCCCATGGCCGCCGAGGCGCCCGCAAGGAGCGCGTTCTCCGGCCCGCCGGTGACCGCCGTGGCGTGCCGCATGTCGAAGACGTGGGCCAGGCCCAGGTTGTAGATCATCGGCCGGCCGGGCTCGAGCACCTGGTTCACGACGATCCCCGACAGGATCTCCGCGTTGCCGACGGCGGCCGCCCCGGCCAGGGTCACCGGGCCCGTGACGCCCGCCATGGGCTCGCCGTTGATGGTCGTCGGGATCCCGTGGCCGGCGCTCTTCTCGAAGATCGACAGCGCGAGGTTCGTCCACCGCAGGGGGCCGTGCGCCGTGAACCCGACGCTGAGCCAGTTGCCCGGGAACACCCGCTTCATCTCCGCCAGGGCCTCCATCCCCCGCGGGGTGAAGCACAGGGCCCGCACGTGCTTGCGGCTGTTCTCGGCGATCACGCGCACGCCGACGAAGTCGCGGTGATGGGGCTTCACGTCGGCCATCGCCATTCCCATGACGCCCTGCACGGTCTCCAGCCCGTCGCACAGGCGGGCCACCCGGCCGAGGTCCGCCATCGTGAGCGGCCGGCGCTCGCCGGCCGCCGCCCCGGCCCCCGGCGTCCACAGGTACATCCCCGGGTTTGTCCAGAACACCGGAGCCGACTCCGCCGTCAGCAGGGTCTGGGTGCCGTCGCGGGAGGCGAGGGTCACCGTCCTCGGCGCCAGGGCCATGTAGTCCGCGACCATCTCCCGCGGGAACCGCACATCGCTAGGCCCGCTGCCGGGCCGGGCGCCCGCCTTGATCAACCGGGCCACGATCCCCTCATGCTCCAGGCGCACGCCGATCCCCTCGAGTATCCGCAACGACGCCTCGTGCAGCAGGCTCGCGTCGGCGGGGGAAATCATGAGCCCAAACTTTTGCGATCCCCTGCAGGAACACAAGCGGGGTGTTTCGCGCACGTGCCGCGAAGTCGCCTCCGAACGCGGTCAATCCGGCCGGATACTCAAGGGATTCGGGTCGACAACGCCCGGGCGCGCCGTTTCATAAGTAACCGATCAATTACCCGCGGCCGGTGGCCTGCTCTTAGGCCAATCCCACGTCCCCCGGAGCCATGACAAGACGCCTCCTCATCGCCACTTTGGCCCTCATCCTATTGCCGCTTGCGGTGCGGGCGGCCGGGCCGCGCATTGTCGTCATGATCGGCGAGGACGAATACGGCACCGCGAAGACGCTTCCCGAATTTGCCAAGGCGGAACTCGAGCCCCTGGGTTACGGCGTGACGCTCATCCGGGCCGATGCCGGGGATAAGAACAATTTCCCCGGCATTGTCGACGCGCTGCGCGACGCGGATCTGCTGCTTCTGAGCGCCCGCCGCCGCACGCCGCCCGTCGCCCAGCTCGACGCCGTGCGCGCCTACCTCGCCTCGGGTCGCCCGTTGGTCGGCATTCGCACGAGCTGCCATGCCTTCATCATCCTGGGCCCCAAGCTCGCCGATCCGAAGCTTGAGGACTGGCCTGAATTTGGCCCCGAGGTGCTCGGCTGCAACTACACGAAACATCTTACCGACGCGCCGATCCTGTCGATTGCGGTCGCCCCGGGGGCGGAGAACCACCCGATCCTGCGGGGCGTCTCGGCCGCGGCGCTCGCCGGCTTTACCTCGCCCTATGCCGTGAGCCCGCTGGCGGCGGACGCCGTGCCGCTGCTGGTCGCCACGATTCCCGGCCATCGGTCCGAGCCCGTCGCATGGACGCATGCCTACGGCGCGAACAAGGCGCGGATCTTCTTCACCTCGCTAGGGGGAACCGAAGACTTCCAGAACCGGGATTTTCGCAGCCTCCTCGTGAACGGCATCGCGTGGGCTCTCGCCAAAGATAAGTAAGGCGCCCGTATCACGGGGAACAGGCGTCTTCACAGGCGACCCCCGGCGCGGACGCCCCGTTGGAGCGGCACACTGCCGCGGGGCCCTTGACCTATTTCCAGTTCCTCGGCCCGCTTGAAGTTTCGGCGTGGACTTGCTAAGGAGAACGAGCCTTGGCAACTGCGCTGGCCCCATGAAGGATTCGCAATCATCAGACGACACGAAGAGTTCAGCCGGAACGGCGATGAGCCGGAGGGATTTCCTTGTCGGCCTGGGGGCGAGCGGAGCGATGATCGGTGCCCTTCCGCAGGCGGTTGGAGCGTCGCTAGCGCCGCAGGCAATCAAGCCGATCTCGGGAAGCTGGTTTGAGTTCCAGCACCTTCCCGCCTTCGAGGGCATTGATTGGAATCCCATGTGCGCCCGCTTCACGTGCCAGCAATGGGACGCCAAGATAAAGGAGGTGGCCGATGTTGGGATGGAGTACCTGGTGCTCATGTCGACGGCCCTCTACAACCGGTCCTTCTTCCCCACGAAGACCTTCCCGGAATGGAGGTTGGAGTGTCCGGATCCGATGGAGGCCGTTCTCTCGGCGGCGGACGCCTACGGCGTCAAGTTCTTCATAGGCGCCGGCTTCTATGGGGATCCGGACAGCCAGAATATCCTTGCGGATCCGGTCGCCGCCAAGGCGCGCCTGAAGGCCATCGAGGAGATCGCAGGACGCTATGGCCACCACAGGAGCTTCTACGGCTGGTATTGGCCCAACGAGACCTTCATCAATCGGCACTTCTCCGAGGAGTTCATTCGCTACGCCAATTCAAGCTCCCAGCTTGCCCGCCAGCTGACACCCCACGGCCGCATCCTGGTCGCTCCCTATGGGACGCGGGTGGCCGTGCCCGACGACACCTACGTGCGGCAGCTGGAGTCGCTGGATGTTGATATCATCGCGTATCAGGATGAGGTCGGCGTCCGCAAGTCAGCGGTGGAAGAGACATCGGCCTTCTACCAGGGGCTAAGGAAGGCCCACGACCGCGCCCAGCGGGCGGCGATCTGGGCGGATGTCGAGGTCTTCAACTGCGAGGGGACCGTCTACAAGAGCGCGCTGACTCCTGCTCCCTTTGATCGCGTCCTGCGGCAGCTGGAGGCGGTTTCACCGTGGGTCGA
>CAYQOH010000028.1:11797-14009 GCA_964419075.1 uncultured Opitutaceae bacterium | reverse complement strand
GGCCTCGACTGCGAGCATGGCGGCCTCATCAGCGCCCTGGACCGCGATGGCTCGATGATCGACACCGACAAGGCGGTGTGGCTCCAGGGTCGCGCCGCATGGACCTTCGCCACGCTCTACAACACGGTGGACCGGCGCGACGAGTGGCTGGCCGCCTCGCGCAGCTGCCTCGAATTCATCCGGAAACACTGCCACGGGCCGGACGGGAAGCTCTTCTTCACCGTCACCCGAGAAGGCCGGCCGCTGCGCATGCGCCGCTACGTCTTCAGCGAATGCTTCGCCGCCATCGCCAGCGCCGCCTACGCCCGGGCGACAAGCGACGCCCGCTCGGCGGAGGATGCCAGCCGGTTCTTCGCGACCTACCTGCTCCACAGCTTCACCCCGGGGGTGATGCCGCCCAAGACCGACCCCGACACGCGCCCCATGCAGGGCGTCGCCCCCCATATGATCGCCATCGTCACCGCGCAGGAGATCCGCGCCGCCCTCGGCGACGTCGCGGTGGCCGGGGCGACCTGCACCCAGTGGATCGACCGGTCGATCACCGCGGTCGAGGAGAAGTTCTACAAGCCGGAACTGGGCGCCCTGATGGAGATCGTCTCCCCCCACGGCGACGTCATCGACCACTTCGACGGGCGGACCCTGAACCCGGGCCACGCGATCGAGTGCGCATGGTTCATCCTCCACGAGGCGAAGCTGCGCCACCGCGACCCGCGCCTCCTGAAGCTCGGCCTCGGCATCCTCGACTGCATGTGGGCCCGCGGCTGGGATGCGGACTTCGGCGGCCTGCTCTACTTCACCGACCTCAGGGGCCTTCCGGTGCAGGAGTACTGGGCCGAGATGAAGTTCTGGTGGCCGCACAACGAGGCCGTGATCGCGACCCTCCTGGCCTGGCAGCTCACGGGCGACGCCAAATACGCCGAGTGGCACCGCCTGGTGCACGACTGGGCGCACCGGGTGTTCCCCGACCCGCAGTACGGCGAATGGTTCGGCTACGCCCACCGCGACGGCCGGATCTCGACCCACCTGAAGGGCAACCTGTGGAAGGGGCCCTTCCACCTGCCGCGCATGCAGCGGTATTGCTGGCAGCTGACCGAGGAGCTCCTCGGAGGCCCCGGGGCCCCGTGCTGAGTTCCCGCGCCTGCATGGCCGCCGCGATGCGCAGGGAGAAGCCGCACCGCATCCCCCTCATGTGCCAGCCCTCCTGGGGGTTCGTGCTCCGGCAGATCCCGGAGCTGGATCCCATCGACTTCTGGCACAATCACAACGGCGCGTCGGCCCGCGCCTTCTGCGAGATCACCACGCGGTTCGGCTTCGACGGGGTTCTCCTTCCGGCGGTCGGGGCCGCGCCCCTGGACGAGGGTGAGGTGGAGCGGATCGACCGCGATAACCCGGAGGGACCGGTCGTCCACTTTAGGAACGGGGACTCCTGCGTCTACTGCCGCCACGAGCTCCCGCGGTACACGCATGGGGCACCCGTCGAGCGCGACATCGAGACCTTCGACCCGGCCGACATTCCGGAGCGCCTGGGCTATCATCCGCCCACGACCGGCCTGCGGATGAGGCTGTGCGAAGACCCGGCGGGCCGCGTTGCGGAGCTCACCCAGGCGCGGGCGTTGATTGGGAACGATGTCTCCCTGCACGGCTCGCTCTATTCGCCGGAGGACTACCTGATCGACCTGCTCGGCGTCGAAGGGGCGATGATCGCCCTTATCGCCGAGCCGGAAAAGTCCCGGGACATCCTGATGCGCTTTGCGGCCGCGGTTGCCGCGCATGCAAGGGAACAGATTGCCGCCGGCGTGGATGCGCTGGGCGTGTCGGCGCCCTGGTCGGGCCAGCGATTCATCTCGCGCAGGATGTACGGCGACCTGATCGCCCCGGCGCAGGCGGTCCTTGCGAGGACCTGCCGGGAGGCGGGCGTCCCCTGCTACTGTCACACGTGCGGGGCGATAGGCGACCGGCTCGAGATGATCGTCGACGCCGGGTTTGACGGGATTGAGTGCCTCGACCCGCCGCCGCTCGGCAACGTCGAGCTGGAGGACGCCGTGCGCCGCATCGGCGGACGGGCGTTCATCAAGGGCAACATCGACCCCGTCAATGTCCTGCTGCGGGGTCCCCCCGACAGGATCCGCGAGGACGTGCGCCGGCGGCTCGCCATCGGCGCGAGCGCCCCGGGATTCATCCTGAGCACCGCCTGCTCCATTGCGCCCGCCAC
>CAYQOH010000028.1:9819-11697 GCA_964419075.1 uncultured Opitutaceae bacterium | reverse complement strand
CTGAAGCGCCGTCCATGGCAGCTCCGGCCCGAATGAACCGGAGCCCGCGGCCTTTCATGACCTGATTCCCCCGCGGTCGCCCGGCCACGACCCGGAGCTGTGGCCGATATTATAACGTGTTAGAATCCAGCGGATTGTCGCGAGAATCCGCTCGCGTTCGCTTCCGGCGACGCTACAACGCACGCGAAATCCGATGGACAGCGAAACACCCCCGAAGGCCGTCTTCCTGAGCTACGCGCGCGAGGACGGCGAGGCCGCCCAGCGAATCGCCGATGCGATGCGGGCCTTCGGCATTGTCGTCTGGTTCGACCGCAACGAGCTGCGGGGCGGGGACTCATGGGACGCCAAGATCCGCAGGCAGATCAGGGAGTGCGCGCTCTTCGTTCCGATCATCTCGGTCCACACCCAGGCGCGCGGCGAGGGTTATTTCCGGAGGGAGTGGAAGGCCGGCGTCGAGCGGACGCACGACATGGCCTCCTCGCTCGCCTTCATCGTTCCGGTCGCGATCGACGAGACGGGCGAGTTGGACGCCCTTGTCCCCGAGGAGTTCATGAAGGTCCAGTGGACGCGGCTGGAGCGCGGCGTCCCGACGCCGGATTTCATCAACCACGTCAAGCGCCTGATCGAGGCGCCCCTTCCGGCGAAGGCCGGCCGCGGCCGGCCGGCTTCCCGGACCCTGGCGACGGGAAGCAGCCTCGCAGCGGCGCCGGCGATTCCTGGCTGGATCTGGGGCGGGCTCATCGGGTTGGTGGCACTTGGGCTTGCCGTCCTGCTCTATGTCCGGCGCGCCGAGCCGGCCGCCGCGACCGCATCAGCCCCGGCCCCGACCCCGGTGCCCACGGCCGCCGCGCCCTCCCCGGCGCCGGCGGTGGACGGCAAGTCGATCGCGGTCCTGCCTTTCGAGAACTTCAGCGAGGACAAGGAGAACGAGTTCTTCGCCTCGGGGCTCCACGACGAGGTGATCACGGCGCTGGCCAAGGTTCACGACCTGAAGGTCATCTCGCGGACCTCGGTCATGGCCTACAAGAACCCCGACGGCCGCAACCTGAGGAAGATAGGCTCCGAGCTCGGGGTGGCGACCGTCTTGGAGGGGAGCGTCCAGCGCGCGGGCAACAGGGTCCATCTGAACGTCCAGCTGATCGACACGCGCACGGACGCCCACCTCTGGGCCGAGTCCTACACGAACGACCTGAGCGACGTCTTCAGCCTTGAAGCCTCGCTCGCCCAGCAGATCGCCGAGGCCCTCAAGGCGAACTTCACGGAGAGCGAGCGCAGCCTTATCGCGCGCAGGCCCACGCAGAACCAGGCGGCATTCGACCTGTACCTGAAGGCCAGGCTTGCGGCCGGGCTGATCAGCCGGGCCGACACGGTCGCCATGTTCGAGAAGGTGATCGGCATGTTCGAGCAGGTGGAGGCGCTGGATCCGGGATTCGCCGCCCCCCACATGCAGGCGGCGCTTCTCCACGGGCAGATGTACTGGTTCGCGGCCCTGGACGCGACCGATGCCCGCAAGGAGCGGATGCGCTCCGAGGTCCAGGCCGCCGAGCGCATCGCCCCCGACTCGCCCGAGGCCCACATGGCCCGCGGGTACTTCGAGTACACGGGCAACAATGACTGGGAGGCGGCCCTGCGGGAGTACCTGGTCACCGAAAGGAGCCTGCCGAACGATGACCAGATCCAGTTCAGGATCGGGATCACCTTCCGCAGGCTCGGGCGCTTTCAGGAGGCCTATGACCGCCTGCTCCGGGCCGCGGAGCTGAACCCGCATGACCAGTTCAATGTCACCACCGCAATCGAGACGGCCTTCTTCATGCACCGGTTCCCCACGGCGATTGAGCTCACGGAGCACTACCGGAGGATCAACCCCGCGATGTCCGA
>CAYQOH010000028.1:0-9719 GCA_964419075.1 uncultured Opitutaceae bacterium | reverse complement strand
CCACGGCGATTGAGCTCACGGAGCACTACCGGAGGATCAACCCCGCGATGTCCGATCTGGGGCCGTATTTGGCGCGCTCCAAGTTTGAGATCGACGGCGACCAGAAGGCCTACGTCAAGGCGATCGGCTCCCGGACCCCGATAGGGGGCTTTTTGAACGGAGACCAGGCCCGCGACTACCAGGCCGCGGTCAACTCCGGGGATCTGGAGGGAGCCGCGCGCGCCCTCGAGGACAAGAAGCTCAACGGGATCCAGAACGCGGGCGGCTCGATCACGGACCCGATCGAGCTTTACCGGGCCATGATCGCCATGCTCCTCGGACGGAAGGAGCAGGCGCGTCAGTTCGGGGTCGACGCGATCGCCCTCTACAAGGGGCGCACTTGGAATTCGCGCCAGAAGGCCTGGGCGCTCATGGGGATCGCCCGGGCGGAGATGTACGCAGGCCAGGCTGACGACTCCCTTCGCGACGCGAAGGAGGCCCTCGCCCTCCAGAGGCTCCACGACGCCTTCGACTACGACCTGATGTACGACGAATACGGGCGGCTGCTCATCCTGGCCGGGAGGACGGACGATGCGCTCGGCGTCCTGAGGGACCTGACCCGCCTCCCGGGGACCACGACCCCGAACTTCGTGCGAATCTCCCCCGTTTGGTCGCAGCTCAAGGGCAACCCTCGGTTTGAGGAGATCCTGGGCGAATTCAGGCCGTTGTAGGGCGCCGGTCGCAGGAAGGGGCTTCCGGCTGCATCCCGAGATCCGCCGCCTACGAGCCCTGAGGCGCCGCCGCGGGACTCCCCGCGGCATCGAGGGCGCGGCGCTCCCTCAGGTCGGACGCGATCGTCGAGAGCCTCGCCTCGGTCAGCGGATAGAAGAGCACGAGCACGACCGCCAGGGCGCTCAGCGCCGCCGGAATCACGCTCATCAGCAGCACGAGGCCGTGCAGCGAACGCGGGGTCTGGACCGTGTTGGCGACGAAGCCCACGCTCTGCATCAGGGCGAGGGCCACCCAGGCGCCGAGCGCCCAGCCCTGCTTCTGCGAGAAGATGGATGCGGAGAAGATGAGCCCCGTCGCGCGGCGGCCCCGCTTCCATTCCGCGTAGTCCGCCGTGTCGGCGCACATGGCCCACAGGATGGCGACCAGCGGGCCGCTGGTCACGGAGAGGAACAGGTTCAACCCGAAGATGAGCGCGATCTGGCCGGGCCCGAGGAAGAGGAAGGATGCGGCCGACAACGTCGTCACGATGAAGAGGACGATGGCCAATGCCTTTCGGCCCGCGATCCGGGTGAAGAACGGGATCAGGATGACGCCGACCAGGGACGCGAGCTGGTTGCTGGTGTTGAACGCCGAGACGAGGCTCTCCCAGCCCCAGGTCTGTGTGCCGGCGGCGGACTTGGGCAGGAAGGAGGGCAAGGTCAGCGTCTGCGAGCCGACGTAGTACTTGAAATAGTGCGCGGTCGCGCTGCTCCGGATCGCCCCGGAGAGGATGAAGGTGATCGTGGTCGCGAGCACGATGATCCACGGCCCGTTGGTGACCAGGTCGCCGAGGTCGCGCAGCACCGAGGTCTTCTGGGCCTTCGGGGGGCTCACGCGCTCGCGGGTGTTGAGGAACGTGGTGAGGAAGAAGATCACCGCGGCGATGCCATAGACGACGAAGGACATCTGCCACCCGCGCTCCACGGTCCTGGCGCCCAGCCACCCGCCCACCTTCGCCATGGGCAGCAGGGTCGCCGAGACGATGATGCCCCCCAGGAAGGCGCCCACGAGCTGAAACGAGACGAGCGCGGTCCGTTCATTCGGATTGGGGGTGATGACGCCGAGCAACGCCGTGTAGGGGATGTTGATGGCGGTGTAGATCAGCATGATCGCGTTGTAGGTGACGTAGGCCCAGACGAGTTTTCCCGAGGCGCCGAAGTGGGGCACCGTGAACGTCAGCACGCCCATGACGGCCAGCGGCACGCAGAACCAGAGCAGGAAGGGCCGGAACTTCCCCCAGCGCGACCGGGTGCGGTCGGCCAGCATGCCCATGGCGGGGTCGAGGAATGCGTCGAGGCCCCGGCTCAGGCCGATCATCGTGCCCGCCGCGGCGGCCCCTATGCCGGCCACGTCGGTGTAGAAGATCGCCAGGTACGCCATGAACGTCTGCCAGTAGAGGCACGACGCCAGGTTGCCGAAGCCGAATGAGGCTCGTTCACGGAACCCGAGCACTTCGGGGATGGGCTCCGGCGATGCGGGGGCGGGGAGGGCGGGCATGTGGGGTCAGGTTGGAGGGGGACAAGGTTGCCGGCACGGCTTATTCCATCATCTCCCGGATCGCCGTGCGGGCCTGGGCTTCGTACTGGGCAAGGCCGCCGGGAGGCAGCGGCGACCGGGCGCTCTCGTAGCCCCCGGCGAGGCCGTCCGTCGTGCTGGGCAGGTAGCCGATCCACCCGTTGACGAGCGAGACCGTCCACAGCCTCTCGCCCAGCGTGCTGGCCCGCAGGCGGAACGAGGTGCCGACGCAGGGCTCGCTCGGGACCCCGGCAAGGACGATGTCGCCAAGCCGCAGGAGCCCCATGTCCAGGGTCACCTGCCTCGACCGGAGCGCGCCGGCCGGCAGCGAGCGGATGTCGAGGGCCTCGAGTCCCAGCTGCTGCACCCGGTCCGCGAGCGACCGGATCTCCCAGGGCGAGGCTCGCTCCGCACCCTTGGCCCTCCGGAGCTTGATGAGGCGCCTGGCTTCGGCGTCACGGGAGGATGCCGCGGCCGCCGATGATGCCGCGTAGTCCTCCCGGATCGGCACCGTGAGGCTTACCGTCCTTGCGAGGACCGGGGCGGGCTTCCACGGCGGGGTCGCCCAGGCGCCCCGCGGACGGCGGCGAGCCTGCCCCGTCAGCCGAGCCAAGACCGCCGAGGCGAGGTCTTCCCCGATGTCCCTCGCCACGCGCAGGCAATCGCCGGGCACGGCCTCCTTGTGCCAGTAGCTGGGCCCCAGGTTCCCCTTCGTTTCCGCAGGGCGTTCGCCCGCCGGCGGCATCCTGAACGCCATCTCCTCCCTGGGGACAAGGTCGCCGCACGGGCCGGTCAGGTAGATGCACATTCCCCCGAGCTCGCGTTCCACGGCGTTCCTGGCGAAGCCCGGGAAATCGGGATGATACCGCAGGTCGTGGACATGGGAGGTCGTATGCGGGTGGGCGGAGAAGCGGATCAGGCTTCCGATGGCCGCGCCGTCGCCGCCCACGAAGACGAGCCCCTGCACCAGGGGATCGACCGGGTCGTCAAACCAGATCGGGCCCGCAAGCCCCGGGATCCGGGGAGAGCGGCGCCCAAACACCCGTTCCGCCTGCTCCCGCACGAGGGGCCCGCCGTCCGCGCGGCCCCTGTTGAAACGATAGCCGTACCAGACGGTGTAGGCGCCGATTCCCGGCAGGAATTTCCGCCGAAGGATGCTGAGGCGGTTCCCGATGTCGGCCGTGGCCTCGATCAGCGTGAAGGGCCGCATGCGGGCCCGGGCCTCGCGTGCGGCGGCGACGGCCCGCTCCACCAGCACCTCCGCGGGGAATGAGAGGAAGTGGTCCGGGACGGAATGCGTGTGCGTGGTATGGACGACAACCGCCCCGGGCCCGCAGCCGAGCGCCGCCGCGACGGCCGCCCGGATCGCCGTGCACGGCCCGGGGAACAGGCAGGTGAGGTCGTACACGGCCCAGCACGCCAGGCCCGAGTCGGTTTCCACGACGAAACAGCGCACCTCAAGGGGCGCCAGGAACTTCCGGGCGGGCAGGGCTCCGCCCTCGTTCAGCTCGCGCCGGGCAAAGCCGGCTCTGTGGGATCGCTTCATGGATGGGGTTCGTTTCGGCGGCTAGTTAGCCCGTTCCACGAAGAACAGGGGATCCCCCTTCATGGCCCGGTGCGCCTCCCGCCAAAGCGCCGGTGCCTCCAGGAGAAGACAGTCCGCGGAAAGGACCCGGCCCGCCCTGACGCCCTCCCCGGCCATCACGGCCTCGATCCGTTCGTACCTCTGGTGCCAGCCCTTGAAGCCGTGGCTCCTGACCCGCATCGAGGCGTCGCTGCCGTCCGCCAGCCTGATCCTGTAATCCACCCAGGCGCCATACAGGTAGGGGGGCTCGACGAGCTCCTCGACGCCGTGCATCGACGTGTTGGGCCTAAGGCCGCAGCCGATGAAGAGGATCTGGCCGGCCTCCTCCCTGAGCCTGGAATAGGGCGAATTCCCCCCGCAGGGCGTCGTGTCCCGGAAGTGCCCGCCCAGCAGGTCCCTGGCGCGGGGTCCGACCCCGCATGCCGAATGGGTGGGGTGGACGCTACGCATCGTCCCGGCCCGCTTCCTGAAGAACTCGGGCAGCGCGCCGACGCAGGACCGCGTGTTCAAGACGTCGAACACGGGGTTCTCCGCATTGACCGTCTCGTAGGAGAGCGCGGGCAAGAGGAGGGTCCCCTCGCTCCCAAGCGCCTCGAGCAGGCCCTGGGTCGCGGTCTCGGGCCCGTCGGGCAGCGTCCCGAGCGACTTGAGGGACGAATGGACGAGGAGAATGCCGGCCTTCCTCACGCCCAACCCGGCCAGGTCGTGGGCCATCCGGCGGACCACGTCGCTCATGGCCTCGGCGAGCTCGACGCCTCCGGGGTAGCTGGACGGGCAGCAGCGGCTGCGGACGGAACGGGTTCCGATCGGCGGGGTGACAAGGGGTCTTGGACGACGGGGGGGGTGCCCATATCTTCGGGCCGGCCCCGGGTTCGAAAGGGACGGTTGGCCGATGTTGATACGGATGGCGCCGGTTGTCTATCCCTCGCTCGGGGGACGGCGCTGCGTTGCGGGCCGGAGCCTGCCGCCCAGCCCGCGGCGATGCCTCACAGGCCGGCGATCGTGTTTCCCTGGCCCAGGCCCACCATCTTCACAAAGGCCTCCGCCGCCCTGACGCCTATCTGCATGCCGCGGTATTCCTCCATGATCGCGTGATTTCCCGGGGTCCCGGGCCGGTAGATCTCGGCGGGGTTCTGGCTCGCGTGGCAGAACACGGCCCTGTGCTTCACATCCAGGACATCGGTGATGTCCACGTAGTCGGTGGGATGGAACACCATCGTCTGGGCCCCGGTGCAGACCTCGAAGAAATAGAGATCGAACCGGGCCTTGGCCCGCATCCAGACCTGGAGGGTCAGCAGGCTCGCGCACTGGTGGTCCTTGTGCGAGTCGATCGGCCAATGGGTGAACACAAGGTCGGGCTTCTCGCCCTCAAGCAGCCGCTCCATCGTGGACACCCATTCGTTGCTGATGACGGAGGAGCCGTCGATCTGGCCTGCGAAGACGGGCTTCGCGCCCAGTATCCTGCAGGCGGCAATGGCCTCGTTCGTGCGGATCTCCGCCGCCTTGTCGGGCGGGGTGCCCGCAATGCCGGCCTCCCCGCGGGTGAAATAGATGATCGTGACCGAGTGGCCGGCGGCGGCAAACTTGGCCAGAGTGCCTCCCGGGCCGGACTCCGGGTCGTCCGGGTGCGCGCCGACACAGACGATCTTGAGCGGCCTCGCGCCACGTGTGGCTTCGGCGCTAAGCGAAGTCGACGGCACGGACAGCATGCCAAGACCGACGGCGGCCTGCTGGAAGAACGTTCTGCGCGAGGAGGAGCTCATGATGGGAAATCTGTCAGCGTGTTCAACGGGCTGGGGACGGGCCGGTGCGGGGCCGCCCGCAAGGAGCCTGCACGGTCCGTCCGGGATCTGCAATCGTCTTGGGAGGATCGTGGGGACGCGGCGCCGTGCGCTCGCGCAGTCCCCCCGGTTGCGGCGTCCCTGCGCGGGCCTATTCCCCGGCAATTTCCCGCGGGCGGCGCGTCAGGTGAGGCCCTGGTCCAGCATGGCCTCGGCCACCTTGCGGAAGCCGCCAATGTTGGCGCCATCCACATAGTTGATCCATCCCTCCCGTTCGCCGAAGCGGACGCACTGGTTGTGGATCGCCTTCATGATGTCGCTCAGCCGCTTGTCGACCTCGTTGCTGGTCCACTGCAGCCGGATGCTGTTCTGGCTCATCTCGAGGCCGCTGACGGACACGCCGCCGGCGTTCGCAGCCTTGCCCGGGCCGAAAAGGATCTTGTGGCCAAGGAAGACATCGACGGCCTCCAGGGTTGACGGCATGTTGGCCCCCTCCGCGACGCAGATGCAGCCGTTCTGGACGAGGGTCTTCGCCTCCGCCTCGTTCAGCTCATTCTGGGTGGCGCAGGGCAGCGCGACGTCGCAGGCGACGCCCCACGGGCGCTTGCCGGCGTGGAAGGCGCACTTGAACTGCTTGGCGTACTCCGAGATGCGGCCGCGCCGCACGTTCTTCAGGTCCTTGAGATAGGCGAGCTTCTCGGCGGTGAGCCCCTCGGGGTCGTGCACGAACCCGTCGGAGTCGGAGAACGTCACGACCTTTCCCCCCATCAGCAGGGCCTTCTCCGCGGCAAACTGGGCGACGTTGCCCGAGCCGGAGACGGTCACGATCTTGCCGCTCATGCTGTTGCTGCGCGTGTGGAGCATCTCCTCGACGAAGTACACCAGGCCGTAGCCCGTGGCCTCCTCGCGGATGCGGCTGCCGCTCCAGTTGATGCCCTTGCCCGTGAGGACCCCGGTGAACTCATTGGACAGCTTCTTGTAGTAGCCGAAGAGGTAGCCGATCTCGCGGCCGCCGACCCCGATGTCGCCCGCGGGCACGTCCGTGTCATGGCCGATATGCCGGAAGAGCTCGCTCATGAAGGCCTGGCAGAAGCGCATCACCTCCTCGTCGGTCTTGCCCTTCGGGTCGAAGTCCGCGCCGCCCTTGCCCCCGCCCATGGGGAGCGTCGTGAGCGAGTTCTTGAACACCTGCTCAAAGGCGAGGAACTTGAGCATGCCGAGCGTGACACTGGGGTGGAAGCGCAGGCCGCCCTTGTAGGGCCCGATCGCGCTGTTCATCTGCACGCGGTAGCCGCGGTTGATCTGCACCTCGCCGTTGCGGTCCATCCAGTTGACGCGGAAGATGATCACGCGCTCCGGCTCGACGATGCGCTCGAGAATCTTCGCCTTCTGGTACCTCGGGTTCTTCTCGATGAAGGGCCACAAGGACTTGGTCACCTCCGTGACCGCCTGATGGAATTCGGTCTCGGCGGGGTGGCGCGCCTTAAGCTCTGCGAGAAATTGGGTGTGTTCCTGGGACATGGCGGTGTGGGTTTGAAGTGGGCGTTGGGAACGCGGGTGATGCGCGGCCGGTCAGGAAAGCGCGGCGTCGCCGGCCTCCTCGGTGCGTATGCGGACGGCGTACTCGATCGGCAGGACGAAGACCTTCCCGTCGCCGATCTTGCCCGTCCGTGCAGCCTTGACGATGACCTCGACCGCACGCGCGACCAGGTCATCGGGGACGGCGACCTCGATCTGCGCCTTCGGGAGAAAGTCGACGGTGTACTCACTGCCGCGATAGATCTCCGAGTGGCCCTTCTGGCGGCCGAAGCCCTTGACCTCGGTGACGGTCATGCCGCCGGCTCCGATTTCGGTAAGGGCCGACTTCACCTCCTCAAGCTTGAACGGCTTAACGATAGCGAATATCAGTTTCATGGGTTTTGGGGATGACCCATTTTATTGAGGCGGCCCACCGCGGGCAATGGGGACGGGGCCCCGCCCCGCGATATGACGGCGATTACTGCACCCGATTATGGCGTGTTAATTCCGCTCCGGACCTGCCCGGAGGTGAAGTCGCCTCACGGGATCCGCCACCCCCTTTGATGGGGAGGGAGCGTCATGACCGCCGGGGTCATGCCCGCATCGCGGGCCCCGGGGTCTGGTCCCCGGAAGGGGTTTCGTTGCTCCCCGCCGTCGAACGTGGCGCCAGGCAGCAGGACCAAAGGAAGACGGGGGCCGCCATTGTGCATGAAGTGACCGACTTTGCTGTGCTTCTTGAACCCTAGGTCGCAAGTATCCTATGATGAACCGAACGGCCCATTTCACATTGAACCAACCGCTGCCTTCCATCCCAGCTTGAGTCATCGCAATCCAGTCCCCATCAGCCCATTGCCGTCTGTGATCGACGGCCGCGGGTTGGTCTATTCATAGTTCGGCATCACAGGATCTTTTGATGACGCAGCCCGAAAAAGATTCGAAACCGCGATCTCCGCTCAAGGTGCTTTTCCGTCGCATCTTCCCGTCAATTGGCGTGGTGGGTCTATTGATCACGGTTGCAATGAATCTCGTCGCGTTGTTCGTCTTCAGGAAGGCTCAGGCGGAGTTCTTCTCCCGGGGGTGGTGGACATCCTGGTTCGTGTGCTACCTTGTTTGGCTGGTGTTCACCGTAATAGGCGTAGCGGGCATCTTCATGAAGCGGGAGTAGCATCCGAACGATGCCGAACCCGCTACCGGATCCGACGTCTCCGCCTGTCACGCGCCCTGCTGGTGCTGCCGGCGCGCCATCCGTCGCCGCGGATCATTGGGACACTCGGCAAGTCAGAGATATATGAGCCAATTCGATTTTCTCTCCGTCCTGGTCTCAATAATCATCGCGCTTGGGTTGTCACATATCCTGGCAAGCGCGGCGCAGTTGATCCGACGTCGGCGTCGAGTGCAGATGCATTACACGACCTTGATTTGGATGGCGGTACTCTTCTTGCTCCTAGTCCAAATCTGGTGGGTGGCATTTCACCGGCGCGAGATAATGCATTGGAGCTTTTTCGGGTTTCTCCTCTATTTGCTGATTCCGACATTAGTCTCCGTGCTTGGGTATCTCCTCGTTTCCGAAATCGAGTTGGAGCTTGAGCCAGAATTCAATCTTGAACGGGAATACTACGACAATCGAAGATGGTTCTTCGGGATACTCGGAGCGGTAGTGGTGCTAAGCCTTGTTGAGGACGCCGTGCGTTCTAGAACTCTGAGCCTGGATCTGAATTCGGCGATCAGGTTTGTATTTTTTCTCTTGAGTGTTGCGGGTTTTGGCATCCAGGCGAAGCGAGCCCAATTCAGCATCGCTTTGACGTTTCTCGTTGTTCTGCTGTGCTACATCGGGTTTGTCTTCGGGCGCCTCTAATCGACGTGCCGAACCAACGACCGGATCCGACGTCTCCGTCTGTCACGCCGCCTGCCGGTGCAGGAGGCGCGCCATCCGTTGCCGCGGATAATCGGGACGTTAGGCGACTGAGCGCCCTTGCCAGAACACTCCGGCGGCAGGAACGAACAGATGACTAAACTCCGTGTAGAGAGCTTCACCATTTCGATCGATGGCTTCGGCGCAGGCCCGAATCAGGACCTGGAGAACCCGCTCGGCGTCGGCGGACCTACCCTTCATGGATGGGCGATGGCGACTCGTACCTTTCGGGAGAAAGTGTTCGGAAAAGTAGGCGGAGAGGCCGGGATCGACGACGACTTTGCCCAGCGCGGCTTCCACAATGTGGGCGCGTGGATCATGGGCAGAAATATGTTCGGGCCGGTGCGCGGTGCCTGGCCGGATGAGAGCTGGCGAGGGTGGTGGGGTGAGAACCCGGTTTACCATACGCAAGTTTTCGTGCTCACTCATCATCCTCGTGCGCCTCTCGTAATGGAAGGAGGCACGACTTTTCATTTCGTTACTGACGGGATTCGCGTCGCACTTGAACGAGCGCGCGAGGCCGCCAACGGAAAGGATGTCCGCATCGGAGGCGGAGCGGCGACAATCAGGCAATACCTTCAGGAGCGATTGATCGATGAACTACATATCGCCATCTCACCAGTCTTACTAGGCGCGGGTGAGCGGTTATTCGACGGTA
>CAYQOH010000027.1:0-20128 GCA_964419075.1 uncultured Opitutaceae bacterium | reverse complement strand
TCGCAGTGGCGGGAGCTCAACGAGGAGATGATCCGGATCGTCCGGTACTCGGACACGCAGGCGATCCCGCTCGTCGCGGGCTTCGACTGGGCCTACGACCTGTCCGCGGTGCACTTCGACCCGGTTCGGGCGGAGGGGATCGGCTACGTCGCGCACCCGTACCCGAACAAGCGGCCCCAGCCCTGGGAGCCGCGGTGGGAGGAGAACTTCGCGTTCGCCGCCGACCGCTACCCGATGATCGCGACCGAGATCGGCTTCGAGCTGAAGCCGGACGAGGGGGTCAACGACAACCACTACGGCAACCGCATCACCCGTTTTCTGGAGCAGCGCGGGATCGGCTGGATGGCCTGGTGCTTCGATCCGGAGTGGGGGCCAAGAATGCTGACGAGCTTCGACGGATTTCAGCTCGCGGGAGACGGGGAGTTCTTCAAGGAGGCGATGCACCGGCCCGCGGCGTTGCCGCCGAAGCCGGGAAGCTAGGTCGCGCGGGCGGTCCGGTCCTGGAGCGCGAGGAGCCCGATGACCGCGGCGAGGACGACGTAGGCGGCCGTGAACTGGAACGCGAGCGTGCGGGCCACCCCGGACAGGTCCCACGGCAGGTAAAGTCCGCCCCCCGGCTCCACGGAATGGATGACGCCGAAGAGCGTGAGGGCGGCCCCCGCGAGGAGCGTTGTGACCGCGGCGCCCGACCGCCGGTCCACGAGGGCAGCCAGGAAGCCGGCCCAGATCATGGAGGTGATGATGAAGCCGTTGCCGAGCGCGACAATGACGCCGAGCTCGGGCATGCCCTGCGTTGAAGACGTGAGGAGCGCGGAGAAGCGCTCCGGGGCGACGTAGGCCGGGTTTCCGAGCTCGATCGCCAGCAGGCGCGCGATCGCCGGGAAGAAGCTGAACACCACGGCCGCATAGTGCCGGCCCGGCGTCGCCTCGAACGCCTGGGAGGTGATGTCGATCGACACGAAGACCAGGATCGGCGCCAGGACGCAGAGCGGGACCAGCTCGACCAGGTTCGAGAGGTAGCCGAAGACCCCCCCGAGCCCGACGAAGACCCCCGCCAGAAGCGTGTAGCCTGCGCGCGCCCCCATCTTCTTGTAGGCGGGCTGACCGATGTAGGGCGTGGTCTGCGCGACGCCCCCGCAAATGCCGGCCGCAAGCGTCGAGATCGCCTCCGTGAGGAGGATGTCCCGGGTGCGGTAGTCATCCCCGGCCACGCGAGCGCTCTCGGTCACATTGATCCCCCCGATCACCATCAGGAGCCCGAAGGGCAGGATCAGCGGAAGGTAGGGCACGGTGGCGCCGAGGCCGCCGACGAACCCGAGCGAAGGGACGGGAAGGGCGAACCGCAGGGTCAGGGCCCCGGGCGCCCTGAAGCCCGGGCCGGCGAGGCCGAAGGGCCCGAGCGCGTAGTAGAGCACAAGGCCGGCGACGACGGCGGCCAGGACCCCAGGGATCCTGCCGGGAATGCGGCCCTTAGCGATGACGGCATACAGGATGACGCCTAGGCTGACGAACCCCACGATCGGCACCTGCATCACCTCGACCATGGGCAGGAATCCAATCAGCATGAGCGCGATGGCGGCGATCGAGCCCAGGAGCCCGGCGCGCGGGATGACCCGGCCGACCCAGGCCCCGGCGAAGGAGAGCGCGAACTTGAGGAGCCCCATCACGATCATCGCAGCCATGCCGAGGCGCCACGTGGCGAGGGCGGCGGCGTGCTCGTCGAGCCCGCCCTGCCGGTACTTCGCGAAGGCCGGGCCGAGGACGAGGAGCGCGAGCCCGATCGTGGTCGGCGTATCGATCCCGAGCGGCATGGCCGTCACGTCGCCGCGGCCGGTCCTCCTTCCGAGGCGCACCGCCATCCACGTGTAGATCAGGTCGCCGACGAGGACGCCGAGCGCCGTCCCCGGGAACATCCGCGTGAAGACGACGTCCGCCGGGAAGCCGAAGCCCGCCACCAGGACGGTGGAGAGGAACGCCATCACGGCCAGGTTGTCGACCACGAGGCCGAAGAAGCCGTTAAGGTCACCCGCGACGAACCAGCGGCGTGTGGCGGTGGCGCTGTTCACTGGCCCCGAAGAAACCCGATTCGGGGGACAATGCAAAGTCAGAGTGCGGCGCGGCTTTCGGCTTCCGCAGGGGCCCTCGCCGGCGGTAGAGTGCCGCAAATGAAACGCCCGGCCGCAGCCCGCCTCGTTCTGGCCGCGGCCCTGTGCGGCGCCCCGGTGCTCGTCGCCGGCGAGCCGGTGCGGATCGGCTTCTTCATGTCGATGACGGGCCGGGACGCCTCGTTCGGCGAGGCTTCGCTTCGCGGGGCGCGCCTCGCCGTGGACGGCCTGAATGCCGCGGGTGGGGTGCTCGGCCGCCCGGTGGAGCTCGTGGTCGAGGACGACCGCTCGATCGCGGGCGAGTCGGCCACGGCCGTGAAGAAGCTGATCTCGCGGGACCGCGTGGTGGCCCTGGTGGGCGAGTGCTCGTCGGCCCGCACGCTCGAGGCGGCCTCGGTTGCCCAGGCGAGCGGCGTCCCGATGGTGACGCCCGCCGCCACGAGTCCCAGGGTCACCCGGGTCGGCGACGAGATCTTCCGGGTGTGCTTTGTCGACGACTTCCAGGGGCGGGTCATCGCGACCTTCGCGCGCCGCCGCCTCGGCCTGCGCCGTGCGGCGCTCCTTGTCGACTCGAGCGCGCCGTACTCCGTCGGACTTGCGGACGCGTTTTCGAGGACGTTCACGGCGCTCGGAGGCGAGATTGTCGCGAGCCAGAACTACCTCGGGAGCGAGGCGGACTTCAGGGCGCAGCTGACGGCGATCCGGGCCGCGCGGCCCGACGCGCTGTTCCTGCCGGGCTACTATGTCGCGGCGGGCCTGGTGGCGCGGCAGTCGAGGGAGCTCGGGATGGCCGCGACGCTGCTCGGGGGCGACGGCTTCGAGGCGCCGCAGCTGCTCGAGATCGGCGGCGACGCGCTCGAGGGCACCTACTACTCGACTCACTTCGCCGTCGAGAGCACGGGCGAGGCCTCGCGCGGCTTCGTGGAGGCGTTCCGCGGGAGGTTTGGCGCCGCCCCGAACGGCCTCGCGGCGCTCACGTACGACGCGGTGCGCCTTGTGGCCGACGCGGTCCGCCGGGCGGGGACGACCGACCGCGCGTCCGTCCGGCGGGCGCTGGCCGCGACGCGGGGATTCGCGGGCGTGACCGGGCTGATGACCATCAATGCCCGGCGCGACGCCGACAAGGACGCCGCCATCATCACGATCAGGAACGGGAGGCCGGCCTTCGTCGAGGCGATCCGCCCCTAGCGGGGGCTCGCCTCGCCCCCTGCGAGGGCCTGGCGGCGCATCCACTCCGCGTCCGTCATCACGTCGAAGTAGACGCTGTAGCGGTCGTAGCTGATCTCCCAGAACGGGCGCAGCGTCATGTCCGCGGGCCGGGCGAGGCCGCTCGTTCGGAACTCGAGCCCCGGGGCCTGCGAGCGGACGACGGACGCCTCGATCGGCGCGTCGCCGCGGATCAGGACCGGCACGGAGCCTCCGGCCAGCTTCAGGTTGGCGGCCTGGTCGCCCGCGTAGGGGACGCTCGGCAGCTCGGGCGGGGGCCCCAAGTCGGCGGCGAGAACGGCGGGGCCGTAGAGGAACGCGACCTTGGCCGGGTCGTCGGGCATCGCCTCGGTGCGCACCGCCATCGGGATCGTGACCGCGAGGCGGTCGCCCTTTCTCCAGGCGTGCGCAATCGACGCGTAATTTCCCGGCGTCCCGGCGACCTTCAGGGGCACCCCGTTTAGCTCGAAGGCCACAGGTCCGGCCGCCCAGCCGGGGCAGCGCACCCAAAGCGTGACCTTCCCGGCGGGCTCGGACGCCACCGTGAGCTCTGTCCGGCCGCTCCGTGGGTAGTCGGTCCGCTGCTCGAGCACGAGGCCCTTCGCCCTCCACTCGAGCACCGAGGGGATGAAGAGATTCACATAGAGGCTGTCGCCGCCGTGGAAGTAGACCGCCTCCCCGTACTTCGTGTGGTTCTCCATCCCGGTCCCGACGCAGCACCAGAACGAGTCGAATGGCGTGCTGTAGGTCTTGAAGAGCCCCGGCTTGAGCGACATGAAGTAGGTGAACATGCCCTTGGCCGGTTCCTGCGATGCAAGGATGTGGTTGTAGAGGGCCCGCTCGTAGTAGTCGGCGACCTCGGCCCTCGGGTCCCAGCCGAAGACGTGCTCGGTGAGCTTGAGCATGTTGTAGGTGTTGCAGGTCTCCGCCGTGTCGGCGCGGAGGGTCTTTGACATCGACGCCTCGGGCGTGAAGTGCTCGTCCTGGCTGTCGCCGCCGATCACGTAGGAGTAGTGGTGCACGACCAGGTCCCAGAAGTAGTCGGCGATCCGACGGGCGTCGGGGTCGCCGGTCACCTCGTAGGTGCGGGCCTCCCCGATGATCTTCGGGATCTGCGTGTTGGCGTGCTTGCCGACCAGGTCGTCGCGCCGGGCGAGCAGGGGGTCGAGGATGGCCCGGTGCTGGAAGCGGCGGGACGCCTCCAGGTAGCGCGGGTTCCCGGTGAGGGCGTAGAGCTCGACCAGGACCTCCACCATGCCGCCCTGCTCGACCTGGAGCATGGTCTGCAGCTGCTCCTGCGTGAGCCCCGAGGTGACCGAGTCGACCCAGTCGGCGAGCCTTAGGGCGACGTCCCGGGCCTGCGCGTTTCCCCCTAGGATCCAGGCGTCCTTGAGCCCGTTGAGCACCTTGTGCTCGGTGTACCAGGGGACCCATGCGCCGCCCTCGAACGTCTCGGCGTCCGCGGGCCTGATGATGCCGCGCTTGAAATTCCGGAGGGTCAGCAGCTCGAGCGGCCGCAGCGCCCCGATGTAGCCGTCCCCGTACGCCGCCTGGCAGAGGGCCATCTCGGAGACGATGTAGTCGATACGCGCGCGGAAGCGCTCATCGCCCGTGGCGGCGAACTGCTGGGAGAGCGCGGTAAGGTAGTGCCCGAGCGTGTGGCCGGCGATCCCGAAGGCCTCCCAGCCGCCGTAGGCCTCCGCCTTGGGCGGGAGCCCGGCGTACTGGCGCGCGTTGTGGAGCAGGCGGTCGGGCTCGATCGAGAGGAGGTAGGCCGCGTTGCGCTCCATCGCGGCCTTGAACGGGCCGTCGAGGAGGCGCACCTCGCCCAGGGCGAAGGGCCGCGCGGCGGGCGCGACCGGCCCGGGCCTTGCCGCTGGGGCCAGGACAAGGGCCGCGAGGATGCAGGAGAGGCGGGTTCCCATGGTCGGGTGCGCCGGATATTGGCCGAAGCGGGGCGCTTCGCCAGCACTTCTTGGCGGAGCGCGGGCGAGGGCCTACTCCACGCCGTCCACCGCGTACACGTCCACGGGCTCATCCCTGCCCCGCACCGGGGCGGCCCCCAGGGGGCGCACGCGGTAGCGTCCGCGGGCTGCCCCGAGCGTCGCCGCGCTCACGAGGATGTCGGCTCGGAACTGCGACATGCGCGTCAAATCCTGGAGGCGCGCCGCCACGTTGACGCCGTCCCCGACGACCGAGTAGTTGAGCCTGCGCGCGGAACCGATGTTGCCTGCGATGATCCTCGCGGTGTTGATCCCGATCCCGAAGGCGAGCTTGGCCCGCCCCTCGGTGGCGAGCTCGGCGTTGAGCCGGGCGAGCGCCGACTGCATGTCGAGCGCGGCGAGGATCGCGCTGTCGGCGTGGTTCGGGAGCTCCACGGGCGCCCCGAAGAGCGCCATGATCGCGTCGCCGATGTACTTGTCCACGACGCCGCGGTAGACCTCGACGATCCCGCTCATCTGGTCGAAGTAGCGGTTGAGGAGCGCGAGCACGTCGCGCGGGGGGAGCGACTCGCTCAGGCGGGTGAAGCTCCTCAGGTCCACGAAGAGGATGGTGACCTCGCGCTCCTCGCCCCCGAGCGCGCCGCCGTCGCGCATGAGCTGGGCGGCGACCTCCGGGGAGACATTCTTGTCGAGTAGGTCCCGGACCCGGTCCCGTTCCGCGAGCCCCTCGCTCATCTGGTTGAACGCGGTGGCGAGCTGACCGATCTCGTCGGCGCGACCGATCTCGAGGCGCGTCCCGTAGTCGCCCCGCCCGATGATCTTCGTGTGCTCGGCCAGCGCGCGCAGGGGCCGGCTCAGGTTGCTCGCGAACATCGGGGCGACCAGCGCCGCGACCCCGAGGGACGCGAGGAGGAGGATGAGCAGGAACTTCTCCAGGAGGAGGGAGGGGGCGAGCTCGGCCTCGAGCGAGCGCTGGAGCGCGATGGCGGCACTGCCCGGCGTGATCAGGGGGCGGAGGGGGCGGTAGGCCGTGACGAAGGGCTCGCCCCCGATGGCGACATTGCTCGCCGCAGTCCCGATCGTTTCCGCGGCGACCGGCCCGAGTTTCGCCTCGGGCAGGGTCGACTCGACCGGGTTCAGCGTGCCGGAGGGCCCGTAGTAGAACGTGACCTCGAGGTTTGCGTCCGCCTTGAGCTCGGTGGCGAGACCGTGGTCGATCGGCAGCGCAAGGCCTATCCACGCGACGATCTCGGGCTTCGGCGCGTAGATCGGCACCACGAGGAGCGCGTACAGCTTACCTGCCGGGCCGTCGGGCGGCAGGCGCGCGAATCCCTTTGCCTTCGGGTCATCGGCCGCCGAGGCGGCCTTCACGAGGTCCTGGAACGGCCCGAGTGCGGCGCGCGGCAGGGGCCCGCCCGTGTCCCCGATCCTGGACCCGTCGGGCGAGAGCAGCGCCATGAAGGGGACGCCCATCCGGACGCTGTAGGAGTCCAGGGCGGAGCGCACCGTCGCGGGGTCCGGCTGTTCCTTGAGGAAGAGCTGCCGGATCGAGTAGTCGTCCGACATGAGCGCGGCCCTCCCGGAGAGCTCGTCGAGCCTCGCGTCGACGCGCCTCGTGAAGAGCAGCGCGCCGTTGTCCAGGTTCTCATAGATGCGCTCGACCGCGTTCTTGCGGTTGGCGATTCTGACGAGGACGTAGTTGGCGCACTGGGCGAGCGCGACGATCCCCACGATCAGGAGCAGGAGCCGGCTGCCAAATCGCCGGAACTGCGGCAGTCTGAATCGGTTGGATCCCAAGGGAGGGCCCTACTTGTAGTCGACCCCGCCAGCGTCGGGCGCGCGCCGGATCCGCCTGTCCGGCCTGAGGGTTACCGA
Source organism: uncultured Opitutaceae bacterium (assembly GCA_964419075.1). Classification (GTDB taxonomy): domain Bacteria; phylum Verrucomicrobiota; class Verrucomicrobiia; order Opitutales; family Opitutaceae; genus Palsa-1447. The sequence goes on along the minus strand of CAYQOH010000027.1, from coordinate 12,999 downwards.
GACCACCTGGGTCGTGTCGCCGGCCTCGACGACCGTCACCTCGAGCCCAACCTTTCCCGCGAGCCTGGGGTGCCAGACTTCAAGGCGGTACCTGCCGGGCGGCAGGTTGGAGATGTCGGCTGTCCCGTCGGCCCCGGTCTTCGCGAAATAGGGGGTGTCGAGGACAAAGACGTACGCGACCATCCAGTCGTGGATGTTGCACCCGAGGGTCACGGGGCCCGGTCGGTCGAACACGATGGTCGCGGTCGATTCGCCAATGTAGAGGGGAATCTCGAACTTCTTGGCGGGCGAGACCGAGTAGACGTGGTGCTGGACATTGTCCCTGTTGGGGAAGACGACCCGGGTGCCGACGACGATCGGCGTCACGTAGGGGTCGAATTCCTGGTCCCTCTGGGTGATCGCGACGGGTTCTTCGGGCGGATGCACGGCCACGGGGGCGTCGAGCGAGATCACGTACGCCACCGCGTCGGCGACCGGCTTGCCTGCGGCGTCCTTCGTGACCACGCGGACGGTTCCCGCCGCGTGCGCCCCGAGGGCGGCGGTTGCGAGCAGGATGAGGGCGGCGGATCGGTGCACGGAGTGTCTTAGAAATGGTGCCTCAGGCTCACGCTGACAACGTTGTCGACATAGCGGCCGTAGCCCTCGGAGGTGAAATGCGCGAATTGGAGGGCGAGGGAGGTGTGGCGCCCGAGGGCGGGCGAGATGCCCGCCCCGTAGGACCACGTCCTCGAGCTCTCGCGCCAGGCAACGAACGGCTCGTCGAACGTCCTGACGTAGTGCCAGGCCCCGGGCAGGTACTGCGCCTCGGGGTCCACCGCCACCCAGCCGTAGGGGGATTTGACGGCGGCATAGTTGGCCACGGTGTCGCCCGTGCGCCACCCCCCCATGAGCTTGAGCCGCCATGTCTCGTTCACGTCCCAGTTCAGGGTCGCGCCAAGGCTCGCGAAGTTGCCCGAGAACACGATGTCCCTCGCGTCGTAGCTTCCAAGGCGCCCGTCAAGGGCGACCTGGAGGTCGTCCCGGAGGCGTTGCGAAACCCCGAAGATGAAATCTCCCTCGATGTTGCTGCGCTCGGGGTCGACGTACCCCGTCGCGCTTCCGGTGAGTCCGGCGTAGGCAGCCGGCGCCAGTGGGCCGAGACCCAGCTTCCGGCGCACCTCCGCGGTCGATCCGACGCTGAAGCTTTCCAATCCGCCATAGGAAGGGCAGACGTGGGCGTCAGCCGCCACGCCGGCGGTCAGGAGCGTCGAGAAGTCCAGGGAGCGCAGCCAGGTCACATCGGCGCCCGACTCCAGGCCAAACGCGCTCTTGATGCCGTCTCCGGAGGGCGCGTTCGTGATGTTGTCCTGCCACGTGACCGATTCGGAGATGGACACGAAGGGACCGTCCGCCGACGCCCGTGGCGAGGCAAGCGCAAGCGCCGCCAATGCGGTCAGGAATGACCCTCGGGAAGCCATGGATGATCGGAGTGGAATCTCACCCATTCGCATGGATGAAAGGCGCTTCGGAGACAAGCTAGACCATCCGGCAAAGAGGCCGTCTTGCATCACTTTTTGATATTGATGATCAATGGCTTACCCAACCCAGCGACATTCCTGGCTGAAATTGAGACGGCGGAGGCGCCCTTCGCGAAGATGCCCTCGAGGATTCTCGTGACGGGTTGCGTGGCGTCGGCGCGGATGACGTCCAGGCCCTCGAGCACGGCTTGCGGCCCCGCCGGCGATGCGGCCACGACGTAGGCGATCACAGGGCTGCCGCCGTCCGCGGCGGGCGGGGTGATCCGCACGCCTAATCCGGCCCCGCCTGTCGTGAGCGAGACAGCGGCGGGCGCCTGGGGCTGCTTCAACTTTCTCTTGTGACCGATGATCACGGCCGCGGTCGGTAGCGAGGGCGGGCTCGCCCCGTTTGCATTCGTCGCGGCCACGCTGAATGTGACCGCAAGTCCGTTCTCGAGTCCGCCGAACACCAGGTAGCCCTTGGCCAGGAAGTCGGCCGAGGCGACTGTTGCCTTGGCGCCGCTTGACGACGCAACGGTGTAGGACGTGACGGGCGACCCGCCATCGACGCACGGGGGAATCCAGGTGACGTAGGCAAATCCGTCCTCGCCCTCCGCCGACACTGCGGTCGGCGGGTGCGGAGTGGTCGGAGAGGCGAAGGCCTCGTCAGCGAGTGCGTGGTAGGCCAGCGGCAAACCCAGGTCCCCGGAAGGCGCCGGGGCGGACTCTCCGGCGCCCGCCCCGTGGAATGGAATCATCGGGGATGAAATGAGGTTGGACGCCTCCCTGGCCCCGGTTGCCGAAGCCGCGTCTCTATCGATCGCTATGGCCGGGTAGTGGTCTATCTGGTCGTGCTCGATCGAGATGTCGTCAGAGCGGGTCACCACGATCACGCCCGTACCGTCGGGCCCGGCGCCTGCGAACGGCGAAGTGGCCACATACGAGAAGCGGCTCTCGGCAATCCGGGTCGCGGATGCCCACGATAACGCGGCCGCCGACCATGAGATGTCCGCGAACATGCAGCCGTCGACCGTACAGCCCTCGACCACAGGTCCCAGCTCGAGCGCCGGTGTGTCCATGTGAAGGAAGTCATCCTCGAGGAACTGGATTGCCGCGGCGTAGGTGAACCGGACTGCGGCCTGCGGCACGATCTTTGGCCGCGTGCCGGCGCGCCGCTGCGCCGTGTATTCGAAGCGGATGCCCTTGAAGACGATGCCGGCGATCGGCCGCTCCTTTGTGCCGACGCCCGCAATCAGCCCCGGCGCCGAAGCGGCCTCGACGTCGGCCGACGCCATCTGCTCCCCGGCGCGCGGGGTGTAGTAGAAACGGCGCCCTGCACGGTCGAGGTACCACTCGCCGGGGGTACCCAGAAGCTCGAACGCATTGGCGACGAACGCCTCCCGCGCGCCGGTGCGCTCGGACCAAATGGCCCCCTGCTCCTGAGGTTCAAAGGCGACATCGTCCGGGTTCTTCCAGTGGGCCTTCGGGCCAGGCGCCGCGGCGGAGGCCTCATCGGGGTTCCTCGAGAACACGGGCAGGAGGCGGCCGCGGGTCCTCGCCGCCGGGGTCCCGTTCACGAACAGGTCCACGGGGACCGACAGCCCCTCCGGCTCCGGCGCCGACCAGAGGTTCCTTTCCGGGTCTGAAGGCGTCCAGCCCGCGACGCGGGTTCCGCCGGTCACGACCGGATGCTCGCCCGGTGCCGCCGTGTAAACAACGTTGAAGCCGTTCGTGCCGGAATCCTCCGGCCCGAACTCCAGGGGCTGGTCGAGATGGTGGGTGCCGGCGATGAAGACCGTGATGTCGTCGGCCATATCATGGTTGAGCGTACGCACGACGTCGCGCGCCCGCCCGATCGTCCGGAGGGGATGCTCCTCAGTCCCCGGGTCCTCGTCGTCCCCCGCGGGTGAGACCCAGAGCGTGGCACGCGCTCCCGTGGCCGCGGCTGCGGCTGCGAGGGCGAGGAGAACGCGCGCGATTCTTGGCGGGGACACGGGCCGCACCATGCCGGGTAAACCCCGGCTCGGCAACATCGGGGTCGCAGGCCCTTCCCCAAGTCGTGATTGACCTCGCTTTTGACAGGGTTCGGGGCGTTGGTATGTGATGCCTTTTACAAAACTCGGCCTGGCGCCCAATTTCCTCCGCGGAGTGCAGGCCATGGGCTTCACGGAGCCGACGCCCATCCAGCTGCGCGCCATCCCCGCCGTGCTCTCGGGCAAGGACTTGATCGCCTCGGCCCAGACCGGCACGGGCAAGACCGCGGCGTTCGCCCTTCCGATCCTCACGCTCCTCGGCATCCACAAGAAGGCGGGGCCCCGTGTCCTCGTGCTGGAGCCCACCCGCGAGCTCGCGGCGCAGGTCGAGACGGCGTTCCGGGACCTGGGACGCTACTCGGACATCCGGGCGACCGTGCTGCACGGGGGCGTGGGCTACGGCAGGCAGCGCAGCGAGCTGCGCGCCGGCACCGACATCGTGGTCGCGACCCCGGGCCGGCTCATGGACTTCATGCAGGAGGGCGAGCTCGGCCTCGGCGGCATCCAGATCCTCGTCCTCGACGAGGTGGACCGGATGCTCGACATGGGGTTCATCCACGACGTGAAGCGGATCATCCAGAAGTGCCCTGCCCAGCGCCAGACGCTGTTCTTCTCGGCTACGGTCCCGCCGGAGATCGCCGCGGTGGCCTCGTTCGCGCTCAGGGACCCGGCTCGGATCGAGATCGGCGCGGCGCGCACCATCACGACGCTCATCACGCACGCGATCTATCAGGTCCAGCAGGAGCAGAAGTTCGAGCTCCTCCTGGCGCTTCTCGCGGCGATCGACTTCCACAGCGTGCTCATATTCTCGCGGACGAAGCACGGGGCGGACCGGATCGCGAGGCGCCTGAGGGAGGCGAACCACAGCGTGGGCGTCCTGCACGCCAACCGCTCGCAGAACCAGCGCATGGAGGCCCTCGAGGGCTTCCGGAGCGGCCGCTACGAGGTCATGGTGGCCACCGACATCGCGGCCCGCGGCATCGACGTGGCCGGCGTCTCGCACGTGATCAACTTCGACGTCCCGGAGAATCCCGAGGACTACGTGCACCGGATCGGCAGGACGGGCAGGGCGCAGGCCGTCGGCGATGCGTTCACGCTCGCCACGCCCGAGAACCAGTCGGACGTCCGCGCGATCGAGCGCTTCATCGGCCAGGAGATCCCCCGCCTCAAGCTCGAGGGCTTTGCCTACAAGCCGGCGTCGGCGTTCCCGCCACGACCGGAGCCCCAGGGCCGCAGGGGCGGCGGCGGGGGGGCAGGGGGAGGCGGCCGCTTCCAGCGGGCCCCGTCGCACCACCCGCGCGGAAAGCCGGGCGCCCACTGGGGGCGGCGTTAGCTCCGCGGGTCACCGCTCTGCCCGTAGTAGGCGCCGGCGCCGTGCTTGCGGCTGAAGTGCCTGTCGAGGAGCGCCGCCGGGAACTTGGACGCGCCGGGGCGCAGCCTCAGGGTCTCGGCCGCGAGCATCGCGCAGAACTCGAGCGCGACCGCGTTCTCCACCGCTCCGGCAGCGGTGCTTCCCCAGGTGAACGGCCCGTGGCGCGCCACGAGCACCGCGGGAATCTCCCGGGGGTCGAGCCTCGCGAACCGCTCGACGATCACGAGCCCGGTCTCGGCCTCGTAGCTGCCCGCGATCTCGCGGCGGCTGAGTTCGCGGGTGACCGGCACGGGCCCGCGGAAGAAGTCGCAGTGGGTGGTCCCGAGCACCGGGATCGGAATGCCGGCCTGCGCGAACGCCGTCGCGTGGGCCGAGTGCGTGTGGACGACGCCGCCCACGTGGCCGAATGCCCGGTAGATCACCAGATGGGTCGGCGTGTCCGAGGACGGCCTCAGCGTTCCCTCGACCCGCTTTCCGTCGAGGTCCACGAGGACCATGTCCGCAGGCCGCAGGCGGTCGTAGTCCACGCCGCTCGGCTTGATCGCGACGACGCCCCGGCGGCGGTCGACGGCGCTCGCGTTCCCGAAGTTCAGGTGGACCAAACCGTGGGCGGGCAGGCCCAGGTTCGCCTCGTAGGCCTCGCGTTTGAGCTCGGTCAGCATGGGGGTGTGCGGGTCATGCGCTCTTTCCTGCGAGCATGGGCTCGTCCCTTGGGGTGAGGCTCCTGGTCAGGAGCAGGCGCCGCCGGTCCATCATCCCGAAGGCGCCGTAGAGCGCGACCGCGGGCCCGTTGGACTCCGAGGTCTCGACGTGCACGGCAAGCACCCCGCGCTCCCCGCAGAGCCTGAAGGCGGCCGCCAGCACCGCCCTGCCGACACCCCGCCTGCGGAAGCCGCGACGCACGAAGAGGTCGTCGATGAAGGCGTCCGTCCCGCCGAACTCCATGCTGTGGCGGAAGGTGACGACGACGTAGCCCGCGGGCTCGCCGTCGGCGTCCCCAATCCAGACCGCGCCGCGGGAGGGGTCGGCCAGCAGCGCGCCGAAGCTCGCGCGGGCCCAGGCGGCGTCGAGCGCATAGTCGGCCTCGGCGTGGAACTCGCGCATCATGTCGGTGAGCGCCGGGAGGTCCTCCGTGGAGGCGCTGCGGGTGGTGAGGGGCATGGGTCGCGCCCGCCTAGGATTCACCCGCGGGCGCCGGGTGCAACGTGATAGTAGGCCTCGTTCCAGCGGAGCTCCTTCTCGAGCTCGGCCAGGCGGGTGTCGCGGTCGATGAGCACGAGCTCGATCCCGGCGATCTCCGCGAAGTCGCGCAGGTGTTCCGCCGTCACGGCGTAGCTGAACGCCGTGTGGTGGGCGCCCCCTGCGCGGATCCACGCGCCGCACGCCGTCTTGAAGTCCGGCCGGCACGTCCACACCGCGCGCGCGACCGGCAGCTTCGCCAGCGGCTTGGGTGGCTCCACCACGTCGACCTCGTTCACGATGAGCCTGAAGCGGGTACCCATGTCGATGATCGAGGCGTTCAGGGCCGGGCCGGCCGGCGCGGTGAAGACCAGGCGCGCGGGATCTTCGCGGCCGCCTATGCTGAGCGGGTGGACCTCGACGGAGGGCCGGCCCGCCGCGATCGACGGGCAGATCTCGAGCATGTGCGCCCCGAGGACGAGGCTGCCCGAGGGGCTCAGGTGGTAGGTGTAGTCCTCCATGAACGACGTGCCGCCGGGCAGCCCCTCGCCGATGACCTTCATCATGCGCAGGAGCGCGCAGGTCTTCCAGTCGCCCTCGGCCCCGAACCCGTACCCGTCGGCCATCAGGCGCTGGACCGCAAGGCCGGGCAGCTGGCGCAGGCCGTGCAGGTCCTCGAAGGTCGTGGTGAAGCCCTTGAAGCCCCCCTTGGCGAGGAAGGAACGCAGCCCGAGCTCGATCCGGGCGGCCTCGCGAAGCGCCTCGTGGCGCGGACCTCCGCGGCCAAGCCCGGGAGCGACCTTGTAGCGGTCCTCGTACTCCGCGCAGAGGGCCGTCACCTTCGCCTCCGCAGCGGCCGTGACCTCGGCCACGAGGTCCCCGACCCCGAAACCGTCGACACCGTAGCCGAAGCGGGTCTCAGCGGCCACCTTGTCGCCCTCGGTGACGCCGACCCGGCGCATGTTGTCGCCGAAGCGCGCGAACCGGGCCCCCTGCAGGTCCTGCCAGCCCCGCGCGACGCGCATCCAGGCCGCCAGGCGCTCGACGACCTCGGGGTCCTGCCAGTGCCCCACGATGATCTTGCGGGGCAGGCGCATCCGCGCGTGCAGGAAGCCGGCCTCGCGGTCCCCGTGGGCGGACTGGTTGAGGTTCATGAAGTCCATGTCGATCTCCGACCACGGCAGGTCCCTGTTGAACTGCGTGTGGAGGTGCGCGAACGGCTTGCGCAGGACGGAGAGCCCGCCGATCCACATCCGCGACGGCGAGAACGTGTGCATCCAGAGGACGAGGCCCGCGCACCGGGGGGCCTGGTTCGCCTCGAGGCAGACGGCACGGATCGCGTCCGCGGTCGTGAGGACCGACTTGAAGACGAGGGGGTAGGGCAGGCCGGGCGCCGCGTTGAGCCCCTTCGCGATCGCCCTGGAATTGTCGGCGACGTGCTTGAGGGGGCCCGGCCCGTAGAGCTCCTGGGCGCCGGTGACCAGCCAGACTTCGGACTTGGGGAGGTCTTTCATGGGAGAGGAGGGTGGGCTCACGCGCCGCGGACCTGGGCCTTCAGCTCAAGGAGCTCCTTCATGACCCGCGACAGGTCGATGTCCTTGCGGACGCCCCCGAAGCCGTCGTGGAGCGTCCGGTACTGCTCGTAGAGGCGGTTGTAGGCCCTCCGGCGCCTGGGGTCGGGCCTGTAGAAGGTCCTCCTCAGGCGGGTCATCGCGCGCTGCGCCGTGGGAAAATCGCGGTGGGCGCCGGCGAGGACCGCGGCGCTGATCGCCGACCCGAGCGCGCAGGCCTGACGGGAGCCGGACACGTAGAGCGCGCAGCCGGTCACGTCCGCGTAGATCTGCATGAGGAGCGGGTTCTTCTCGGCGATGCCTCCCGCGCAGACGATCCGCCGGATCGGCACGCCGTAGTCGCGGATCCGCTCGATGATCATCCGGGCGCCGAAGGCCGTCGCCTCGATGAGGGCGCGGTAGATCTCGGCCCGGGTGGTGTGGAGCGTGCTTCCGACGATCAGGCCCGACAGCCGCGGGTCCACCAGGATGGTCCGGTTGCCGTTGTTCCAGTCCAGGGCGAGAAGCCCGCTCTCGCCGGGCTCCTGCCTCGCGGCCTCGGCGGACAGCCTCGCGTGGAGCCCCGCGTCGCCGCAGCAGACCGTCTCTACCCACCAATTGAAGATGTCCCCGACCGCCGACTGCCCCGCCTCGATTCCGACGTACCCGGGCAGGATCGCCCCCGGCACGATGCCGCAGATCCCCGGGATGTCCGGGACCCGCTTCTTGGGCGAGACCACGGCGCAGTCGCACGTCGAGGTTCCGATCACCTTGACCAGGGTGCCCTCCCTGACGCCGCAGGCGATCGCCCCGTAGTGGACGTCGAACTCCCCGATGGCGACGGGCAGGCCCGCGGGAACGCCGAGCCTCTTCGCCCAGGGGGCGCACAGCGCTCCCGCCGCGGTCGTCGCGTCGTACGCGCGGTCGTAGAGGCGGTCCCTCAAGCTCGCCAGGCGCGGGTCCAGGGCCGAGAGGAAGTCCTTGTCGGGAAGGCCGCCCCATTCGTCGCTGTAGAGGGCCTTGTGCCCCGCGGCGCAGACCCCGCGCACGACCTTCCTCGGGTCCGTCACACCGGAAAGCACGGAGGGAATCCAGTCGGCGAGCTCGACCCACGAGTAGGCCGCCCTGAAGACGTCCGGAGCCACCGCAAGGCAGTGCCATATCTTGGACCAGAACCACTCCGAGGAGTAGGTGTTGCCGCACTTTGCGATGTACGCGGGGCGCATGCGCGCCGCGACCTCGGTGATCCGTGCGGCCTCCCGCCAGCCGGTGTGGTCCTTCCAGAGCCAGCACTGGGCCGACAGGTTGCGCCTCCATTTCCGGTCCATGGCCAGCGGCCCGTTGGCACGGTCGACGGGGATCGGGGAGGAGCCGGTGGTGTCGACGCCGATGCCCACGATCCTCGCGGCCGAGAAGCCGCGCGAGCGCCTGGCGGCGGCGAGCGCCCCGGCCACGCACGCCTCCATGGCGCCAAGGTAGTCGCCCGGGTGCTGACGCGCGAGGTGCGCGTCCCGCGGGTCGAGGAGGACCCCCTGGCGCCCGCTCGTGTAGCCGACGACGCAGCTTCCCAGCTCCTCGCCGTCCGCGCAGCGGACGACGAGCGCCCGCGCCGAGTTCGTTCCGAAGTCGATTCCTAGGGTGAACGCCATGTCCGTGGGGATTTGCCTGCGATCGTGCGCCGCCGAGGCGCGGACACGATCCTGAGTTGACTGGACGGTAAAGTGAATCGAAAGTGGCCACCCTTTCGCGCCGCTTCCTACCGTTACCCGCGGCCCGCCCCAACCCCATGAGTCTGCCCACCCCACTCGCTATGGCCACGTCCTCCGCGTCCACGCTGACCCCCATCGACTGGCTGGCGATCGCGCTCTATTTCGGGCTGCTCCTCGGGGTCGCCAGCTGGGTGGTCCGCAAGAACAAGGACACCGCGGCCGACTACTTCCTCGCGGGGCGCAACCTCGGATGGTGGGTGATCGGGGCCTCGATCTTCGCGTCGAACATCGGCTCCGAGCACATCGTCGGACTTGCGGGCTCGGGCGCGACCGACGGGGTGGCGCTGGCGCACTATGAGCTCCACGCCTGGTGCCTGCTGGTCCTCGCGTGGGTCTTCGTCCCGTTCTATTCGCGCTCGCTGGTCTTCACGATGCCCGAGTTCCTCGAGCGCCGCTTCGGCCCCTCCTCGCGCTACGTCCTGTCGATCGTCTCGATCATCACGTTCATCCTTTCGAAGATCGCGGTCGGGATCTTCGCGGGAGGGGTGGTGTTCGCGACGCTGCTGCCCGAGGTGCACCTCACGGTGGGCGGCGCCACGATCAACAGCTTCTGGATCGGGTCCGTCTCCGTCATCCTGCTGACCGGCCTCTACACGCTGCTCGGCGGCATGCGGGCGGTCGTTTACAACGACGCCGTCCAGGTGATCGTGCTGATCGGGGGCTCGGCGTGCCTGACTATCTACGGGCTGCACCGGCTTGGCGGGTGGTCCGAGCTCAGGCATTTCTGCGGGTCCGAGATGTTCAACCTCTGGAAGCCGATCACCCCGGTCGGCCAGCAGTCCACGTGGCTGCCCGTCCTTGAGACGAACGCGTCGGGGGCCGTCGTCCGGCAGGCCTGGTACTTCAACGACAAGTTCCCGTGGCCCGGCATGCTGATCTGCGCGCCGATCATCGGGCTGTGGTACTGGTGCACCGACCAGTACATCGTCCAGCGCGCCCTGGGCGCCCCCAACGAGACGATCGCGCGCCGGGGCAGCATCTTCGCCGCCTTCCTCAAGCTGTTCCCGGTCTACCTGTTCATCATCCCCGGCCTCATCTGCTTTGCGCTGGCCAAGAGCGGGAAGCTCCCCGAGCTCGCGTCGATGGTGGGGGCCGACGGCAAGCCCGTGCCGGCCGAGTGCCAGGCCGCGTTCCCGCTGATGGTCAAGTTCCTGCTGCCGCCCGGGCTCCGCGGAATCGTCGTCGCGGGCCTGCTTTCGGCGCTCATGGGCTCGCTCGCAGGCGTGTTCAACGCGTGCTCGACCCTGTTCACCGTCGACCTCTACCAGAAGCTCCGGCCGCTTGCCTCGCAGCACGAGCTCGTGCGCATGGGGCGCTTTGCCACGGCCGGGATGATCCTGATCTCGCTCGCGTGGATCCCCGTGATCCAGGGGGCGCACGGCCTCTATGACTACCTCCAGTCGGTCCAGGGTTACCTCGCCCCGCCGATATTCATCGTATTCTTCTTCGGCGTCTTCTGGAAGCGGCTCAACGCCAGGGGGTGCCTCTGGGCGATGGTCGTGGGCTTCGCGATCGGGGGATTCCGCATGGTCGTGGACACGCTCAAGACCATGAAGGTCGGCGGGCTGGAGAACGGCTACGATCACGGGTCGTTCTTCTGGATCGTGAACAACATCAACTTCCAGTACTTCAGCGTGCTGATCACGGTGGTCTCCGCGGTCGTGATGGTCGCCGTGAGCTACCTCACGGCCCGCCCGGACTACGACCGGATCAAGAGCCTCACCTATGCGACCGCGTCCGACGAGGACCGTGCGCGCACGAGGGCCAGCTGGGACAAGAGGGACGTCCTCGCGTCGGCGTTCATCCTTTCCTGCATCCTGGCCGCCTACGTCTACTTCTCGGGCTGACCCCGGGGCAGGGACGGGCACGGCCCCCAAACACGAACCCCCGCATGAACGCTCGATTCCCCTCACTCATCCTCTGCCTCTGCGCCATGGCCGCCCAGGCGGCCGGTGGCGCCGGGGTCGAAAAGCTCCCGTTCGGCCGGGCGGACGGCAGGGCGGTGGACCTCTACGTCCTTAAAGGGGCGGGCGGAATGGTCGCCAAGGTCATGACCTATGGCGCCATCCTCACTGAGCTCGACGCTCCCGACCGCAACGGGACGCTCGACGATGTCGTGCTCGGATTCGACCGCATCGACGGCTATCTGTCCAAGGAGCCCTACTTTGGCGCGATCGTGGGGCGCGTGGGCAACCGCATTGCCAAGGGGAGCTTCACGCTCAACGGCCGCACGTACCAGCTCGCCACGAATGACGGCCCGAACCACCTGCATGGGGGGAAGAAGGGCTTCGACAAGGTGGTCTGGGACGGGCAGGTCGTGCCGGGCGACACGCCTGCGGTCAGGTTCTCTTATCGCAGCCGTGACGGCGAGGAGGGCTACCCGGGCAACTGCAGCGTCGACGTCACCTATTCCCTCACTGCATCGAACGAGCTGCGGATAGACTACGCGGTCACGACGGACAGGGACACGCCGGTCAACGTGACCAACCACAGCTACTTCAACCTCGGGGGGGCCGAGCACGGGGACATCCTGGGCAACATCCTGACACTCAACGCAGACCGGTACACCCCGGTCGACTCGACGCTGATCCCGACCGGCGAGATCCCTCCCGTCGCGGGAACCCCGATGGATTTCCGCAGCCCGACACGGATCGGGGAGCACCTGAAGGAGGTGGGCGCAAACCCGGTGGGCTACGACCACAATTTCGTGGTCAACGGGGGTGGGGGCCGCCTGGCCGCGGTCGCGACGGTCTACGAGCCGAGGAGCGGCCGCGAAATGGAGGTCTCGAGCACCGAGCCGGGGGTCCAGTTCTATACCGGCAACTTTCTTGACGGGACGATCACGGGCAAGAAGGGCGTCGTCTACCGCCAGTACTGGGCTCTTTGCCTTGAAACCCAACATTTTCCCGACTCGGTGAACCACCCCAATTTCCCGACCTACGTCCTGAAGGCCGGCGACACCTACCGCTCGACGACGATCTTCCGGTTTATGGCCAAGTAGGGCGCCGCTACTATCATTTAGCCGAGTGTGACGGGCGACTTGCCGCGGCTGCGCGCGCGTGCAAACTTAGGGTCCCCAAACCCCTTATGAACCCAGTCACACGTCGTTGTCTTGCGCTCGTCGTGGCGTTTGCCGCTTTCACCGCTGGTCAACAGGCCATCGCAGCCGATTCTGGCCCCAGGGAGAGGCTTCTCCTGGATTTCGGGTGGAGGTTTCACCTGGGCAACGACTGGGGCCCGGGCTACAGCCTCTCGAAGGCCGGCGCCGGGTACGGCCCCGCCAGCGTGTCGTACAGCGACGCGAGCTGGCGCAAGGTCGACCTGCCCCACGATTGGGCGATCGAGCTCCCCTTTGATCCGGCCGCCGACGCCGCGCACGGCTTCAAGCCCGTCGGAGAGGGCTTTCCGCAGAACAGCGTCGCCTGGTACCGGCGCACCTTCGACCTGCCGGCGGCCGACGCGGGCAAGAGGATCTGGCTCGAGTTCGACGGCGTCTACCGCGACTGCACCGTCGTCGTGAACGGCTGGTTCGTCGGGCACCATGAGAGCGGCTACAGCGGCTTCCGCTACGACATCACGGACGTCGCCAACTGCGGCGGC
>CAYQOH010000026.1:0-20179 GCA_964419075.1 uncultured Opitutaceae bacterium | reverse complement strand
TGCGCCAGCTCGAGTGGCGCGTGCGGCACGCCGTCGAGAACATCCTGAGCGGGCAATACCGCTCGACGTTCAGGGGCCGCGGCATGGAGTTCGACCAGGTCGTCCGCTACGAGTACGGGGACGACGTGCGCGACATCGACTGGAACGTCACGGCCCGGCTCGGCGAGCCCTATCGCAAGAAGTTCGTCGAGGAGCGCGAGGTCACCCTCCTGCTCGTCCTGGAGGATTCGCCGACGCTCAACTTCGGCTCGGGCAGCCAGTCCAAGCGGGAGGCCCTTCTCGAGCTGGCCGGCCTGGTGATGCTGCTGGGCGCCGTGAACGGGGACCGGGTCGGGTTCGTCCACGCCGCGCCGTCCGGGCCCATCATCAGGGAGCCGGTGCGCGGCCGCGGGCCCATTCTCCACGCCGCGGCCTCGCTCATCGGCAGACCCGCGCCGTCCCCCGCCGACGGCCCCCCCGAGATCCCTTGGAGGTTCATCGCGCGCGCCGCCCCGAAGCACAGCGTGCTCCTGTGGCTCGGCGACTTCCCGCCGAGGGCCGAGCCCGAGGGTTGGGGGGTCTTAAGGAGGCGCTACCAGACCATGGGGTTCCGCGTGGACGACCCCTGGGAGCGCGAGCTGCCGCGGGAGGGCCGCATCACCGCGTATGACCCCGCCTCGGGGCGCCTGGTCGGCCTGGACGGCGGCAGCGCCGACCGGTCCGCCCATTCCGCATGGCGCACCCGCCGCAGCGCGTCGTGGGAGGCGCTCTTTCCCGACCCGCTCAGCCGGCTCGTCGTCTCAACGGCCGACGACCGGTTCGACGCGCTGGTGCGGTTCTTTCACGCCCGGATGCGCGCGGGCGGCCGCCGGAGCCACTGGTAGCGCGGCCGATGAGCCCCCTCGACCAGCCCGCCCTCCTGCTCGCCGCCTCAAACCTGAGGCTGGCCGACCCCCTCTGGCTCCTTGCGACCGCCGTCCTCCCCTTCGCCGTCTGGCTGCGGGGCCGCTCCCGGGTTCCGGTCCTCCTCGTGCCCTTCGCCGCGGCGTGGCACCGCCCGAGCGTCGCCGCGGCCGCCAGCTGGACGGCCGGCCTCGCCGTCGCGGGCCTCGTGCTCGTCATCGGGGCCCTCGCCCGCCCTCAGCGGGTCGAGGACAAGCGCGAGGTCCGCTCGCAGGGCTACGACATCGTCCTCGCCATCGACCTGTCGGGGTCGATGCTGAGCGAGGACTACGAGAAGAACGGAGAAAGCATCAACCGGCTCCAGGCGATCAAGCCCGTGATCGAGGCGTTCATTGAGCGCCGTGCAAGCGACAGGATCGGGGTCGTTCTCTTTTCCGCAAAGGCCTACACGCTCTCGCCGCTGACGACCGACCACGCGTGGCTCGCGCGCCAGCTCGAGCGCGTGAAGATCGGGCTGATCGAGGACGGCACCGCGATCGGCGACGCGCTCGGCGTCGCCATCTCGAGGCTCGACCAGTCCGCGAGGGAGGGCGGCGGCAAGCGCAAGGGCGGGTTCATCGTGCTGCTGACCGACGGAGCCAACAACATGGGGGCAATCAGCCCGAAGCAGTCGGCGCAGCTCGCGAAGGCCCGCGGGATCCCGATCTACACGATCGGGGCGGGAAAGGACGGGCGCGTCCCCTTCCCGGTCTTCGAGAACGGCAAGAAGATCGGCTACCGCTACGTCATGGCGGACCTGGACGAGGGCGCGCTCAAGGACATCGCGCAGACGACCGGGGGGCAGTTCTTCCGCGCCGCGGAGACCGGCACCATCGAGTCCGCCTTCGCCGCCATCGACTCGAGCCAGAAGATCGAGTTCCAGGCCAAGAGCTACCTGGTGACGACCGAGCTCTTCAGCTGGCTCGCCGTGCCGGGCCTCGCGCTCTTCGGCGCAGGCGCCTGGCTGTCCCGCCCCCGATGACCTTCGCCCTGCCCCACCTCCTCTGGCTTCTCGCCCTGCCGGGCGCCCTCCTCGTGTGGGAGCTTGCGCGCACCCGCCGCCTCGGGGAGTTCCACCATCCTAAGATACTGCGCGCCGAGGCCGGACTGAGGACCGTGAGCCTCTCGCAGAGCGGGACCGCGAAGGGGCCCGCGACCCGGCGCCGCTTCCTGCTGTGCGCGGGCATCGCCCTTTCCATCCTCGCCCTGGCGCGGCCCCAGTGGGGCCGCCTTGACGAACCCGTGTTCGACCAGTCCCGGGACATCGTCATCGCGCTCGACCTTTCGCGCTCGATGCTGTCGCCCGACGTGAAGCCCTCGCGGCTCGAGCGCGCCAAGCTCCTGATCGAGGCCCTGCTCGACCGGCTCAAGGGCGAGCGCGTGGGCCTGATCGTGTTCTCCGGGACCGCGTTCCTGCAGGCCCCGATGAGCGCCGACTACGAGATCCTGCGGGAGTTCCTGCCGTTGCTCGGCCCGGACTACCTCCCGGAGGGAGGAACCAACTACAGGCAGCTGATCGACGCGTCCGTCGAGGCCTTCGGGAGCGCCTCGGCGGCCGACCGCTTTCTCATCATCCTGAGCGACGGAGAGGCGACCGACGACGACTGGAGGGACCGGGTCCCCGAGCTTTCCAAGCGCGGGGTCCGGGTGATCGGGCTCGGGGTCGGGACGGCCGCCGGGGCGATGATTCCCGACGGCGTCGGGGGCTTCATGAAGGACGAGCGGGGCGCCGTCGTCATGTCGAAGCTGGAGAGCGGCACGCTGCGCGAGCTCGCGGAGGCCACTCACGGCGTCTACCGCGACGCGAGCGAGTGGGTGGACCTCTCGAAAGTCATCTCCTCGACCGTGGACGCCGGCAAGAGGGGCCGCTTCGTCGAGCACAGCGGCGTCCGGTACGCCGAGCGATTCCAGTGGGCTCTCGCCCAGGCGCTCGCCTGCCTGGTCGCGAGTTTCTGGCTCGAGTTCCCCGTCCGCCCGAAATCAAGGGCGGTGCGCCTGAGCGTTCCGGCGCGCCCGAAGGCTCCCGCCGCCGCCGCCGTCTGCGCGGCACTGGCCCTCCTCTGCGCAGCGCACGCCCGGGCTGCGGATGCCACCGCTCCGGACCCGGCCGCGGTGCTCTCGAAGATCGTGGCCCGCCTCTCGGCGCAGGACCACTGCAGCCCGCAGGACTGGGCCGAGCTCGGCCAGGAATCGGCCACCTGGGGCCAGCACATCAAGTCGTCGGGCCAGCCGGTGCCCGAGGGCCCCGTCCGGGACGCGCTCCGCGCTGTGGAGCTCGGCTCGGCCTCCGATCCCAAGGCTGCCGACTGGCCCCGCCTGAAGGCGGAGCTGGAGGACCTCCTGAAGCGGCAGGACGAGCAGAAGCAACAGCAGCAGAACCAGGACAAATCTCAGAACCCGGACAAGCAGCAGAACAAGGATCAGAAGCAGAACCAAGATCAGAAGCAGGACCAGCAGCAGGGGCAGAACCGGGACCCGAAGGAGCGCCCGCCGCAATCAGGCGGCCAGAACGACGAGGGGCAGCAGCAACAACAGCAGCAGCAGAAGCCTGAGGAGCGCAAGGCCGAGCAGAAGCCGAGCGCGTTCGGGGACATGGCGGGGACGACTCCCACCCCGACCCCTCCCGGGGCCCGGGAGCCCCAGCAGGCCATGCAGAAGGTCGGCGGCGTGCGCAAGGATGAGCCCCGGGACCCCGCGATGGACAACCCCGAGCTCGCCGTGCCCCTTGAGAAGCTCGAGCGGGTGAAGAACCAGGACTCGCCGGCGGAGCTGTTCGACCTGCTGAGGAAGGGCGAGCCGATGCCCACGCCCACAAACACAGGCAAGAATTGGTGAACGCCATGCCCAGGATTCCCACAACCTCCCTTCTCCTCGCGGCCGCCCTTGCGGCGGCGCCCGGCGTGCGCGGCCAGTCGGCCCGCTGGGATCCCCCCGGCGGCTCCCTTCCCGTGGGCGAGGTGGCCACGCTGCAGCTCGTCTTTGACGACTGCACGCCGGACGACACCCCCGTCCCGCCCAAGGTGGACGGCCTGCGGATGGACTACCAGGGCCAGTCGAGCAACCTCTCGATCATCAACGGAGCGTTCACGCGGAACGTGTCGGTCACCTTCGCCGTCCTCCTCTCCAAGGCGCAGCCGGTCCTTATCCCCGAGTTCGCGATCGACACGAACAAGGGCAAGGTCCGGGTGCCGGCAGCCCGTTACAACGCCACCGGCGCGACGGTCGGCTCGACCGGCATCTCGCTGAGCGAGGCCGCCTCCGCAAAGCTCTGGCCCAACCCGGACCGCGTGTGGGCCGGGGAGGTCTTCGACCTGCGCTACACCATCGACGTCGCAACGGGCTACTACCCGAGCTGGGGCCGCGGGACGTTCGAGTGGGACCCGAGCCCGCTGGTCGCCGAGGACTGGTCGCAGCCCGAGCCTTTCGAAACCCACGGCGCCGAGGTGCGCACCGGCCTTGCGTACCACACCCGGGCGATGGCGCCGACGGCGGGCCGCCTGAGGCTCAACCCCACCAGCCAGCTGATCAACCTGAGCGTCGGGGTGTCGGGCTTCGGCTTCTTCCAGCAGCGCCAATACCAGCAGTTCGCCGTTCCCGATTCCCCCGTGTCGATCGACGTGCGGCCCCTGCCGCCCGCCCCCTCGGGATTCACGGGCGCCGTCGGCGAATTCAGGATCTCCTCGAAGGTCGTTCCGCTGCGGGTGAAGAGCGGCGAGCCGGTGACGTGGACGGTCGAGCTGTCGGGCTCCGGCAACTGGCCGGAGATCCGGGGGCTGCCCTCGCGGGAGGCCCCCGCGGACTTCCAGGTCATCCAGCCCAAGCCCAAGCGCACCCAGCCGGCCGGGAAGCTCTTCGATGGGACGCTCGCCGAGGACGTGGTCCTCGTGCCGACGCGGCCGGGAAGCTACGAGCTGCCGGCCCTCGCCTTCACCTACTTCGATCCCCAGAGCGGCGCCTACCGGACCCTCTCGGCGCCCGGCGCCTCCGTGACGGTGGAAGCGGCGCCCTCGGCGACGCCACCGGCCCCGGACCAGACGGCCGCCGCCCCGGGGGTGCCGCGGGTTTCCGCGCAGGCCCCAAAGGCGGAGACCAAGGCGCCGGAGGAGCCGGCGGGCGCGCTGGGCGACCCCGTACCCGGCGGGAGGTCCTCGTCGCTCCCGCTGCGCCTGCGCACGCTCGCCGCGACGTGCGCCGCGCCGTTCGCGCTGCTCGCCGGACTCTGGACGGCGCTCGCCTACCGCCGCGCCCGCGCGACGGACCCGTTGAAGCCCGTGCGCGAGGCGCGCCGGCGCCTTGGCGCGACGCTCGCCGCCCTCAGGTCCGCGCCCGCCTCAGGCAAGGTGCCCCTCCTCCTGGCCTGGCAGCACGACTCCGCCGTCCTCTGGGGGATCGAGCACGCCGCCCCGCCGGCCTCGGCGCTCGCCGACCCGGCGTGGGCCGAGCTGTGGACCGAGGTCGACCGCTTCCTGTACCGCGCGGACTCCGTGCTGCCCGCCGACTGGATCGCGCGGGCGCAGGCCGCCTTTGAGGCGAAGCCGCTGCGTGCCTTCAACGCAGCCCGCCTCCTTCTACCGCGCAACTTGGTGCCCGCGCTGGCCCTCGCGGCCGCGCTGTCGGCGTCTCGGCTCTGCGCCGCGGACCCCGCGGCGGCCTACCGGAGCGGGGACTTCGCCGCCGCCGAAAAGGCGTGGGCGGAGGCGGCCGCCGCGAGTCCGACCGACTGGTCGGCCCGGCACAACCTTTCACTCGCGCTCGCCCAGCAGGACCGCTGGGGCGAGGCGGCCGCCCAGGCGTCCGCGGCGTTCGTCCAGAACCCCTCGAGCCCCGAGGCCCGGCGCCAGGTGGCGCTCGCCTGCGACAAGGCCGGCTTCGTGCCGGAGCCCTTGGACACCCTCCTTCAGCGCGGCCCCGTGGAATCGCTGGCAAGGCTCCTGTCCCCCGGCGACTGGCAGCGGGCCGGGGCGGCCTCGGCCGCCCTCGCCGCCGCGGCCCTCGCGCTCCTGCTCTGCGCGCTCCACGGCCTCCTGCGCAGAGCGTGGGCCGTGCCGGTGTCGGTTTGCCTGCTCGGGGCCGCTCTCCTGGGCGCCGGGGCGTCACTGGTCGCCTACCGCGCGTACGGGATCGCCGCCGACACCCGCGCGGTGGTGGTCTGGCGCCCCGGAATCCTCCGCTCGATCCCCACGGAGGCCGACGTCTCCCAAAAAACCACGACCCTCGCCGCAGGCTCCGCGGCCATCGTGGACAAGACGTTCCTCGGCTGGGCCCGCCTTTCGTTCCCGAACGGGCAGACCGGATGGATTCCGAAGGCCGAAGCTATCTACCTCTGGCGGCCCCCGGCGAAGTGAGCGCGCGGATGCGCTCCCTAGAAGCTCTTGAAGAACACGACCCCGATCCCCTTCGAGCTGGCGTAGGGGGTCCAGGTGACCCTCGTCGGATCGGGCGACCCGTCATTTCGGTGCACCACGGCCCGGGCCACCGACCAGCCGACCAGGGATCCCGCCACCACGTCACTCGCGAAATGCGAATTCTGCTCGATCCGCGCGTACCCGACCAGGCCGGCAGTTCCGTAGGCCAGGGTCTGGACCCACCAGGCCGGATAGTTCTCGGCGATGGCCGTCGCGACGGCGAAGGCCTCGGTCGCGTGACCGGAGGGAAAGGAGGAATTCGAGCTAAACGGCTTGAACCGGAACGTCGCCGAGGTCGTGCTCGGCCGCTCGCGGCCGACGACGACCTTGAGCGCCGGCGTGATCAGGCCCCCGGCGATGAGGCTCGCCGCAATCCCGTCCATCGCCGTGTTTTTCGCCCGGACGTTGCCGCCTAGCTCGCCCCAGGCGTCAAACGCCGCCAGCGCGCCAAACGCGTAATAGTTCCCGAATTCCTCCCACTGCCTCATGAATTTGTCCTCGCCGGCCGTTCGATCGGCCTGCACATGGGCGCGTATCGAGCGGTCGAACGCGGCGGTGGCCCCTACGGCGGCGACCGCCTCCGCGGCGTCCAGCCACTCGCCTTCGCCCCAATGGGCCGGGGAGGAAAAGATCGCCTCCGTGTCGCCCAGGACAAGGACCGGGTAGCCAGTGCTCCACACGTGCGCGGGCCGGATTCCGTCCGAAGCCTGCGCCGCGGGCAGGTCGGCAGGCGCCTGGGCCCACGCGCGGGCAAGCGCCGACGCGCTTATCAGGATCGCAGCAATCGCCCGGCCGGAGGTATGGGGTAGAATAGGCACGGGACCGCAAGGAACCCCGACAGCGCGCAGGGTCCTCGTGTTCCGCGAGATCTTGGTGCGCCGGATCCGGCGCGACGGCGTGCCGGGACGCAGACCCGTTGACCACCGACCCAGGCATCCCGCGCGCCGCGGCTGGGCGCCTGCGCCGAATCCCCCGGTTCACCGCCCCGGGGTCATGGGGACGCCGAGGGTCTTGCGCACCATCCGCGCCATCGACTCCTCGGGGTTGAGCGCCGGGACCGCCGCCACGTCGACCCAGGCCAGCTCCTTCGACTCGTGCGACACCGTCAGCGGCTCCGACGGGTCGGCCTCGAGCACGAACCGCAGGTCGTGGTGCCAGTGACCGGGCTCGGACGCGCGGGCCGGGATCCAGTGGCGGTCCACGTCGAACAGCCTCCCGTCGACGATCCTGAAGCGGGAAAGCCCGCTCTCCTCCCGCGCCTCGCGCAGCGCCACCGCCAGGAGATCGGGGTCACCGTCCGCATGCCCGCCCAGCTGCAGCCACTTGCCGAGCTTGCCGTGGTGGGTGAGGAGCGTCCTGCGGCGGTCCGGGCTCAGGATCCAGGCCGACCCCGTGAGGTGGCCCGGCAGACAACTGCGCAGGAGGCAGTCCGGGTGCGCCTCGACGAACGCGATCGTCTCCCGGACGGCGTCGGCCTCCTCGGGCGACAGCCGCAGCCCCCGGTGGGCCATCAAGAGTTCCCGCGCTCCCGGCCGTTGCATCGCCTCAGCGGGTCTCCTTCCAGAGCGGGTCCGACTCGAACGCATCCGGCGCGTCGAGCAGCGGCCAGATCTCGGAGACCTGGCCGGCGACCCGGAACAGCGCATGCAGCCCCGAGGACTTGAACCGCTCGAGGGCCATGCGGTCAAAGAACCGCAGCAGGTCGTCGTAGTAGCCGTCCTGGTTGAAGAGGATGACCGGCTTGTCGGTCCGGTTGATGTAGCGCAGGGTCATGATCTCGGCGAGCTCCTCGAGCGTTCCGATCCCCCCCGGCAGGGCCAGGAAAGCGCTCGCCCGCTCCTCCATGACGCGCTTGCGCTCGCGCATCGTGCCCACCGTGATGAGCTCGTCGGCCTCAACGTAGGCGAGCTCGCGAACCTTCATGAAGTCCGGGATCACCCCCACGACGTAGCCGCCCGCCTGCTTGGCGGCCCGCGCGACCGAGTGCATCATCCCGACGTTCCCGCCCCCGTAGACGAGGCCCCAGCCCCTCTCGACCATCGCCCGGCCGACCTCCTCGGCCGCGGAATAGTACTTGGGGTCGACCTTCTTGGACGAGCCGCAGTAGACGCACAGGAGCTTTGCCATGACGGGTAAGCCTGCCACGATGCGGTTCCTTGCCCGGAAATGAACACAATTCCTTGACGGCGCCCCGCGCCTACCGCGGGCGCCTGGCGCCCTCCCCGACCGGCTACCTGCACGTGGGCCACGCGCGGACGTTCTGGATCGCCGCGCTCAGGGCGCGGGCGGCGGGCGGCGCCCTCGTCCTTCGCAACGACGACCTCGACGCGCAGCGCTTCCGGATGGACTACGCGCGCGCGATGCTCGAGGACCTGCGGTGGCTCGGGCTCTCGTGGGACGAGGGCCCGGACGTCGGGGGGCCCTTCGCGCCCTACAGCCAGAGCGAGCGCCTGGCGGTCTACCGCGGCGCCCTCGAGCGCCTCCACGGCGCCCGCCTCATCTACCCCTGCACACGGTCGCGCCGGGACGTGATCGAGGCCGCCAGCGCCCCCCATGAGGGCGCCGACGACGAGCCGGTCTATCCGGCGGCGTTCCGCCCCGACCCGGACGCACCCCTGCCGCCCCTTGGCGACGCGCTCGGGGTCAACTGGCGCCTGCGCGTGCCCGACGGCGAGGCGCTCGAGTTCATCGACTCGCGCCTCGGCCCGCAGCGGGCGGTGGCCGGCCGCGACCTTGGCGACTTCCCCGTCTGGCGCAAGGACGGCTGCCCGAGCTACCAGCTGGCCTGCGCGGTGGACGACGCGGCCATGGGGATCACCGAGGTCGTCCGCGGGGAGGACCTGGTGCGGTCGACCTTCCGGCAGCTCCTGATCCTGCGGGCCCTGGGCGAGCGGGCCCCCGCCTATCACCACTGCCCGCTCATGAGGGACGAGGCCGGCATCCGCTTGGCCAAGCGCCATGACGCGCTCAGCCTGCGGACCCTGCGGGCCCGCGGCGAGTCGCCCGAGGCGATCCGGGACGCATGGGAGGCGCTCTAGAGCCCGCGCGCGGCCGCGCCCGGCATCGCCGGGGCAAACGCCTCCTTGCCACGGGCTACGCGGGTTTGTTAGAGGAGAGGCCGGGCCGACTTAGCGCCCCGCAAGAACCCACTCCCCATGAAGCGACTCACCGTCCTCGCGTTACTCGCCCTGTGTCCCCTGGCCGCTTCGGCGGCCCCGCTCGATCTCGGCCCGTATGGCACGTTCCAGGTCACGCCCCCGGCCGGTTGGACGCTCTCCTCGCAGAAGGTGGCGGACAGCGGTTACACCGTGACGCTGTCGCCCCCGGGCGACGCGAACGCAAAATGCATTATCAACGTCACCTTCGTCCCGGACCCGCAGCCCGTCGCCAAGGAGAAGATCCAGGAGGAGGTCCTCGACGTCGCCGAGCAGTTCGTCGAGCAGTCGGTCGAGAAGAAGAAGGTGGTACGCGAGCTGAGCGTGCCGGGAGGGGCCTACGGCTGCTACTGCGTGTTCACCGACGCGTCGATGGTCGGCAAGCCCTCCAAGCACGACGAGTTCAAGGTCATCGGCGTCGGCATCGTGCAGTATGACGACAAGGTCATGGCCGCCTTCAGCGTCGCGGCGGACGACGAGAAGGGCTCGGACTTCACCTCGATGCTGGCGGCGGTGTCCGGCTCGGCGCTCCGGCCGAGGAAGTGACGGCGTCGGCGGCGCCCCCGGACGTGAGTGCTGGCCCCCCTCCCATCACGGTCGGAGCCGTGCTTTTTGACGGGTTCGAGCTCCTGGACATGTTCGGCCCCCTGGAGATGTTCGGGATGCTGGAAGGGCGCGCGAGGATCCTGATGCTCGCGCAGGCGCCCGGCGCCGTCCGCAGCCACCAGGGCCCGTCATGCGTGGCCGAGTCGGCCCTCGCGGCCGCGCCCGCCCTGGACGTGCTGCTCGTGCCCGGGGGCATGGGCACCCGGCGCGAGCTCTCGAACGGGGCCTTCCTCGACGAACTCAGGCTGCAGGCCGGGAAGGCCCGCTTCGTCGCCAGCGTCTGCACCGGCAGCATCCTCCTGGCGAACGCGGGGCTCCTCGACGGCAGGAGCGCCACCTCCAACAAGCGCGTGTTCAAGATGGTCGCGTCGAGGTGGCCCGCCGTCCACTGGGTGGCCGAGGCCCGCTGGGTGGAGGACGGAAAATTCTTCACGTCCTCGGGCGTGTCCGCGGGAATGGACATGGCCCTCGGCCTCATCGCCCACCTCACCGACTGGGACACCAGCCTCGAGGTCGCGAACCGCGCCGAGTATGAATGGCACCAGGACAAGGGATGGGATCCCTTCGCCCGGCTGAACGGACTCCTGTGAAGGACCCCGCACCCGCGCCCGGCCCGCGGCCGGCCAGAACGGTCCGGATCGGGGTCATCAACGTGTCCGACCGGGCAAGCGCCGGCGTCTACGAGGACACGCCCGGCAAGGCGTGCGTCGCCCTGCTCCTTGAGTGGCTGTCCACGCCGTTCGACGTCGACTACAAGGTCGTGCCCGACGAGCGCCCGCAGATCGAGGCCGAGCTCATGCGCATGGCCGACGAGGCGGGGTGCTGTCTGATCGTCACAACGGGCGGGACCGGCCCCGCGCCGCGGGACACGACCCCCGAGGCGACGGCGGCCGTCTGTGACCGGCTGCTGCCCGGGTTCGGAGAGGCCATGAGGGCTGCCTCCCTCGCGTTCGTCCCGACGGCCATTCTTTCGCGGCAGATCGCGGGGATCCGCAGGGGGACCCTCATCGTCAACCTTCCCGGCCGTCCCAAGGCGATCCGCGAGAACCTGGAGGCCGTCTTCCCGGCGATCCCGTATTGCGTGGACCTGATCGGCGGCCCCCGCCTCGAGGCGAACGAGTCGGTGATCAAGGTCTTCCGGCCGAAGGGCTGATGGGGTTGCACGGCCGGGAAAACGTGCCAGATTGCACGCTCCCATGATGAACCTCTCAAAACCCGACCTCACCCAGCACCCCCCGCGCAGCCCGCGCGTCCAGCTCGGCGGATTCGTCCACCTTCCCCGCCTCCTTGACAAGGCCCGCGCCAAGCTCGCCGGCAAGAACGGCGAGTACAACTACGACTGCGGCCTGGACCAGCACTTCCTTCTCTTTGCCGGCATCAGCGCCAAGGCGCTCCTGGCCGAGGTGAGGAAGGGCCGCTCCGACACGCAGATGCTCGCCTGGGTGCGCGCCCGCAGCAAGCGCACGCCCTCGGAGATCGCCGCGTGGTCGAACTGGCTGAGGATGCACGCCCCAGGCAGGGCCGCGGGCCACGAGTGGTTCGGCGAGGAGATCGCGCGGATCGCCAAGGACCGGGAGGACGTGCACGGGTTCTTCGACCTGCTCGACCTCGACGACTACGTGAGCTTTGGCGGCAAGGGCTGAGACGCCGGATCGCGGCGATCGCCGCCCGAATCCGGTTGTGTCCCCATTTCGGCTCGGGCGTAATCGCGCCGATCCGAATGAGCCGAACGCCAGACGAACGGGTCGCCCGCGCCGCGGCGCCGCAGGGGGACCGGGCCGCACCCGGGCCCTGCCGGGCACCCCTTGGAGTCGACGGGCGGGTCGGGCTCCTCCTGGCCGCCCTGACGCTCGCCGCGTACGCCGCAGTGCTGCACGCCGGCTTCATTTGGGACGACGACGGCCACGTCACTCGCGCGGACCTGCGCCCGCTCAAGGGCCTCTGGAGGATCTGGTTCGAGCCCGGAGCGACGCAGCAGTACTATCCCCTCCTGCACAGCGCGTTCTGGCTTGAGCACCGCCTCTGGGGGGATGCGCCGGCGGGCTACCACCTGGCGAACGTCCTGCTGCATGCCGCGGCCGCCTTCCTCCTCTACGGGGTCCTGCGCCGCCTGGCCCTTCCCGGAGCCCTCTTTGCGGCGGCGGTCTTCGCGCTGCACCCGATCTGCGTTGAGTCGGTCGCGTGGGTCTCGGAGCAGAAGAACACCCTGTCGGCCGTGTTCTTCCTGGCGGCGGCCCTGGCCTACCTGCGCTTCGACGAGGGGCGCCGCGCCCGCGCGTACGGCCTTGCGACGGCCCTCTTCGCGATGGCCCTGGCGACGAAAACCGTCACCGCGACGCTGCCCGCCGCCCTCCTTGTCATCCTCTGGTGGAAGCGGGGCCGCCTTCGCTGGAGGGCGGACGTGCTCCCCCTCTCTCCGTGGCTGCTGATGGGCGCCGCGGCAGGCCTCGTGACGGCCTGGGTGGAGCAGGCCTACATCGGCGCCAAGGGCGCGGCATTCGAGTTCAGCCTCGCGGACCGCGTTCTCGTGGCCGGGAGGGCCCTCTGGTTCTACCTGGGAAAGATCTTCTGGCCCGCCGACCTGGCCTTCATCTACCCGCGCTGGGGCGTCGATTCGGGGGCGCCCGGGCAGTACCTGTTCCCGGCCGCCGCCGCCGCCGGGCTTGTGCTTCTCTTCCTCGCGCGCGGGCGCTCGCGCGGCCCTTTGGCCTCCGCGCTGCTCTTCGCCGGCACGCTCTTCCCCGCCCTCGGCTTCTTCAACGTCTTTCCCTTCGTCTACTCCTTTGTCGCCGACCACTTCGCGTACCTTGCCGCGGCCGTCCCGATATCGGCCTGCGCGGCGGCGCTGGCGGCCGCGGTCGCCGGGCTCCCCTTGCCGGGCCGCCGCGCCGCGGCGGCCGCGGCGGCGCTCCTGTTGGCCCTTCTTGGCTGGATGACCTCGCGCCAGTGCTCGGCATACGGCGACGCAAAGACGCTCTGGCAGGCGACGCTCGCGCGGAACCCCGGCTGCTGGATGGCCTGCGAGAACCTCGGCGGCGTCTTCCTTGGCGAAGGAAGAGAGGACCTGGCGATCGCACAGTTCGAACGGGCCCTTGAGATCAGGCCCGACGATGACGGCGCGATGAACGAGCTGGGAGTCGCCCTGCTCCAGAAGGGGCGCGTCGACGACGCGGTCGGGCAGTTCGAGAGGGCCCTCGCGATCGCGCCCGACCGCGCGGAGACCCACCTGAACCTCGGAGTCGCCCTGCTCGGCAAGGGGCGCGCGGACGAGGCGGCTGTGCATTTCAGGAGGGTGCTCATCCTCGAACCCGGTAATGCGAAGGCCCACAAGAACCTCGCGGCCGCGTTCCAGCAGAAGGGCCGGTGGGACGAGGCCGCCGCGCAGTTCCAGCGGGCGGCTGAGATCGAGCCCGGCAACGCCGAGACCCTGGGCAGCCTCGGAACCGCGCTCATGGGCTCGGGCCGGCGCGACGACGCCGTCGCGGCGTTCCGGGGGGCGCTCGGCCTGGGCGAAGCCAACGCACCTGCGCATGTCAGTCTCGCGAACGCGCTCGCCGAGGCCGGCAGGGATGACGAGGCGGTGGCGCACTACCGGCGGGCGCTCGAGATCGATCCCGGGCTTGCCCGGGCGCACAACAATCTTGCGAACCTGCTGCTGAAGAAAGGCGCGACGGACGAGGCGCTCGCCCACTTCCAGCGGGCCGTGGAGCTGGACGGCCAGTTCGCGGAAGCCCGCGTCAACCTTGCCAACATGCTGCTCGGCCTCGGGCGCACGGACGACGCCGTCGCGAACCTCCAGCGGGCGGTCGCCGCGCGCCCGGATTTCGCGCAGGCCCGCATCAATCTCGCCGGCGCCCTGCTGCAGGAGGGCCGCCTGGCCGAGGCGACCGTCCAGTTCAGGGCGGCCCTGGAGGCGGACCCGAACGACGCGCAGGTCCTGAACGACCTCGGGGTCGCCCTGATGGAGCAAGGGCGCACGGAGGAGGCCGTCGCCCAGTTCGGCAAGGCGCTAAGGGCCAGGCCCGGATTCGCAGGCGCCCACATCAACCTCGGCAACCTCTTCCTGCGGAGCGGCCGCGCGGCCGAGGCCGTCGACAACTACGCGAGGGCGCTTGAGGCCGACCCCGCGAACGCCCGTGTCCACAACAACCTGGGGATCGCGCTCCTGAAGGCGGGCCGCCCGGACGAGGCGGAGGCGCAGTTCAAGAGGGCGCTCGAGATCGAACCCGGCTACGCGGAGGCGAGAAGGAACCTGGGGATCCTCGCGGACCGAAAGCGCGGGCCGTGACAGCGGACCCGCGCCCTCAGAGCTCGGTGTACTTCGCGGAGCGCCCCCGCGCCTTCTCGACGGGGTACTTCCGGGCGTTCGCCGCGATCTTCGACTCGATGCTCGCCGCGACGTCCAGGCCGGTGGCGTTCGCGAACTCGAGCGCGTAGATCACGATGTCCGCCAGCTCCTCGGCGATCCTCGAGCGCTTCGCCGCATCGGAGGCGACAGCCCGCGACTCCTCCGGGGTCGACCAAAGGAAATGCTCCATCAGCTCGCCCGTCTCGGCGGCCAGCGCCATGCTCAGGTTCTTCGGCGAGTGAAACTGCTCCCAGTCGCGCTCCCTGACGAACGCGAGGACCCTCTCCTTAAGTTCCGTTACGGTCGTGGTGGAATCGGATAGCGCAGGCATGGGGGAATCATGCCCGCGCGGAAGCCGGTACGCAATGCCCGCCGCGCGCCTGCAGCAACTTTGGAGTGGCGCCCGAGCCGCGGCCGCACCTCTGAACCCCGAGTCCGTCACCGGATTATGACATGGGTTTGGGGGGCGGGGCGTCAATTTTACTTGGCACGCGGCCTGCACTGTGCAGTGTGTCCCACCGTTCCAATGGCCCTGACCCTCAACCATCATCGCAGCCTCCGAGGCACTTCGTTCACGAAGGCCGTCGGGTTTGGCTGTGCCGTGATGCGTCAGGTCGCCATTTCCAATTGGAACAAAACGGCCGGCGCGGGCTTCGAGGTCTAAACCCTCCCAACCAAGGAAGACGTTTAGCATACCAGAAGCCCGGAGGCCAAAAGCCCCCAGGGGGCGACTGCCTTTCCCACCATGAACACGAGAAACCATACCATGAGCACATCCAGCCGTCATCGCAGAGCGTACGAGGCGTCCAACGCCACGTTTCGCCAGCCGAGCTACGACTGCCGTGAGCTCCCTGACGCCGTCAGCATCGTCGTCTACGTACCCGGCGTGGGCGCCTCGGGCGTGGAAATCGAGGCCTACGGTCCCGACCTAG
Organism: uncultured Opitutaceae bacterium; assembly: GCA_964419075.1. Lineage (GTDB taxonomy): Bacteria > Verrucomicrobiota > Verrucomicrobiia > Opitutales > Opitutaceae > Palsa-1447. The sequence continues at coordinate 4,812 of CAYQOH010000026.1, read as the reverse complement.
TCATCACGGCGCACAAGACCCGGTTTGTGCGCGTGAACTGGCAGGCCCTGAATCTCGAGGGATCGCAGCGCGACTACCGTCTGCGCCTGCGGCTCGGCCTGGGATTTGAATTCTCCCAGATGCAGGCCGACATCAGCGACGGCGTGCTTACGCTGACGCTTCCGAAGCGCCAGGTCCTCCTGGAGCCGACGGGCCGTCTGCGTGGCGTCGCCTGAGCCGCACCCCTCGCACCCGCGGGCAGCCCCTCCGCCTCGGCGGCGGTCGCGGCCCGCGGGCGCCCGGGGGGCGGGGCCCGGCCGAGCGCGCCGTTTATTTTTGGCACCTTTTTTTCCCCGTCGTGTCGAAACGCCTACCATGACACCGCACGCGCAACAGTTCCGAGCGCGGCCGCTGCACTCTGAATCCGCGGCGGCTCGCGCAATCCCGAGGGAGGACGCGAGATGGATTCGGCCGATCTTCAGGCCGCCCCCGCTCGAGGTCCAACCGGCTACGCCGGACCTGCCCTACTTGGGGACGATCCAGCGCACCGAGCCCTGGGCCCCGTCGCGTCGGTAAAGCACGCTTCCCAAATAGCTTAGGACGAGGCGCGCCTCGCCGTCAAATTTCCACGGCGGATTGACGACGACCACGCCGCAGCCTTTCATCCCGGGCGCCTGCGGGTCCATCGTCATCTCCACGGCCAGCGACGGCAGGGCCTCCGACTCGAGCATGCCGGTGAAGCCCTCCGCGCGCGCCCGGTCCGTCAGCGGGTACCAGATGGCGAACGTGCCCCCGGGCAGGCGCGCGAGCCCGTCGCCCAGCGACGCGGTGATGTCCGACCACTCCCCCATGCCCTCGAACGGCGGGTCGATGAGCACGAGGGCGCGCCGCTCCGGGGGCGGGAGACAGGCCCGGGTGGCCCCGTACCCGTCGGCTTCATGGACCGAGACGCGCGGCTCGCCCTTGAACTGCTCCCTGAGCGCGGCGCACTCCGCGGGGTGCTTCTCCCAGAGCTCAAGGCGGTCCTGGGGCCTCGCGCACAGGCGCGCCAGGCGGGGCGACCCCGGATAGAACCGGGGCTCCGGGGACAGGTTTCCCTGGCCGCGGTCGTAGGCCCTCGCGAGTTCGAGGTACTCGGCGACGGCGGGGGGCGCATCGCCGCGACCCCAGAGCCGCCCGATCCCGTCCGGCCATTCCGGGGACCTCGCCTGGGAATCCCCCTCCGAGGCCAGGGACAGGTCGTAGCGGCCCCTCCCGGCATGCGTGTCGACGAAGACAAATCCCCGCTCCTTGCGCTGGAGCGCGCGGATCAGGCGGACAAGGAGGGCGTGCTTGAGCACATCCGCGAAGTTCCCCGCATGATATGAGTGCCGGTAATTCACGCCATTGGCTTCTTTCATTGCACCCGCACCCTGCAATCCGATAATCCGTGCGCCATGAAACTAACTCCAGCGCTCCTCCCCCTCTGCGCGCTCCTTATGCCCTGCGCGCTCACTGCAGAAACATTCGAAGGCAAGGTGTCCATGACGATGACCTCCCAGAGCTCGAGCAACGGCAGCCAGACCGTGGACATGAGCATCAAGGAGGGCTTCATGAGGATGGACATGACCGCCTCAAAGGGCGCCGGGTCCATGATCATGGACCTGAAGAACCAGCAGATGATCATCCTGATGCCGGCCCAGCGGATGTACATGATCCAGCCGATCCCGCAGCCGGGCGCCACCCCGCAGGCCGGAGGCTACCCGCAGGCCGGCGCGGCGCCCCGGGGCCAGGCCCCGACCCTCGAGGACACCGGCGTGAAGGAGACGATCCTCGGCTATGTCTGCACCAAGTACACGGCCACGGGCGCGCATGGCACCGCCCAGATATGGGTGACCGACCAGCTCGGCGCCTTCAACGGCCTCTTCCACGGCGGCGGCCCGGGCCAGAGGCCCCAGGTGCCCCAGGCATGGGAGTCCGCCCTGAGGGGCAAGGGCTTCTTCCCCATGCGCGTCGTGTCGAACGACAACGGCAAGCAGTTCCGGATGGAGGTCACGTCGGTCGAGAAGACCAGCCTGCCGGATTCGCTCTTCATGCCGCCCGAGGGCTGGCGCAAGTTCGACCTCGGGGCGATGATGGGCGGCGCGATGCCCGGGGGATTCCCCGGGGCGCGGCCCGACGGAAGCAACTGAGTGGTCCCCCAACTCATCCGCATCATCTCGGACGTGCACTACGCGGACCGGGGGAGTCGCGTCCGCTCCCTCGGCCAGCTGCGCCCGCTCCTCGAGGGCGCCACCTCGCTGGTCCTCAACGGGGACACCCTGGACACGCGCCCCAACCGGCATGGGCAGCGCACCGGGGAGCTGCGCGCAGAGGTGCTCGCCTTCTTCAGCTCGTGCGGGACGCCCGTCACCTTCCTGACGGGCAACCACGACCCGGACATCTCGGGGCAGCACGCGCTGGAATTCGCCGGGGGCCGCGTGCTGGTCACCCACGGCGATGTCCTGTTTGACACCATTGTTCCCTGGTCGAAGGACGCCGCCTTGATCCGCAGCAAGATCATTGTCGCCCTCGCCTCGCTCCCCGGGGACGGGGAGGACCGGCTGGGGGACCGGCTGTCGGCCTTCCGCAGCGTCGCCGCCACCATCCCCCAGCACCACCAGTCGGAGCGGGACCCGCTCCGCTACGCGATCCGGCTTGCCGGGGACACGGTGTGGCCGCCCCACAGGGTCCTGTCCATCCTCAGGGCGTGGCGCGAGGCGCCGGGCCGCGCGGCGGCGCTCGCCCGCAGGCTCCGGCCGAGGGCCCGCTTCATCCTGATCGGCCACACCCACAGACCCGGGGTCTGGAGGACGGCGTCGGGCATCGGCGTCGTCAACACGGGCTCCTTCTGCAGGCCCTTCGGCGCCATGACGGCGGAGATCACGGCCGACCGGCTGCGCGTCCGGCGCGTCGAGTTCAGGCGGGACGCCTTCCATCCCGGCTCCAAGGTGGCCGACTTCCCCCTCCCATGAGCATGGAGTTCGGATGGTGGGTGCGCGATCCCGAGGAGGGGAAGTACCAGGTGAAGGCCATCGTGCACGGCGGCAACCTCACCTGGTTCCGCAAGCAGGGCCATTTCACCTCCTGGCAGGTGCACGGGCCGAGCGAGGAGGACTGGAGCCGGCTCATCTCCGAGGCCGAGCGCCGCGTGCCGAGGCGCCTCCTCTCACCCAAGCAGTTCGACCAGATCCTGAAGCTGCGCGACGGGCGATAGCCTGTCCCCTTCGCACGAATCCAATCCCATCCATGCCCAAAATCGACGTTAACAAGGTCGCCGAAATCCTGAAGCGCAACCACATCGAGCCCGCCCTGCTTCGCCGGGTGGTCGAGGAGATGAACCTCGCCGTCCAGCCCGACCCCGGCGAGGGCGACCCGCCGCCGCCGGTGAAGAAGCAGTTCATCATCCTGGTGAGCGACCCCGAGGGGACGATGCCCAAGGGGGACCTGACCGGGTGGGTCCTCCAGATCCCCGAGGACCAGAGCCCCGCCTCCGTCCCGGAGCGCCTGTTCAAGGGCGCCTACGACTACAACGCCTCGAAAAAAGGGCGGCTCTACCCGGCCAAGACCGTCGGGGACGCCGTCGAGAACGTCCCGGCCAAGTTCTTCCGCGAGGCCGAGCTCTGGGTGAAGACCAAGACGCCGGTGCTCGTCCTGCGCACCGACAACGAGATCCCAAAGGGCTAGAGCCTTTTCGATTTAGATAGTCCCGTATTGGGCGTGGCGAAAGAAGCCTTGGCAGTAATCGGGTTGGAAGAGGGCGAGGCTGCTGGCGACGGCCGGCTGGAGGGTCTCAAGGGTCGGGCCGCCTCGCCTCGTGACGCATGTAGCTCTTTAGTTTGGCGAAGGCCATTTCGATGGGGTTGAGACCGGGGCTGTAGGGAGGCAAGAAGCGAATGGTCGCTCCGCGGGCCTCGATCAGCCTCGTCGCCTTGTTGAAAATAGCGAGCTACGGCGAGGGCGATCGAAGAGTACGCGAAGTTCGTCTTTTGCGGCCTCAAGGTGAGTCCGCTGCTCTGCTGGTAGCTCACGTCCGGCCCGATTCATATAGAACGTGAGCATCGACATCGCCGACCGAAACGCAGTGGACTTTCTACGGTCGCTGGCCTCAGCAGAGGCCTTGAGCGACCGGGCAATCGCCACCGGGTCGTCCCACGTGAATACACCTGACTCGAGATCCAAGGCATTGCTGTTCTGGGTGACGCGCTGAGACCACTGCTTTTGCTCGTCCGCTCGGGCGCTATCTATCTCGCCAGTCTTTCCGTGCTGCGCGTGCAGTTCGCGTTTGGCTTGCAGCCAGTGCGCCGTCTCGTTGCCGTCCCGCCGACCGGTTTCTTCCCAGATCTGATAGGCCCGCCGAGCGATGTCTTCGTGAATGATTGAAGGATTTAAGCTCATTGCGGTCCCACAGGAATTCGTGATTTCCGAGCAAAAAAAGCGGATCGGCTGAGTGCTTTTAACCTGCCACAAGGCAGGGTGTGATCCCACCGCTTGCGAACAGGACGGGGTGTTGTATTACCCCTTGCGCGTCCGAAACGAAAAGGCCGCGCCACAAGAATGGGCGCGGCCTCACATTGAATCGTTGCCCAAGGCCCTAGGCGGCCTTGGATCCCTTTGGGGGCTGCTCCTGGAACCGTTGCCACGCAGCGCGCGAAGCGGGACGAGCCTCGTTCCAAGCTAGTTTCGGGTGGGTCGCTTCGTAGCTCTTTCGCAGATCCACTTCGCGATCATCGAATGTGCAGCCCGTGGCGCCGTATAGAGCATAGCCTTCGTATCCGGTCCTGTACGCTGGGCCAAAGTCATCGTATGACCGGC
>CAYQOH010000025.1:0-20313 GCA_964419075.1 uncultured Opitutaceae bacterium | reverse complement strand
CCGTTGAAGTCCGCCGACGCGATCGAGGTCCACCAGCCGGTGCCGGCCGAGGCGAAGCCGGACCTCTCGGTCCAGTCCTCGAAGCCCGCGCCCCGGTTGTTGTGGAAGTACCTCACGTTTCCCCACTCGAGCGTCAGCAGGAGGTCGGGCCATCCGTCGCCGTCGACGTCGGACCATAGGGCCGACGTCACCATGCCCACCTCGCGCAGGCCCGGCGCGAGCCGGTCGGTCACGTCCTCGAAACGGCCGCCGCGGTTGGCCAGGAGCGCGCTCTTCGGCGCAAGCGGGTACTGGCCGGAGAGGACGCGGCCGCCGATGAAGAGGCCGAGGCGTCCGCTGTGGTCGAAGTCGGCGGCGGCGACTGCGCCGGCGTTCACCGTGAGCGCCGGGAGGGCGCCCTCGGGCGCGGGCCTGAATCCGGCCCGGCCATCGTTCAGGAGGAGGCGCGGCTGGTATTCCGGGGATCCGGCAGGCAGGGCGTTGCCCCCTCGCGTGACCAGAAGGTCCTGTCTTCCCGCTCCCTCGGCGTCAAAAAGGAGCAGCGGACCGTCATCGACCGGCGCGGTCTCCGCGGCGACGAGGCCGTCGGCGCCCCCGGATCCTCCCTGGCCCGGCCGGAGGAGGCGCCTGGGGCTTAGGGTCGTTGCTCCGACCACCAGGGCGTCGCGCCCGCTGCCGTCGACATCCCCGGCGGCGAGACCGGGTCCCCTCCGATTGAGGCGCAGCGGGATCAGGCGCTGCATGGCGGTCTCGTCGACCACGTCCTCGTGCGACGCGTGGGAGAGGCCCGTCTGCCTGGACACCTCCTCAAACTGGCGCGGGGCCAGGGGCTTGTCCTGGACGGGAGGGTTGGGCCCGGAGGGCTCCGTGACCGTGAAGCGCCTGTCCACCGGCAGGTTCTCGAAGGTCTGCACATGGCCGCTCGGCCAGGTCACGGTCATCCTCATGATGACCGGGTCCGTCCCGAGGCCGAAATGCAGCATGGGCTCGCTGCTGGACAGGTAGCCGCGGGCGAGCACCAGCTGGCGCACCTGAAGGCCGAGCGCGCTCTCGATCCTGACGGTCGCGCCCACCCCGTAGCGATTCGAGACCGTACCATGTAGGAAGACCTCCGCGCGGTGGGCGGTGTCGTTGTCGTTGCGCAGGATTGTCACGCCTCCCTGGAAGTTGGTGTAGACGATGTCGAGGTTGCCGTCCCCACTCAGGTCGCCGAGCGCGGTGCCGAAGCTGATGCCCCGCTGGTTGAGGCCCCAGGCCGCGCTCACGTCCTCGAATTGCAGGTCGCCCAGGTTGCGGTACGCGAGGTGGGCCTCCGCCATGACGGGGCTGTCGCGCATGATCCGGATCCGCTCCGCGGCGGACCCGGAGGCCGCCTGCCGCGCGAGAAGGTCGACATTCGTCGATTCGCGATGCGAGCCGTTCGTGATGAAGAGGTCGAGGCGCCCGTCGTTGTCCAGGTCCTCGAAGCGCGGCGACCAGGTCCAGTTGGTCGCCGCGATGCCGGCCAGGTACGCGGCCTCAAGGCAGCGGCCGGTGCCGGTATTGATGTACAGCGCGTTGCGTTCGTACTGGGGCGCCGCGTCGGGGTTCCTGTCGTCCTCCGCGGTGTGGCTGCGCGTCTCGGCCATGCCCCGCTGGTCCTGCTCATGGGTCGTGGCGGCCATGTCGGTCACGAACAGGTCGATCAGGCCGTCGTTGGTCACGTCGCCCAGGTCCGAGCCCATCGAGGAGAAGGGCATGTGCGGGATGACGCGGTCGACCACCTGCGTGAACGTTCCGTCGCGGTTGTTGTGGTAGAGGAAGTCGGGCAGCGAGAAGTCGTTGGACTCATAGAGGTCGGGCCAGCCGTCGTTGTCGTAGTCCCACCACACCGCCGAGTGCCCGCGCGCCTCGCCCGAGATGCCGGCGCGCTCCGTCACGTTTGAGAACGAGCCGTTGCGGTTGTTGTGGAAGAGGTAGCATCGCTGCCCGTTCGGGCTCTTGCTGTAGCTGAGCAGGTTGGTCTGCAGGAAGAGGTCGAGGCCTCCATCGCGGTCGTAGTCGCAGAAGCACGCCATGCTGGACGCGTCGTTCACGTCGACCCCGTAGGCGTGGGCCATCTCCTTGAAGGTCCCGTCCCCCTGGTTCACATAGAGGAGGTTGGGGGCGTTGAACCGGCAGACGTAGATGTCCAGGCGCCCGGTATTGGAGATGTCGACGAAGGTCGCGCCCTGGTTCCAGACGCCGGGCGTCGTCCCGACGCCCGCCTTCTCGGTCACATCCTCGAACTTATAGCCGCCAAGGTTTCGGAAGAGGCGGCACCCCTCGGTCTTGCTGACGACGTAGATGTCCGGTCTGCCGTCCCCGTCGTAGTCCCCGATCGCCACCCCGGTGCCGATCTCGCCGACATCGAACTCATGGTAGAGCTCCCCCCAGATCCGGGGATCGTCGTAGCTGTTCTCGGCGCGAAGCCCGGTCTCCTGCGGGGAGAGCCGCACGAACATGGTCTTTCCGCGGGGGAAGGGGCGCGGGGCGAGCGGCGCATTTGAGATCCCGCCTGCGGCGTCGGCCGCCCGCGCAGGCAGGCACGTGAGCAGGGCCGCCATGAGCGCGAGGCGGACGCCGCGGCCTTCGACGCCCCGCGACGCCGCGGTTTGGGAGTTTACCGGTGGGGGCATTTGCCCCATCATGCAGGACCGCGCCAAATGAGGCGTCAAGGTCGGGATGGGCGGCGCGCTCCGGCCGAGTGTCCCCTTGTCCTCGGCCGCCCCGCGGGCCTTAATCGTCCTTCCTCAGCCCCTGACCGCTCCGCCTAATCTCCGGTGAACCTTCTCGCCCGAATCCTTCCGCGCCTTTGGGTGGCCGTCTGCATCGGCGCCTGCGCCTTCATCGTCTGGCTCGACGTGGGCCGCGTGCGGCGCGTCGAGTACGTGTCCGGCCTCGAGGGCCGCGCCCACAAGGTCGACGTCCTCGACGCGGGCTCGCCGACGGGCTACGCCGGCGGACAGCGCGAGCTGATCGTGCCCGAGGCCAACGAGGACAGCTTCCACTGGATTGAGCAGACCCAGCAGATGTTCGCGCGGGGGGAGGCGCGGGTGCGCCATGTCGACTACGAGAACGCCCCCGCCGGGCGGGAGGTGGGCTCGGCCTCCCCCTACCGCTGGTGGCTCGGCCTCGTCTCCTGGGTCGTCCACGAGGCGTCCGGGCTGCCGGTGGGCGTTTCTGTGGAGCGGGCGGCCCTCTACGGCGACGCGATCCTCGACCTCGTCATGGTTGCGGGTGCCGCGGTGTTTGTCGCGTGGCGCTTCGGAGGGTTTGCGGCTGCGCTGCTCTCGGTCGGGCTGGCGGTGGTCTTCCCGTTCGCGTCAGGGTTCCTTCCCGGCATGCCGGACCAGCACGGCCTCGTGGCCTTCTGCGCGCTGGCCAGCCTGCTGGTGCTGCTCGCCGGGCTGCGGGCGCCCGCGCCCGCGGCCGCCCTTTGGTTTGGCCTTGCCGGCGTCGCGGGTGGCCTGGGCATGTGGGTGAGCGTTGCGACCCAGGTGCCGATCACCGCGGGCATCATCCTGGGAGCGCTCCTGGACGCCTGGGTGTCCCGGCGGGGCGCGGCCGCAGACCCGGCGGACGGCTGTGACCCGACGTTGTGGAGGATATGGGCCTTGAGCGGGGGGGGTGCCGTCCTTGCGGCCTATGTAACGGAGTATTTTCCCGGCTACATGGGCTCGTGGCGCATGGATTCGGTGCACCCGCTTTATGGGCTCGCCTGGATCGGGGCTGGCGAGCTCCTGGCAAGGGCGACGCCGTGGATCCGGGGCGCGAGGCCGTCATGGAAGGCGCGCGACATCGCCGTCGTGGTGCTCTCGATCGCAGCGGTTGCAAGCCTGCCGGCGGCCTACCGGGTCACCCACGAACCGACCTTCCTCGCCAAGGACTCTCTCTGGGCGCGCCTGACGAGGCTTCCGGAGGGCCCGCAGGCGGCCAGTACCTGGGCCTGGCTCGCGCACGACGGCGCGTCCCTGGCCGCGTGGGCCACCCTGCTGCCGCTGATCCTGGCCGCGCCCGCGGTCTGGCTCGTCGCGCGTCGCGCCGGCGGGCCCCGGTCGCGGTCCATGGCTGCCGTCGCGCTGGGCCCGGTGCTTGTCGCACTCGGGTTTGCCTGCGAGAGGCTCGGCTGGTGGAGCGTGCTCGATGCGGCGCTTCTGGCGCTCGTGGCGGGCGCCGTCTCGGGGGAGCCCGGGCCGGGGCGCGCCGCCAGCCGCTGGATGTGCGCGGCCCTGGTCCTCGCGGCAGCGGTCCCGGGGATTGCCCTGGTCCTGCACCGCGGACCAGTCGGCCCGGCGACGACGCTCACCGCGAAGGAGGCCGAGCAGCTGATCGAGCGCCATCTCGCGCACTGGCTTCGCATGCGCACCGGGGAGGACGGAGTCGTCGTGTTCGCGCCGCCGAACGAGACGACAGCCCTTTGCTTCTTCGGCGGCCTGCGCGGCGTCGGAACCTTTGCCGGCGACAACCGGGCGGGTTTCGGCGCCACGCTGGGCATTGCCTCGGCGCTCACCATGGAGGAGGCCCAGGGCGGGCTCCAGGGGCACGGCGTGCGGTACATCGTGATCCCCTCGTGGGACTCGTTCTTCGAGGACTTTGCGCACCTCTATCTCGACAAGAGGTTTGCGAGCCGGTCCAGCCTGCTGATCACCTCGCTGCGCCGCTGGAACCTGCCCCCGTGGCTGAGACCTGTGCCCTACCAGCTTCTCGTCGGGGGGGCCTCGGTCCTTGTCTTCGAGGTGGTCGACGAGCAGAGCCCGGCGGCGGCCGCGAGCCGGCTGGCGGAGTACTTCGTCGAGACGGGCGACCTCGGCACTGCGGGCGCGGCGGCCGAGGCCCTGAGCCGCTACCCCGGGGACGTGGGTGCGCTGGCCGCCCGCGCGCAGGTGCAGAGCGCCCGTGGGGACGATGCGGGCGCGGCCAGGACTCTGGATGCCCTGTTGGCCCGCCTTAGGAACGGCGGCGACCGGTACCTCCCCTGGGATCGCAGGGTCAGTCTGGCGATGGTCCTCGCGCGCGGCAAACAGTACGCCCTGGCGGCGGAGCAGATTCGCCGCTGCCTCGAGGGGCTCAAGGAGGACAGGCTCAGGTCGCTGACCACGGCCTCCCTCTACGACCTGCTCGTGCTCGCGCACGCGTTTCACCTCGAGATCGCCGATGCGAGGCTGCGCGACCTGGCGATCGACCTTCTCCCCGAGCACCTGCGCGGCCGGATCTGACCCGGGCGCGTGCGCACAGGCGAGGAGCAGGAGGGTCCGCCCGTCGCGGCTACGATTCTCAAATCGATGTGTTGAGGTTTGCGCGGCCCTGGGTAAGATGGCCGACCATTCCGCGAAACCCGCCGTGGAGGACGGCATGTCGCGAGGAAGCCTTTGACCCATGACCATCCCCAAGCTCCTGCTCGCCGCCACGACCCTTGCCGCCTGCTGCTGCGCCCGAGGGGCCGCGGCCTCCCCGCCGGGCGTTCCCGCCTCCCAGCTGGAGGCGCTGGCTGCAAGCGCGGAGCAGGAGGTGAAGGGCGACATCCTCCCGTTCTGGCTCAAGTACACGCGCAACCCGGCGAACGGCGGCTTCTATGGCTTCATCGACAAGGACATGGTCGTCCATAGGGACGCGCAGCGCGGCGGGCTGCTGACCTGCCGCATCCTCTGGACCTTCTCAACGGCCTACCGCCTCTACCACGAGCCCGCCGACCTCGAGATGGCGCGCTACGCCTACAGGGACCTCGTGGACCATTTCTGGGACCCGGACAACGGGGGCCTGTTCTGGTCGATTACGGTCGACGGGAAGCCGAGGGCGGACTTCAAGCTGATCTACCTCCAGACCTTCGGAATCTATGGGCTCTCGGAGTACTACCGGGCGACCGGGGAGAAGCCCGCCCTCGAGAAGGCCATCGCGATCTACCGCCTCATCGAGGCGCACTCGCGCGACCGCAGGAACGGCGGGTACTTCGACGCGCTGGACCGCAGATGGGGCCCGCTGACGCCCGACATGAACCGGATGGGCCCGGGCTCCAAGTCCCAGAACTCGCACATCCACATCCTCGAGGGTTACACGAACCTCCTCCGGGTGTGGCCGGACGCCGGGCTGCGGGCCAGCCAGCTTGAGCTGGCCAAGATGGTGATCCGGCACCTCGTCGACCCCAAGACCCACCACCTCATCCTGTTCACCGGGGACGACTGGACGCCGATCGGGGACGGGGAGGTGTCCTACGGGCACGATATCGAGCTGAGCTGGCTCCTGGTGGAGGCCGCCCGCGTGCTCGGCGACCCGGCCCTGATTGCCGAGGCCAGGACCGTCTCGCTCGACATCGCGCGGGTGACGCTGGCGGAGGGCGTGGACTCCGACGGCGGGATCGTGAACGACGGCGGGCCGGGCGGCTACACCGACACGGACAAGGACTGGTGGCCCCAGGCGGAGGCCGCCATCGGGTTCCTGAACGCCTACCAGCTTTCGGGCGATCCCCGCTATTTCGAGGCCTCGCGCCGCAGCTGGGCCTACATCGAGGCGAAGTTCGTCGACCGCGTGCACGGCGACTGGATCGAGAAGGTCCAGCGGGACGGGACCCCGGTGCCGCTGCCGAAGGTCACGGTCTGGAAATGCCCGTACCACAGCAGCCGCTGCTGCTTTGAGCTCGTCGACCGCGTGCACGAGCTGACGGGCGCCGGGTCGGCCCCGTAGGCCGGAGCCTCAGCCCGTCAGGAGCAACTCGAGCATCCTGCGGTCGAGCTTGTGGCCGCGGAAGCCCTCGTACCGGACGTCCGGGCGGCCGCTGTCGACGACGCCAAAGCCGCCGCGCAAGTTCCATAGGGACCATCCCCAGCCGGCCTCCTTCCAGAGCGCCAGCTGGTCGGCCATCCACGCGAGGCAGACGTCGTGGGGGGTCTGCGTGAAGCAGCCCCACTCGCCGATGTGGACCGGTGCCCCTCGGTCGGTGAGGGGCCTCCACTTGGTGATCTCCTCGGCCCTGAGCTTCTCGCGGTTCCACCGCACGCCGCGCCGGTCGACCATCGGCCACGTCGGCTTCTCGAGCGACTCGAACTCGGCGGCGGGCACCCATGTCGCCTGGTAGTGGCTGATCATCTTCGGCTGGTAGTCGTGCGAGCTCTGCACGATGCCCTCGTCGATCAGCCCGACGACGGGCGTCTGGCCGATGTCGGCGCCGTTGGCGAAGATGAGCCGGTCGGGGCTCACCTCGCGGATGGCGGCGATCAGCGCCTTGGCGATCTCGACGTAGCGCGACTGGTCGGCCATGAAGGGCGGCTCGTTCAGGAGGTCGAAGCTCACGCGAGAGCTCGGGACGTCACGGTAGCGCTCGGCGATGAAGCGCCAGTGGCGCTTCGCGGCCTCGAGCGCCCGGAGCATCGTGTCGCGGGGGCCGTCGAAGAGCTGGTACGGCTCGCGCTCCCTGCCGTTGACACAATAGCCCGGGATCCGGTGCAAGGCCAGGCTGGTGTGGATGCCGTGCTGCCTGCCGAGCTCGACGGCGCGGTCCAGGGGCTTGAACGCCTCGGCGTTGATGGTCATCCAGTCCTTCGGGCTGGACCAGGCCCAGTAGGAGAGGGGCAGCCGGGCGAAGTTGAATCCCCACTCGGCCATCCACCGGAAATCCGACTCCTCAAACTCGCGGCCGGGGCGGCCGCCGGCCATCTCGGTCAGGTTGAACCCGCGCCAGCGTGGGATGCGGGGCTGCGGGCGCCGGCCCGCGTCCGCGCCCGCGCAGTCCGGCCCGAGGAGCAGCGCGCCCGCCGCGGCCCCAGCCGACGATCCTAGGAATTCGCGGCGGGTCATCATGGAGGTCAGCGGACGGACTTCGCGGGCATCCCCGTGTGGGCGGCCTCGCCGGCGAGGCCGGCGTCGGCAAGCCCGGGGCATGCCGACGCGTCCAGGGCGCACCTGAAGTAGTCGGGGGGATTCGGCCCCCAGGTGACGCTGCAGTCCCTGAAGGTGACCCCGGAGGCGTTGCTCATCAGGAACCCGCTCGTGGGCAGGGTCCGCAGGGATTCCTTGTCGGCGTTGGGCCGCAGGTCCTGCTGCCCGCCCGCGAACATCTCGGGCCTCACGATGCGGATCGAGACCCGGTCGAACGAGATCCCCTCGATGTGGCCCGGCTCGTCGGCGTAGATGACGGCGCCGTTCTCGGAGGTGCAGATGAGGTTGGAGAACCGGATGTCGCGCACGACCCCCAGCTTGCTGCGGGCGGTCCAGGGTATGGCCTCAATCTGGATGGGTTCCCCGCGCCCCCACCACATGGGGTCGAAGATCTTCGTCTCGATGATGAGGTTGGAGAAGAGGACCCGCTCGATGCTGCCGCCGAGGCTCAGCCGGACGGCCACGCCCCGGTGGCTGTCCTTGATGACGCAGTCGCTGACCACCACGTCGCGGATGGGCCCGCTCGCGTCGCAGCCGAGCACGACGCCCGACGAGCGCGACCGGAGCGTGCACCCCGAGACGACCACGTTCTCGCAGGGCCTGGCGACGCCGTCACTCAGGGGGGCGGTCTTCAGCGAGATGCAGTCGTCGCCGGTCTCGATGTGGCAGCCGTGGATGCGGACGTTGGACGACCAGTCGATGTCGATGCCGTCGTTGTTCGGCATCCTCAGGTCCCCGTCGATCCGGATCGAGTCGATGGACGCGTCGTCGCAGCCCTGGAGCCGCAGCGTCCAGTAGGCCGAGTTCGTAAGCGAGAACTCCTGGAGCAGGACGTGGCGGCATTTCCTGAGGACGATCATGAACGGCCGCAGCTCGACGCAGGTGTAGATGTTGGGCCCGATCTTTGAGACGTAGGCCATCTCGTTGCCATCGATCCTCCCGGGTCCCGTGATGGCGATGTCCTCGGCTCCGTCCGCGTACACGATCACGCCCTGCCTCGGGACGGGCGCGGAGTCGAACGTGACGGGCGGTAGCGAGAACCGGGTGAAGTCCGAGTGGTGGGGGCTGCCCTGAAGCAGGGCGCCGCGCTCGAGGTGCAGGTCGACATGGCTCCTCAGCTCGAGGGTTGCGATCGTGATCTTGGCGCCTGCGGGGACGATGACCCGCCCGCCGCCCTGTGCGCTGCACGCGTCAATGGCGCGCTGGATGGCGGCCGTGTCGACGCGCGTGTCCCGGCACGTGACGCCGTAGTCCATGACGTTAAAGGCCTGGGGGGCCCCTGCGCACGAGGCGGCCAGGGCAAGGCCCGCGAACAGGGCCGACGCCGGATTTCGAGAGCGTTTGGGGGCAGGGCTTCGCATGGCGGGAGGGGCCGTTGAAGGGGCCGGGCGTGATCGGCTGATCTTAAACCGCTAAATTCCACGGGGATGTCAAACCGCGGATGAGTGTTGGCTCGGCGCGGAAGCCGAACCAGGCCGGATCCTCCCCGGGATCGCAGCAAGGACACGAAGAGCATCTCAAGTTTCTGACAAAGGATCTCATTAACATCTACTTCGGTTGCCTATATTCTGTGGGCGTCCCCTTCACTCAGGTCAGCGAATCCCTCAGGCGCGGCGCATTTCGCGGCTTCCCGCCCAGAGTACCCCAACTCCAACCATGAAGCTTAAGATCATCGGCCCCGCATTGCCCAACATCCCTTGGGAGCCCAAGCCGGCAGGTAATCCCGACCAGGCGTGGCGCTACAGCTTGAACCCCGTGGTCGGCCGCCGTCCGCTCCCGCGCGTGACCGGCATCTACAACAGCGCAGTGGTGCCGTGGAAGGGCGGATTCATCGGGGTGTTCCGCACCGAGGGCATGGACCGGATCCCGCACCTGCACGTGGGCCGCAGCCCGGACGGCCTCAAGTTCACGTTCGAGCCAAACCCGATCGAGCTCACGTGCGAGGACCCCGAGGTCCGCAAATTCGAATACGCGTACGACCCGAGGGTCACCCTCGTGGACGGCGTCCACTACGTCACGTGGTGCAACGGCTACCACGGCCCGACCATAGGCATTGCGCGGACGACCGACTTCGTCCGCTTCGAACAGCTTGAGAACGCCTTCCTCCCCTACAATCGCAACGGAGTCCTCTTCCCGCGCAAGTTCGGGAAGAACTTCCTGATGCTCAGCCGCCCGTCCGACACCGGCCACACGCCGTTCGGCGACATCTTCGTTAGCGAGAGTCCCGACCTTGTCCATTGGGGCAGGCACCGCCATGTCATCGGCCGCGGCGGCCCCTGGTGGCAGGGCACGAAGATCGGCGCCGGCCCGTCGCCAATCGAGACGAACGAGGGGTGGCTCCTCTTCTACCACGGCGTCACGACGACCTGCAACGGGTTCGTATATTCGATCAGCGCGATGCTGCTGGACCTCGACGAGCCATGGAAGGTCATCGCCTGCGCGAACCAGCCCCTCATCGTGCCGGAGGCCCCGTACGAGCTCACGGGCTTCGTCCCGGGCGTGTGCTTCCCGGTGGGGTGCCTGTGCGACTCGGCGACGGGCCGCATCGCCATCTATTACGGGGCCGCCGACACGTTCACCGCGCTCTGCTTCTGCAATGCCACGGAGATCGTGAAGTTCATAAAGGACTATCCCTTGAAGAAATAGGCGCGGGGCTCCCCGCGCTACCACGGCACTTGCCTCGCGGCAGGGATGCTAGCACCCTCGGGCCGTGAAGAAGCCCAGTGTGCTCCTAATCTTTCTGACCCGGTTCGAGGAGAGCATGGCGATGCTCAAGGGCATCGCGCACTACGAGCGCACGCACCACCTGTGGACGGCCTTCCACGACGACCAGGCCGTCTCCGAGTCGGACCCGCGCTGGATCCGCAGCAAGAAATGGCACGGGGTCATCAGCCGGCACACGACGCCGGAGCTCGCGGCCGCGTGCACGGAGCTGAAGATCCCGCTGGTCGACCTGAACGACGTGGAGCCTTTTCCGGGGATCCCGAAGATCAGGCCCGATAACGTCGGCCTCGGGCACCTGGGCGCCGAGCACTTCATCGAGCGGGGATACCAGAAGTTCGGATTCGCCGGCTGGGGCAACACGCTCTGGGCCCGCGAGCGGCGCGACGGCTTCATGGAGGCCGTCCGCCTGGCCGAGCGCGAGTGCTCGGTGTACGAGGTGGACTACCCCGGGGACTCCACGCCCTTTTGGGAGGAGGAGCAGATCGGGAAGCTGTCCGGGTGGCTCAAGGGGCTCCCGAAGCCGATCGGCATCATGGCCTGCGTCGACCTGCACGCGCAGCAGCTGATCAGCGCGGCGCACGCCGCGGGGCTGCTCGTGCCCGAGGAGGTGGCGGTGCTCGGGACCAACAACGACACGATCCGGTGCGAGCTCGCCGATCCCGCCCTCTCGAGCGTTGCGCCCAACGCCTTCCAGTCGGGGTACCGGGCGGCGGCCCTTCTCGGAGACCTCCTCGCGGGGATCAAGCCGGAGTCGTACGACCAGCGGGTCGAGCCCCTCGGCGTCGTCACGAGACACTCCACCGACGTCCTCGCCGTGGAGGACCGCAACGTGGCGGCGGCGCTCAGCTTCATCCGGGAGAGGGCGTGCAATGGCATCACGGTGAACCAGGTGGTGGAGCACGCTCACGCCTCGCGCAGCCAGATGGAGCGCAAGTTCCGCGTGTGCATCGGGCGCTCCCCGCAGTCGGAGATCCGGCGCGTGCAGCTCAGGAAGATCCGCCAGCTTCTCCTGGAGACGGACTTCCCCCTGAAGCGGATAGCCGAGCTCACGGGCTTCGAGCACATGGAGTACATGTGCGTCCTGTTCAAGCGCATGACCGGGGTCTCCCCGGGCACCTACCGCGTGAGGATGCAGGACAACGCCGTCGCTGCGGTCACGTCCGGCGCCAACGGATCCTGAGCCCCTCCCAAATCCCTCAATGACGACCCCGCACGTTCGCCTCCTTATTGTACTGCTCGCGACACAGGCCGCCGCCGCCGCGCCCAAGCCGATCGAATTCGACTTCGTGGCCCCGGACAACCCGGCGACGAAGAACCTGTACTCCCGCGAGCTCTGGGCCGAGGTCGTCACACCGAGCGGGCAGAAGCTCAACCTCCCGGCCTATTACGCGGACGGGGGCCTCTTCGCTGTCCGCGCCCGCCCGGAGGAACTCGGCCGCTACCGGTTTGGCGCCGTCTCGGAGACGACGCTCGGTATCCGCAAGACCGACCTGGTCGTCAGCCTGGTCACGCCCGCCGAGGTCCAGAACACCGAGCGGACCCGCCTGCCGTCCGTCGTGGTCGATCCGAAGGACCCGAGGCGGTTCATCCGCTCGGACGGACTCCCGTTCACGCCCGTCGGCGCAAACCTCGCTTGGGCTCCCGCCGGCGCGACCGGCACGCTGGGCTACTATCAGAACGCATTCCCGCTCTTCGCGAAGGCCAACCTCAACTGGATGAGGATCTGGATGGCGCACTGGGACGGGCTCAACCTCGACTGGCTGCCCAAGAACCTGGGCCCGTCGCCCAAGCCCGGCACGGTCGACGAGGGCGTCGCCGAGACCTGGGACAGGGTGGTTTCGCTGGCGGAGGAGAACGGGGTCTACCTGCAGATCGTCCTCCAGCATTTCGGCCAGTTCAACACCTTGAACGACTCCAACTGGGACATCAACCCGTGGAACGCGGCCAATCCCGGCGGCTTTTTGAAGACCCCGGAGGACTTCTTCACGGACCCCAACGCGCGGGTCATGTCGCTGTTCAAGTACCGCTACATCGTGGCGCGATGGGGCTGGTCTCCGGCGGTCATGGCCTGGGAGCTCTTCAACGAGGTCCATTGGACGGATGCCTTCCGGCACGGCCACGAGGCCGACGTGGCCCGCTGGCACAGCGCCGTCGCCTCGTACATCCGGCTGGTCGACGTCTACGGGCACCTTGTCACGACGAGCACGGAGAACCTGAGGAGCCCCATCTACGAGAAGATGGACTTCTACCAGCCGCACCTCTACGCGGCCAACCTGGTCGCCGGGGCGCGCGCCTTCGAGCCGTATGCCGCGCTCGACCGGCCGGTGTTCTTCGGCGAGGTGGGCGACGACCACCAGCCCGTCTCGAGCGCGGTCAAGGCGTCGGGCCTGAACATCGTGCCGCCCGTGTGGGCCAGCATCATGGGCCAGGGCCCGATCGCCGCGCAGCCGTGGAACGGATGGCAGCTGCTCGGGCAGAACCGATTGGACGAGCTCGGGGCCGTGTTCCGGTTCCTCGCGATCAACAGGGTGGCGAAGCAGGCCGGCCTTCAGCCGTTCTCGGCCGTCGTGGAGTGCGCGGAGCGGGTGCCCCTCGAGATCCTCGCCGGCCAGGTCTGGCAACGAAGGGCGGCCCCGGACATGGACTACCCGGTTGACGGGACCGAGCCCATCGGTGCGGCCGACGTCCCGGCGATCCTCGACGGAAGCGCAGACGGCCGTGCCGACGGGTTTCCCGACCGGGCCGCCTACCACCTTGATCTGCCCCGGGCGACCACCCTCCGGGTTCATGTCATCTCCGTCGCCCAGGCCGGGGGCGGCCTGCGCGTGAGCATCGACGGCGGCGCCGTCGCCAGCCACGCCTGGGCCGGAGGCCAGGCGGTGCCGGCGCCCGACGTCCTTGAGATCCCGGTCGCCGCCGGCCGCCACGCCCTGCTGCTGGAGGGAACGGGTCCGGACTGGATCGGCGTCTCGGACGTCGATCTCGGACTCGACGTCCCCGCGCTCGCCGCCATCGGGCGCCGGAACGACAGCTTCATCTGCGCGTGGGTGTGGCACCGCGGCAACCTCTTCGCGGTCAACCCGTCGGCGCCCGTGGCTGGGACAGTGGACGTTGACCGTGTCCCCGCCGGGTCCTGGAAGGTCACCTGGTGGGACACCCTGAAGGGCGTGCCCGGGGAGTCCCGGGTGGTGGCGCACCCCGGGGGAACCCTGAGGGTTCAGACGCCCCCGATCAGCCGGCACGCGGCCGTCGTATTGACCCGGGCCCCGTAGGTCACCTTGCGGAGTCCCGCGCGGCGAAACCCGCGAGCGCGAGGAGCTGGTCGCCTGGGGCCTGCACGTTGGATTCGTCGAGGGAGCCCGAGAGCGCCGCCGCGACGGCCCCCGCGCGGGGCGCCCCGGCGAGCAATGCAAGGGAGACTGCCGCCGGCGGCTCGTCCCCCGCGTAGGGCCGCATGAAGAGCCCGGGCCCCGGGGGCTTGGTCGAACCGAAATAGGTCCCGCCCGCCGGGTCGTAGAACAGCGCGTCCAGCCGGCTGAGGAGAAGCGTGGACAGGGCGGCGGCGTCCGCATTCTTGGCGGCCTGCGCGTAATCCGCGCATCCGAGTGCGAGTGCCGCATAGTCGTCCGCGGCCGCCGGCAGTGCCGTCCCGGCCATGCGGCGCAGCCGCCCGTCCGGCGACATCAGGAGATCGGCCCTGACCGCGGCAAAGGTGCGGCGCGCCGCCTCCGCGTACCGCGGCTCGCCGAGCTGCGCGCCGGCGCGCGCAAGCGCGCTCAGGATGAGCCCGTGCGCCCCCGCCGTCGCCCGGTCGTCCCTCGGGGGAAGGGGCCGCCGGTCGCGCGCGGCGAGCAGGCGGGCCGCAGCCGACGCCTGCCGGGCGTCCGTCACGGCCGTGCTCCGCAGCAGGTTCTGGTGGGTGTACTGGGAGGAGGGGTCGTCCTCCGCCGGCACGTTGCCGCCCGGCATCACGCCGTGGGCAAGCTTGAAGGCCGGGGAATCCGCCTTGAGGACCGCGTCGACCTCGGCCTCCGTCCACGCGTAATACCCGAGGTAGCTGTCGCCCGTGGCGTCCTCGGCCGACGCGAAGGTCCCGTTGTGCAGCGAAAGGCGGCTGAGCGCGTAATCGAGTGCCCCGCCGGCGCACTGGCCGAACGACCTCGCGTCCGCGTCCTTTGCGCCGTCCAGGAAGGCGAGCGCGATCCGCGCCTGGTCGGCCAGCGTCTTCTGCTGGTAGGGGATCCTCCATCCGGCGTCGGATGAGTGCCTGAAGAAGCCCCCGTCGAGCGGGTCGCGGACGGCGCTCGTGGCGAGCGCCCGGAGCGTCGCAAGAGCCGCGTCGCGGTCCTCGGGCGACTGGCCCAACATGAAGCGGACGAGCTCCGGCTCGGGCCCCTTCGGCACGTCCCCAAACCCGCCCCTCGCGGTGTCGAATGCGCCCCGCCACGCCGCTGCCGCGGCGGCGAGCCGGGCGCGGGTCTTGGCGAGGTTCCAGGCGGGCACCGGCGGCACGGGCTGGACCATCTGGGCGACGGATTCCGAGGCCCGTTTCCGGCAAGCCGCCGGGCTCGCCGCCCAGGCGGCGTCCACCTGGTTCGCGAGCTTCAGGAATCCGGGCGCCCCCCAGTCCTCGGACGGCGACAGGTACGTCGCGCCCTCGAAGGGCTGGAACTCGGGCGTCAGCCAGAGGTTCAGCGGCCACCCGCTCACCTGCTTCAGCTCGTACACGTAGGACTCAAAGAGCGCGGCCACATCGGGGCGCTCATCGCGGTCGACGACCACGCAGATGAACTTCTTGTTGAGCCACTCCGCGGTCTTGGCATTCGCAAACGTCTGCCGGCGCATTGCCCCGGAGAGCTCGCTTGTGAACGAACCCACGAACAGGAACACGGGCCGCTGCTCGGCCTTCGCCCGGGCGACCGCCGCCTCGCCCCATGGCATCCAGTCGACGGGGCTGTCGGCGAAGGATCTCAGGAACGCCGAGGATTCCCCTGCGAGGCGTTCCGCCGCCCGGGCGCCGAGGGCGCACGCAAGGAGCCCCGAGAGCAGCAGGAGCGGGGAGAGCTTTCGCGGCATGGGATTATTCTCTTGGGGCACCGCCCGACAGTAGGCCGCAATTCCGCAGGGTGCGTCAACCCTGCAGGGCGCGGCGCCGGAGGCGGGCCCCGCCGCCCGGCCGGAGCGGATTTGCGGCGGCCCGCAAGCGGTGCTATCGGTCATCCCCATGAGCGTTCATGAAGGTCAAGTCGTGCTGCGCGGCGGGGCGCCCCTGGGGAAGGCGTCCGCAACCCTCATCCTTGTCCACGGACGGGGCGCCTCGGCCGAGGACATCTATGGGCTCGGCGAGGAGGTGTCGCGGGGCCTTCCCGGCGTGGCGCTCCTCGCGCCGCAGGCATCTGGCAACGCCTGGTACCCCCAGCGGTTTCTCGCCCCGCTGGCGCTCAACGAGCCCCAGCTTTCCTCGGCGCTCGGGGTCATCGGCGCCCTGGCGGCGGAGGCGGCCCAGGCCGGGCCCGGATACGGGGGGGTCGTCCTTCTGGGATTCTCGCAGGGCGCGTGCCTCGCCCTTGAGTTCGCGGCAAGGAACCCCCGGCGATACGGCGGGGTGGTGGGGCTAAGCGGGGCGCTCATCGGTCCGCCCGGCGCGCCGCGCGGCCTTGAGGGCAGCCTTTCGGGCACGCCGGTCTACCTCGGCTGCAGCGACCGTGACGCCCACATTCCGCTTGCGAGCGTCGAGGAGAGCGCCGGGGTCCTGGAGCGGCAAGGCGCCCGTGTCACCCTGTCCATATTCCCCGGCATGGGCCACCTGGTGAACCCCGAGGAACTGGACGCGGTCAGGCGCATCGTGCGGGACCTGGTGTCGGCCGTCTGACCTTGCTGCGGGCTCTGCCGGCGCCCAATATTGCCGGCGGGTACATCCCCTCAACAGACCCCGCCCCAGGAGGCCCCAGGTCCCACCCCCTTTATGTCGTCTCACGCCCTAGCCATGGTCTCGCCCCACCTGCCCCTGATCCCGACGCTCTTCTGCGCCCTCGCCGCCGGAGCCGTGAGCGCCGCGAGGGCCTCGGACCAGCCGTCCACCGTCGGGGTGTTCGACCAGAACGGCGACGTGGGAGGGGTCGCGATCACCGGGACCACCTCCTTCAACCCGGACTCCCAGGAATACCTCGTGTCCGGGTCCGGCGCAGACATGTGGGCGGACCACGACGAGTTCCAGTTCGCGTGGAAGAAGGTGAAGGGCGACTTCCTTGTCCAGGCGTTCGCGGAGTTCCTTGGGGCGGGCGCGGACCCGCACCGCAAGATGGGGCTCGTCGTGCGGGCGAGCCTCGACCCCAAGTCGGCACATGTTAATGCCTGCATCCACGGGAACGGGGTCGCGGCCATGCAGTTGCGCAGGGCCGGCGGCGCCCCCACGGAGGAGATCCATCTGAGTGTCGAGGGGCCGCAGGTGATCCAGCTCGAGCGCTCGGGCAGGAAGTTCACGATGTCCGCCGCGCACTTCGGGGACACCTACAGCACGCAGGAAATCGACGGGATCGAGCTGCCCGACGAAGTGTACGTGGGGATCTACCTCTGCGCGCACAACAACACCCAGTTGGAAAAGGGCATCTTCAGGAACGTCCGCCTTGTCCGCCCGGCGAGGCCGGACTTCACGCCCTACAGGGATTACATCGGCAGCGCCATCGAGCTGCTCGACGTGAACACGGGCATGCGCAGGGCCATCTTTCACGCGGAGGACTCGCTCCAGGCCCCGAACTGGACCCCGGACGGCCGGCGCCTGGTCTACAACCACAACGGGCGGATGTTCAGCCTCGACCTGGCGACGTGCGAGCCGGCGCCTATCGACACCGGCGCCCAGATTCATTGCAACAACGACCACACGCTCTCGTTCGACGGCTCCATGCTCGGCATCAGCAGCGGCTCGCCCTCGATCGTGTACACGCTGCCCATCGGCGGGGGCGCCCCGCTTCAGATCACCCCGACCGGGCCCTCGTACCTGCACGGATGGTCGCCCGACGGCAAGTACCTGCTGTTCACGGGGGAGCGGGACCACGAGTTTGACATCTACAAGGTCCCGTCCTCCGGCGGACCCGAGGTGCGCCTGACGACGGCGAAGGGCCTGGACGACGGCTCGGAGTTCACGCCGGACGGCAGGACGATCTTCTTCAACTCTGAGCGCACCGGCAAGATGCAGGTCTGGAAGATGAACGCGGACGGCTCCGGGCAGACCCAGGTGACCAGCGACAACTACAACAACTGGTTCCCCCATGTCTCGCCGGACGGCCGGACGGTTCTCTTCATCAGCTTCCCGCCCGAAATCCCGTCGGGCGACCATCCCTTCTACAAGCGCGTCTATCTGCGCAAGATGCCGATCGCGGGCGGAAAGCCGACGGTCGTCGCCTACGTCTACGGCGGGCAAGGCTCGATCAACGTGAACTCCTGGTCGCCGGACAACCGCACGGTGGCCTTCGTGAGCAACTCGGCGTCATTCTGAGCCATGGCACGACGTTGCCGCCTGACGCGAGTCAGGCGGCGCGTCAATAAAGGCGAAAGGCCTCGGCCTTAGAACCGGTACTTGACCGTGCCGTCGATCTCGACCGCGGGGAGTGGGACGATGCCCTCCAGTGCGTAGGTGGCCACCGAGGGCTCCCAGTTGTGCTGGTTCGTGACGTTCGAGCCCGTGAGGCGGAACTCCCACTGCTTGATCTTGTAGGAGAGGGACGCATCGACCGAGTACTGGACGGGGATGACGACATACCCCTGATAGTCGTTGTTCATCTTGCTTGTGACGAGCACGTTGGCTTCTACCCCGAAGCCGTTCGCAAACCTGTACGACGCAAGCCCGTTGAAGGTTTCGAGCGGCTGCCCGGGCTGCCGCAGGCGGCCGGACGCCTGGGGGGTGCTGGTGAACGGGTTTGGCGGGCCGCCGGGCAGCTGGTTTGTCGAATAGGCTTGGAACGGCAGTGCGGACGCCGGAAGGCTCCCGTTGATGAAGGAGAAGCCTGCGGTGGCGAAGAACTCCTTGTTCGGCTGGAAGTTCATCGCCATCTCGAAGCCATAGTACTGCTGCGTGTAGACCGGCGATCCCTGCGGCTTCGCCTGCCTCGACTGCGTGAAGACGTCCGTGGTGACGAAGAGCTTGTCGGCATCCAGCGTGAACTTGGCGCCGTACTCCCACAGCTGGCTTACCTCGGCAAAGAGACTGCGGGGCAGGGTGGGATTGCTGTTGGCGTCCGCGTAGAGCCCGAAGCCCCCGCCATCCGCCAGGTCTCCCGTGTAGTTCTGGCTGTAGTTGTACGTGAGGTATGTCGAAACCGTCGGCGACAGCTTGTAGACGAGGCTCAGGTTCGCGTTGGGCTCTCCAACCTCGATCGAGGCTGCGGCGGACGTGAAGAACGGGTCGCGGGACTGGACGTGCATGACGTCCATGCGGGCTCCCGCGACGACGTTGAACTTGTCCGTTACGTTCCAGGTCGTCTGAACGTAGGGGGCGATCGAGGCCATGGACGATAGGTTCGAGTCGTCGTTCAGGCTGAAGTAGTGCACGCCGTCAAAGGTGCCGACCCCGGGCGTGGCGTAGCGGTCCTCAAACCCGGGCACCCTCATTCCTAAGAAACCGCCGGCGCCGCCCGTGGCGAGGTAGGAGTCGACCGTCGAGCGGAGGTTGACGGCCGACAGATCCCACACGTTCACGGGCTCGAAGAAGAAGTCGTCGTAGGCTCGCACCGTTTCGTACTTCTCCTCGACACCGGTGTTCAGCGTGAGGCCGCTCTTGGTCATGATGTACTCGGTGCGGTTGTCGAAGGTCACGGACGGGTCAACGATCTCGCTGTACCCATCCGAGTTGAACGTGTCGCGCTTCGTGTAGCTCGCCATCGTATTGTTCACGATCTTCGAGTCGGAGGAGAGGATGAGGGTCTGGATCACCTGGGCATTGTACGCCATGCCGTGGGCATGGCTGGCGGGCCCCTGGGCGGTCTCTCGGTAGTCGACCTTAACGGGCGGCCCGAAGATGATCGTGTTGCTGCCGAGGACATTGGCGGCGTTCTGGGGATCGGACGGCGTCGCGCTGGTTCCGTTGTTCACGTTCGTCCCCGGGAGGTACAGGCCATTGGAAACGAGGGCCTGCGTGACGCGGTTGATTCCGAAGTTCTCGCGGTAGTCGGCCCAGAAGGCCTTCACGTTGGCCGCGATTTCGTAGTTCGACGAGGGCCGCCAGGTGAGGGCGCCGTAGATCGAGGTGGTCTGCTTGATCCAGTTGTAATAGTAGCCGTCGCTGTCCTCGCCGGAGTAGCTGAACCGATAGGCGAGTCTTGGCGTAATCGGTCCTCCCGCGTCCAGCGTCCACCGGTTCGTGTTGTAGGAGCCGTAGGTGTAGGACACGGAGCCCTTGGAGCCGTCAAAGAATGGCTGCTTGGAGATCAGGTCGATGAAGCCGCCGACGTAGGCCGAGGCGCCCTGGACCGCCGTCGCGGGGCCGGGGATGATGTTCACGGACTCGACCTGATTGAAGTCGACCGGCATACCGTCGCCGCTCTCGCCGATGAACATGCGCATGCCGTTCATGAAGACGTCGGCGGACTGCCCGCGGATGTTCGGGTTGGCGGGTGAGCCGAAGTTCGAGGTCGTGAAGGAACTGGCGGTCAGCTTGCTGAACTGCGTCACGTCCTGGATGTCGATGACGTCCATCTGCGCGCG
>CAYQOH010000024.1:0-20319 GCA_964419075.1 uncultured Opitutaceae bacterium | reverse complement strand
CGCATTTCACGATCGCGCTGGTTCTCGGCGTCGCGACGCTGCATTTCCAATCGGCTCATTCGGCCATTGATTCCGCCGTCGACTTCCGGGGGCCCGTCGTGCGGCTGATCGGCGCCGAGACCGCCGTGGTGTTCTATCTCGGGAAGATTCTCTTCCCGGTCGACCTGATTCCCATCTACCCCCGATGGGCCCTTGGGGAGTCGTGGCCCTACGCCCTCCTGTCAGGGTTGGTGCTCGCGGCCGCACTCGGGGCCATGTGGGCCCGCCGCGGCGGTTGGGGTCGCCATGCGCTCCTGGGGGCCGGGTTCTTCGTGATCAACCTGCTTCCCGTGCTGGGCCTCGCACGAATGACCTTCATGAACATCAGCTGGGTCGCGGATCACTTCGTCTATCTTCCGATGATCGGCATGATCGGGTTGTTCGCGGCGGGGCTTGAGATGCTCCACCGGCGGCTGTCCTCCCTCTACCCGGCGCTTCTGAGCGTTGGGGTGGCCGCGGTGTGCGCCGCCCTGGCGTTCAGGAGCCGGCTCTGCGCGGCGCACTGGGACAACGCGCAGACGCTGTGGTCGTACACGCTGGAGCGGAATCCGGACGCGTGGATGGCCCATTTCAACCTGGCCGCCGCGCTCCACAGGGAACCCGGCCGCCTGGCCGACGCGATCACCCACTATGAGGAGGCCCTGCGGCTCAGGCCCGATCTGGCCGAGGCGCATGACAATCTCGGCCAGGCGCTCCAGGCGACCCCCGGAAGGCTGCGCGACGCGATCCTCCACTATGAGGAGGCGCTGCGCCTCGAGCCCGGTTCCGCCGAGGCGCACAACAACCTGGGCGGCGCCCTTGAGGCGATTCCCGGGCGGCTGGATGAGGCCGTCGCCCAATTCAGGGAGGCGCTGCGCCTCAAGCCCGGCCTGGCCGTCGCGCACAACAACCTTGGAAGCGCCCTTCAGGCGGTTCCCGGGCGGCTGGACGAGGCGATCGCACAATATGGCGAGGCCCTCCGGCTCAAGCCCGACTTCGCCGAGGCGCATAACAATCTCGGAAGCGCCCTTGAGGCAACTCCGGGCCGGCAGGCCGAGGCGGCCGCCCAATATGAGGAGGCCCTGCGCCTGGAGCCGGGCTTTGTCGAGGCGCGCGTCAACCTCGCCCGGATCCTGGCGAGGACGCCCGGGCGGTCGGCCGAGGCGGTCGCGCAGTATATGGAGGCGCTCCGCTTCAGGCCCGACTTCGCCGAGGCGCATGGCAATCTGGCGAACGCCCTCGTGGAGCTTCCCGGCCGGCTCGATGAGGCGATTGCGCACTACGAGGAGGCGCTCCGCCTGAAACCCGGTTATGCCCAGGCGCATTACGGCCTTGGCTATTGCCTGGAGCGCAAGCCGGGCCAGTCGGATCGGGCGATCGGGCAATATGAAGAGGCGCTTCGCCTGAAGCCGGACTACGCCGAGGCGAGCAACAATCTGGGGATCGTGCTCTGCCGGACGGGAAGGATCCAGGAGGGGATGGGGCGCATCGAGGCGGCGATCAGGTTGCAGCCGGGTTTTGCTCAGGCGCACCTGGCGCTCGCCTCCGCCCTGCTTCAGGTCGGCCGCAGGCAGGAGGCGATCGCCGAGTGTGACCAGGCGCTGCGGCTGCGACCGAATGATCCTGCGGCGCGCAGGATGCTCGAGCTGATCGGACCCTCCCGTTGAACCGGGGCGCGCGGTGCGCCCAGCGACTCGTGAGAGGGGCCGGGGCCCTCGCATCGACCGCTAAAGTCTCGCAAATGCGGCGCCTCCATGGCTTGATCCAAGGTCCTGTGTCAACGTCCCACCGCCCCTTCTTTCGTCGGCGCCCATGCGGCCTGTCCCTCGGGAGGCTCCGCAAGGTCTCTTCAATTTCATAACCACCAGGGCAATACCCATGAAAATCGTCCTCGCCTACTCGGGCGGCCTTGACACGTCCGTCATCGTCAAGTGGCTCCGCGAAACCTACGACGCCGAGATCATCACCTTCGCGGCCGACATCGGCCAGGAGGAGGAGCTCAAGGGGCTTTCGCAGAAGGCCCGCCGCACCGGGGCGTCCAAGCACTACACGCTTGACCTCGTGGAGGAGTTCGCACGCGACTTCATCTACCCGATGGTCCGCGCCAACGCGGTCTACGAGGGCCAATACTACCTCGGGACGTCCATCGCCCGGCCGCTGATCGCCAAGGCCCAGGTGGCCATCGCGAAGCGGGAGAAGGCCGAGGCCGTTGCGCACGGGGCCACGGGCAAGGGCAACGACCAGTGCCGGTTCGAGTTCACGTACATGGCGCTCGCCCCGGGCCTCCAGATCATCTCACCGTGGAAGATCGACGCGTACCGCGAGGCCTTCCCGGGCCGCGCCGAGATGATCGCCTACTGCACGAAGCACCGGATCCCGGTGGTGGCCTCGGCGAAGAAGCCGTACTCGATGGACCGCAACCTCCTGCACATCTCCTACGAGGCCGGGATCCTCGAGGACCCGTGGTTTGACCCGACGACGAGGGCCAACCGGGCGATGTTCAAGCTGTCGGTGTCGCCGGAGGACGCGCCCGACAGGCCCGAGTACGTGGAGCTTGGATTCCGGCACGGAGACTGCATAGCGGTCAACGGCCGGCGGCTCACGCCTGCCGGCGTCCTCAAGGCGCTCAACGCGCTCGGCGGCAAGCACGGGATCGGGCGCGTCGACCTGGTCGAGAACCGCTTTGTCGGGATGAAGTCGCGCGGCGTCTACGAGACGCCCGGAGGGACGATCCTCGTGCACGGGCACCGCCAGATGGAGTCGATCACGCTGGACCGGGAGGTGATGCACCTGCGCGACTCCCTGATCCCGAAGTACGCCGAGCTCGTCTACAACGGCTTCTGGTTCGCCCCGGAACGCGAGGCCCTGCAGGCCTTCGTCGACGAGAGCCAGCGGTACGTCACGGGAACGGTGCGCCTGAAGCTCTACAAGGGAAACGTCATCACCTGCGGGCGCAAGTCGAGGTACTCGCTCTACGACATGAAGGTGGCGTCGATGGAGGGCGTGAAGAGCTGGTACAACCAGAGCGACGCCACCGGCTTCATCCGCCTGAATGGGCTGAGGCTGCGCGCGCGAAACCTCGCGCAGCACGGGCCCAGGGTCTGACGCAGCGGGTGGGGCGGCTCCAAGGCGCGCCGCCCGCCTACTTCGCCGGCTTCGGGAAGAGCGCGAGGAACGCCTCGGGCCCGCCTTCCTTGTAGCCCTCCTGCTTCAGGACCACCTTCTCGTTCGGATTGAGCACGACGATGGTCGGGAAGCCCCTGACGCCAAACTTCGCCTGGAGGGCGGCGTTCTGGTCCGCGACCGCCTTGTTGAGCTCGTGCTCCCTCGGGAAGTCGAGCGTCACGAGGACCAGCCTGTCGGTCGCAAAGTCCTCGAACTGCTTTGTCTCGAAGACCTCCGCGTCGATCTTCTTGCACCAGGGGCACCAGTCCGAGCCGGTGAAGTTGAGCAGGAGGAGCTTGTGCTCCTTCTTCGCCTTCGCGAGGGCGGACGCGTAGTCGTCCGTCCAGCTGGCGGCGTGGGCAACGGCGGCGATGAGCAGGCCGGCGACGCAGCCTGATAGAACGCGAAGTATCTTGTTCATGGGTTCTTGGTTGGAGGGGTTGGGTGGTGGGATTATTCCCGGGGCGGCTCAGAACAGGGCGTTGACGACGATCCCGACCGCGGTGATTGGACCGGAGTCGTTGAGGCCGTCAAGCGTGCGGTCCACCTTCTTGATGGTCACCTGGGCGCTGTCATAGAGGCCGTCGTCGTTGATCAGCTTGCCGAGGGTGCCCTCGCCCTTGGCGAGCTTGTCCGAGACGGAGCGTATGTTGGCGATCGAGGCCTTGATGTTGTCGGCGGACTTCTGGTCGTAGACGAGGGTCCCGAGGGTTCCCTGTCCGGACTTGATCTGGTCCATCATCGCCTGGGCGTTCGCCACGAACTCCTTCGCCTGCGAGGCGGTCGCCTTGATGTCGGCCACGGTCGCGAGGAGCTCGTCGTGGAGCTTCGGGTCGTTGACCAGCTTCCCGAGCGTGCCGTCCCCGCGGTTGATCTTGCCCGTGATCTCCTGGAGGTTGGCCATCGTCGCGTCGATCCGGGCCGAGTTCTCGGTCACGAGCTTGTCGAGCTTCTGGACGATCCCGCCGCCGGCCTTGCCGTCGCCGTTGAACGCCTTGCTGAACGAGCCGAGCGAGTCCTGGAGCTCCTTGCCGAGGCCGCCGAGCTCCGACATGATCGTGTTCAGGTCGGGCGTCTCGAGGGTCTTGATCTCGGCGCCGTCGGGAAGCGGGGGCGATCCGGGCGTCCCCATGTCGATCGAGATGTAGTCGCCGCCGATCAGTCCCGCCATGACGATGCTGGCCGACGCGTCGCCCGCGATCGGGACCTTTGGGTCGATGTCGAGGACGGCCTCGGCGCGCCGGCCCGCGAGCCGGGTCTGCTTCACCGAGCCGACCTTGACCCCGGCGAGGCGCACCTCGTCCCCGCCCTTGAGCTGCTTCAGGTCGTCGAACCCCGCGATCAGCGTGTGGTGGTGCTCCTCGAAGAGCTTGCCGTCGCTCAGCGTCTCGAATGTCACCCACACGAGGGCGACGCCGAGGAGGAAGAAGAGCCCTACGCGGGCGGTCTGTTGGGTGGTGTTCATGCGGGTGCCTGGGTTTCGAGCTCCTTAAAGCGGGGGTGCTTGATGTCTATCTTTGGGTTCAGGAAGTCGACGATCCGCGGGTCCTTGGACTTGGTGAGGTCGTCCGGGGTTCCCAGCGTGACCAGCTCGCCGTCCATGAGGATGCCGACGCGGTTGGAGATCGTGAGCGCAAGGGCGCGGTCGTGGGTCACGACAAGGCTCGTGACGCTGTACTCGTTCTTGAGGGTGGCGATGATCTCGCTGATCGTCGCGCTCATGACCGGGTCGAGCTCGCTCGTGGGCTCGTCGTAGAGGAGGAGCTGCGGCTCCATGACGAGCGCCCGCGCGATCGAGACGCGCTTCTTCATGCCGCCCGAGAGCTCCGAGGGGAACTTGTTCACCGAGTCCTCGACCGAGAGGATCCTGAGCGAGTGCAGGACCCGCTCCCGAATGGCCTTCTCGTCGCCGGAGCGGTGCTCGCGCGGGTAGAGCGCCAGGTTGTCGTAGACGCTGAGCGAATTGAAGAGGGCGCCGTCCTGGAAGACGAGGGCGATGCGGTCGCGGTCGCGGGTCTCCTCGAGCGAGGGATCCAGGCCGTCGATCGAGACGGTGCCCGAGGTCGGAATCTCAAGGCCGGCGATATGGCGCAGGAGCACGCTCTTGCCCGAGCCGCTGGGCCCCATGAGGACGAAAATCTCGCCCGGCTGGACTTCGAACGTGACATTCTTGAGCACCTCGACGCCCGCGTAGCTCTTGCACACGGCCTCGGCCTTGACGCCGACGGCGTTGGCCTCGGCGCCTGTGAAGGGATTGCGGGTCTTGCTGCAGGGGGAGTCCATTGATTTGGGATGCGCCGGTGCTCAGGTGAGCACTTTCGTGACAAAGTAGTCGAGGACGAGGATAAGGATGAGCGAGGTGACGACCGCGCGCGTGACGGCGGCCCCGATCTCGCGGGGGCCCCCCTTGGTGTTCAGGCCGATGTTGCAGCACACGAGCACCACGACGAAGCCGAACACCTCGGCCTTCTCCACGCCGTTCATCACGTCCTTGAATTTCGTGAAATGCCGCAGTGCCGCGAAATACGCCTCAGGGCTGATCCCCAGGCTGCTCACATAGCGGGCCACGACGGATCCTCCAAACCAGCCCACGATGTTGGAGATCACGGTCAGGACCGGCATCATGACCAGCACCGCGGCCAGCCTCGGCAGGACGAGGATCTTCGCCGCCGGGATGTTCATGATCGTCAGGGCGTCGATCTCCTGGTACACCTTCATCGAGGCGAGCTCCGCCGTAATTGCCGAGCCGACGCGCCCGGCGAGGAGCACGGCGGTCATCATGGGCCCGAGCTCGCGCGCCATCGACAGGCCCACGAGGCTCCCAATGTACTCCTTGGCGCCAAAATCCGACATCGAATAGCCCGCCTCGAGCGCAAGGACCGTGCCGATGAAGAAGCTCAGGATGGCGACGATCGGGAGCGTCGTGTAGCCGATCAAGTAGCACTGCTCGATGAAGCGCGGCCACTGTCGGGGCAATGTCCCCGCATAGGACAGCGAGCGGAAGAAGAGCTGCACGGTGCTTCCGACGCCCTGGAGGACTATGTTCAACTGCTTCATTTTAACGGCTTGGCTCCTTATCCTTACCCAGTTTTGCGCTCAAATCGAATCCTAAGATGGTCCAGGCCGCGCCCGAGGGGGCGCGGCGCATGCCGAGGAGGGGTCCCAGGTGGAATTCCTCGAGGCCCTTGGAGGCGCTGCGCCTCCAGGTCACCGCGTTCCAGAGAAGCGAGCTGCGCGTCTCGCCGGTGGGCTTTCGGTCGTAGCGGTAGATCGCGGCCAGGGGCGTCCAGGTCTCCCGGACGTCAGGGTTGTCCGGGAAGAAGACCTCGAAGGGGCTCGGGGCCTGGACCTGCCGGCTGCCGGCCCCGTTGTCCCAGATGCTGACCAGCGGCCACACGTGGCGCTTGTAGGCCGGCGCCAGTGAAGGGCGCGAGACGCTCGTCTGGTTGAGGGACCAGTAGAGGAAGTAGAAGAACTGGGTCTTTGACTGGAGGATGTCGGCGTCGACCCAGGTCTGCCGGTGCCAGAGGGGCCAGACGATCCACCGGGAGTCGGAGCCCTTGGAGTTCGAGTAGGTGTAGAGGGGTCCCCAGCGGTCCACGACGCGGTCGTCGCCGTGACCCTGCACGAAGAACGGCCAGAAGTACCGCCGCTCGCTGTAGCGGTACGGGAGCGTGCGCTCGGTGTAGCCGAAGAACGGCCAGAGGTAGTTCTCGCTGATCATCCCCGGGGCCTTCTCGCGCGTGTAGAGCGGGAGGACGCCAAACTCGGTGCCGGGCGCGGTGCCCGAGGGGGCGTCCGGATCCGGCGCGGTGACGTTGCTCCAGATGAGGGGCCAGATAAGGTAGAAGTTGCGCGCCGGTCCCGGGCCCTTGGACCCTCCGAAGAGCGGCCAGACCGCGAACCCGTTGCGCTCCCCCCGCATCGTCCTCACGAAGGGCCAGGGCGTGTACGTGGTGTCGGTGCCCTTCCTCGTGGATTCGAGGAAGAGGGGGAACAGCACCCAGGACAGGCGGGTGTAGCCCAGCCGGTACTTGACGGTGCCGTACAGCGGCATGACCGCGTGGTAGCTGTTCTGCGGGTCCGCCGTCACAAGCGAGAAGTAGAACGGCCAGACGTCGAACTTGTGCTCCGCGGTCTTGCCCGTCTCGTCCGAGGCGATCTCCACGCGGCCGTTGACCAACTGGAGCACGGACCACCGGTAGGACTCGGGGTACCTTCTCAGGTAGAACAGCGGGTAGAGGATGTCGGTCTTCACGCTGTCGTCCGAGGTGACGCGCACGTAGAGGGGCCTCAGCCCGCTAGCGGTCCCGGCGTCCGGTGCGGGCGCCGGTCCCGAGAAGAGCAGGGGGCCCGCGCCCGTCCACGACTGGGTTTCACCCGAGGGGGCCTTCTGGAGCACCAGGACCGGCCAGGCGTTCAGCTCCCACGCATCCGCCCGGCATGCAATGGCGGCGGCCATCAGGCCGAGTGAAACGGTGAGCCTGGCGAATCTCATGATTGCTTGGTCCTCGGGTCAGGGAGGCTCAAGCATACATTGGCCATGTTTGTAAGATCTGCAAACATTTACAGGGGAATAGATTGACCTTCGACACCCCGGGCCGTGCCTATGTTCCCGCCCTCGGAACTTCTTGCGGGCGGGCGGCCTAGACGAAGGCGCTGTCGCCTATCTGCAGGGCGTCGAAGCCGGCCGCGCTCCCTCCTGCCGTCTCGAGCCTCTGAATCGGCTCCTCCCGGGCCTCGTCCGTCAGCTGAAAGGTGCCCCAGTGCATCGCGAGGCTTCGGCGGGCGCCGACATCCACGTGAACGCGGAGGGCCTCATCGGGATCCATGTGCGCGTCGCTCATGAACCACCGGGGAGCGTAGGCCCCGACGGGAATCAGCGCGAGGTCGGGGGCGCCGCACCGGCGCCCGATCTCCGCGAAGAACCCGCCCCGGTAGCCGGAGTCCCCCGCGAAATAGACGAGGCGCCCCCCGATCCTCACCATGAATCCGCCCCAGAGCCGCCGGTTCGTCCCAAAGGGCCTGCGCCGGCTCCAGTGGAGGGCGGGCACGAGGGTGATTTCGGCGCCCGGGCGCCAGGCGTGGGAGCCCCACCAGTCGAGCTCGGCGATCCGGCGCACACCCGCGCGGGCAAGGAGCGAACGGTGCCCGAGCGGTGCCACGACCAGCGGGTCGTCCCTCCGGGCCAGCCGCCCGAGCGTGGGCAGGTCGCAGTGGTCATAGTGGTCGTGGGAGAGGAGCACCAGGTCCACCCTGGGAACGGCGTCGAAGTCGACACCGGGGGGGGCGACCCTGCGGGGCCCGAGCCACGACACGGGGCCGGCCCGCTCGGAGAAGACGGGGTCGGTAAGAATCGTGGCCGCGGAGCTCTGCAGGACGAAGGTTGACTGTCCGACCCAGGTCGCAGCGATCCCGTCCGAGGCGGGACGCGGCGGCAGCGGCTGGCGCGCGACCTCGACCCGATCCGGCCACGGCGCCGGGCGGCTGGTCATCTTCCACTTCAGCAGGTCGAGCATCCCGCGGTCGGACGCCTGGCCCGGGTTGAAGAACGTTTTCCCGTTGAAGTGGTCGGACCGCGGCAATGTCATGAGCCCAGCCTTTGTGATCGGACCACCCGCGATGTCGACCAAATGCCTGGCGCCGGAGGGCGGCGGGGGGAGGGCGGCGTGCGCATAAGCGGGGGGGCGGCCCGCGGCATCGAGCTGTTGGTCCCGAAGGGCGACACCGTCCGTCCGGCGACCGACGGCCTGAGGCAGGCCGTGTTCTCCAGCCTGGGCGCCAGGGTCTCGGGCGCGCGGTTCGTGGACCTTTTTGCGGGCAGCGGAGCCTACGGCCTTGAGGCGTTCAGCCGCGGCGCCAGCGGCGGGACGTTCGTCGAGCGCAATGCCAAGGCCTGCGCCTGCCTCCGCCGGAACCTCGCCGCCGTCTGCCGCAGCCTCGGGAAGGGGGGAGACGAGCTTCTCGCCGTCGAGGCCGACGCGCTCTCGCTTCCCGCGGGGATCGGAGCCCCGCCGGACTTGGTCTTTGTGGATCCGCCGTACGAGATGATCGGCGAGATCGCGCCGGTCCTGTTCGCGAAGCTGGAAGGGACCCTGGCCGCCGACTGGGGCGGCCTTGTCGTGTTCGAGACCCCGGGCGAGGTAACCCTTGCACCCAGGGGCTGGTCGTGCCTCAGGCGCCTGGGGCGCGGGGTGCGGCAGCCGAGCGCCGGCTTCTTCACCCGCCTGGCCTGACTCAGGCGCGCGCCTTCGCCAGGGCAATCGCGGCGACGACCGCCGTCTCGGTCCTGAGGACCCTTTCGCCGAGGTGCGCGAGGACGAATCCGGCGGTCCGCAGGACCGAGCGCTCGGCGGGAGACCACCCGCGCTCCGGGCCGAAAGCGATCACCAGGGGGTACGCCGCGAGCGCGGGGACCATCCGGGCTGAGGCCTCGTAGTTGTCGAGCGCGATCCGTGTGCACCCCGCGGGAAGGGATTCCAGGGCCGCGCCGAGGCTCAGATCGTGCCGGACCTCCGGCAGGCGCGTGTCGAACGCCTGGCAGGCGCCTTCGAGGAGATGCCTGCGCCACTCGCCGGTCCTCCAGAGCGTGCTTGCGGCGTAGCCAGGTTCCCCCTTCTCGGAGGGGAAGAACCGGATCGAGGCCACGCCGAGGGACGTCGCCTCGTTCATAATCTTCCGGGCCGTCTGCGGCCTGGGGAGCGCGAGGACGAGGTGGATCGGGTCCGCCGGCGGCGGATCCGACACGGGTTCGAATCGGAAATGCAGCGCGTCGGGGTCGACCCGGGTGACCGCGCCCTTGCCGCGCGCTCCGTTCACGATCCCGGCGTCGAAACGGTCGCCTTCCCCGCGCCTGAGCACCTCCAGGATGTGGAGCGCGCGCGCGTCCGTGCGCGGGAGGGGCAGGCCGATCTCCCCGGGCTCGAAGAGGACGATGTTCAACGGTCCCGCGGGCCGGTCAGGACAGGGCGCCCTCGATCGTCCTCAGCTCCTCGGCGCTGAACGCCAGGTTGCCGAGCGCGCCAAGGTTCTCGTCGATCTGCGACGTCTTGCTGGCGCCAATGAGCGCGGATGTGATCGCGGGCTGCCTCAGGACCCAGGCGAGCGCCATCTGGGCGAGCGACTGGCCGCGGTCTTTGGCGAGGGCGTCCAGCTTGCGGATCCGCTCGAGCTTCTCGGCCGTGATGCTCGAGGGCTTGAGGAACCGCGGGTCGTGGCCGGCCCTGGAGTCCGCGGGAATCCCGTTCAGGTAGCGGCCCGTGAGCATCCCCTGTGCCAGCGGGGTGAAGGCGATGCCGCCCACGCCCTCGCGCGCGAGCACGTCGAACAGACCCCGCTCGGGCCCCCGGTCGAACATGTTGTACTTCGGCTGGTGGATGAGGCACGGGGTCCCGATGTCCCTGAGCAGCTTCGCCGCGCGCTCGGTGTGCGCCGCATCGTAGTTGGAGAGGCCCGCGTAGAGGGCCCGGCCCGAGCGGACGGCGTCGGCGAGGGCGCCCATGGTCTCCTCGAGCGGCGTATCGGGGTCGGGCCTGTGGCTGTAGAAGATATCCACGTAGTCGAGGCCGAGCCGCTTCAGGCTCTGGTCGAGGCTCGCGAGGAGGTACTTGCGGGAACCCCATTCGCCGTAGGGCCCCGGCCACATGTCGTAGCCCGCCTTGGTCGAGACGATGAGCTCGTCACGATGCGCGGCCAGGTCGTCCCGCAGCACGGCGCCGAACGTGGTCTCGGCCGAGCCCGGGGGAGGGCCGTAGTTGTTGGCCAGGTCGAAATGGGTGATCCCCTTGTCGAATGCCCTCAGGATAAGCGCCCGGCTGTTCTTGAAATCATCGACACCGCCGAAGTTGTGCCAGAGGCCGAGCGAAAGGAGCGGGAGCTTGAGGCCGCTCCGGCCGCAGCGCCGGTAGAGAGCGGGATTGGAGTAGCGGTCGGGGGCGGGAACGTGGCTCATGTGCGGAAAGTCCCATTGATGGGTCCGCTCGCTTTGACCGGCAAACCCAATCGGAAACACTGAGGGCGGTGGGAGATGTCCGGCTGCGGGGCGGCCCGGGGCCGATGCGTCTTTGCGCCCGAATCGATTGGCGAGCTGCAGCCAACGCAGGGAGCCCGCGGGCACCGGTCCCGGTTGCGGGCAACCATCTTGGAGCGGGGCGCCCTGGGGCGCCGCGGCCCGCGAAGTATTGTTAATGGATGGTCCATAAATCTTTATGCTATCTTGGAACGCGGTGGCACGGCCCATGCGAAAAAGATAAGCGGAAGAAGCTTGGTCATGCCCCCTTTCCCCCTTTGGCAAAGCCTGGCCGCCCGACTGCCGCGCGAATCGGCCCCCGGGTTCGGGCACCGTTTGAGTTCCCGGGGCCCCGTTTCGTTTAAGGAGCTCCCCGATCCCCGCGCGGGTCCATCTTTCGACGAACCTCCTCGAGATTCCCATCCCCCCACAACCATGACTGCATCGCCATTGCCTCTGATCGAGCAATTCGTCGGGTCGTCCTGCATGACGACATGCTCCCGAAAATGTTCCGTGAATCGTTCCGCGCGCATTCCCCGTCGGGCGCCGTGGGCGCGCTCCGCGCTCCTTTTCGCAGCCGCCTTCGCCATGGCGATCGGCCTTCGGGCGCAGGCCGATTACGCCACGCCCTACACGTTCACGACGCTTTCGGGGAAGGCAGGCGTCGAGGGAAACATCAACGGGACGGGAACGTCGGCGCTTTTCGCGCAGCCCGAGGGCGTGGCTCTGGATGGGAGCGGGAACCTCTACGTTGCGGACAGCCTCAATCATGAGATCCGGAAGATCTCGAGCGCCGGAGTGGTCACGACGTTTGTCGACGGAGCGGCCATCGCCGCCGCGGCGAATTTCAGCCTCGGTCAGGGCGCGACGTTTTTGCCCTTCGGCCTTGCGGTTGACAGCGCGGGAAACGTGTACGTATCCGACCCGGGGTACCTCGCGATATGGAAGATTTCGAGCGCCGGGGCCGTCACGCCCGTCGCCGGCGGGGGGGCCGGCCCGGGCACCGTGGACGGAGTGGGCAGTCAGGCCGGCTTCAGGGTCCCCCAGGGCATCGGCGCCGACACCAGCGGACACCTGTACGTCGCCGACGGCTTCACCATCCGGAAGATCACCCTGGATGGGGGCAGCGTCAGCACGATGGCGGGAAACCCCAAGCTCAGCGGCATTGCCGACGGAACGGGGGCGGCCGCCAGGTTCGGCGGGGTCATCGGGATCGCCGTGGACGGCGAAGGAAACATCTTTGCGACGGACGACGGCGACTTCACCATTCGCAAGATCACGAGCGCCGGGGTCGTCACCACGATCGCGGGCTCTCCGGGAACCTTCGGCTACGCCGATGGAACGGGCTTATCCGCGCTCTTCTATGCGCCCGAGGGGATCGCGGTCGATGGCAACGACAACCTGTACGTCACGGTGGCTGACAACACGATCCGCAAGATCACGAGCGCCGGCGTCGTCACGACATTGGCGGGCAAGGACGGGATGACGGGCTCTGCCGACGGGCTGGGGGCCGGCGCCCTGTTCAACGGCTCGGTGGGCATCGCCGTGGATTCCGCCGGGGACCTGTTTGTCGCGGATTCCTTCAACAACACGATCAGAGAACGCTACGCCGCCGCCAACGCGGCGCCGACAATTGCCGTCCAGCCGGCTCCGCAGTCCGTTGCGCTTGGGGCCTCGGCCACGTTCACCGTGCAGGCGTCCGGCGTGCCCACGCCCAATTACCAGTGGCAGTTCGATGGCACGAACATCCGCGGCGCGACAAACCCGAGCCTGACGGTGACAAATGTCCAGGCGACCAGCCTCGGAGGCTATGCCGTCATGGTCTCAAACAGCGTCGGCAGCGTGACCTCGAACTCCTGCGCGCTCTCAAGCCCGGGCGTGTTGCCGGTCGCCGCCGTGCTGCAGCCAAGGCTGGTCAATATCTCAAGCCGCGCCTTTGTCGGGACCGGCTCGAGCGTGGAGATCGCCGGATTTGTGGTTGTCGGGCCGCCGGGATCCACTGACCAGGTGCTCATCCGCGGGATCGGCCCCTCGCTTGCGCAATACGGCGTGAACGGTGTGCTGATCGATCCCGTGCTGACCCTCTTCGACTCCAGCGGTGCGCAGATCGCCCTCAACGATCTCGGCTGGGTCGCGAACGCGAACTTCGCTCAACTCGTGTCGGCCGAGACGGCCACCGGCGCCTTTCCGCTGGATTACAGGAGCGCTGACAACGCGCTGCTGGTCAGCCTCGCTCCGGGCAGCTACACGGCGGAGGTGTCGGCGACGTCCCCCGCCACGGGAGCGGACCACGCGCCGGGAGTCGCGCTGGCCGAGATCTACGAGGTGAGCAGCTCGGGCGCGCAGCTCATGAATATCTCGACACGGGCCTACGTCGGCACCGGATCCAACGTTGAGATAGCCGGGATCGTCGTCACGGGCGGCCATTCGATGGACGTGCTGATCCGCGCCGTCGGGCCCGCGTTGACGCAGTTCGGCGTGGCCGGGGCGCTCGCGAAGCCGTCGCTCAGCGTGACGGATTCGTCGGGGAAGACGGTCGCCACCAATACCGGCTGGTCGAATGGCCCCAACCCTTCGGCGGTCGTGACGGCGACCGCCCAGGCGGGCGCGTTCGCGCTGACTTCCGGGAGCGCCGACTGCGCCGTCGTGCTCACGCTCGAGCCCGGCTCCTACACGGCGGTCGTGTCGGGGGTGGGGGGTACGACCGGGGTCGCCCTGGTGGAGGCCTATCAGCTTCCGGCCGTGTTGGCCCAGTAGGCCAGCCGAGGCTTGACGGTTCCTGCGGAGGGCGGAAGCATTCCCGTCCGCAGATGCGCGGTCGTAGTTTAGGGGTAAAACTCCTGCCTTCCAAGCAGGTATCCCGAGTTCGATTCTCGGCGACCGCACCAGCTGAGCCGACGCGGCGAGGCCTGATGAAGGTTCCGGGCCCGCGGCTCTTCGGCTTGACGCGGGGGATTAGGAAGAGCGCCATTCCGGTTGATCTATTTCCGCCGGATGAACCTTCCCCTATGGTTGCCGGGCCCAATACCCTCCTGCGCAAGCGCATGGCCAAAGGTCGTTAACGGTCGCGGGGGGCTTCATGAAGCGGTCTAATGACATTTATAAGGTTGCTGCATCCCATTGGGCGGACCAAATACACGATTGGCGATTCAGTGCGGTCGCCAGACCGATTACTCCAGCTTCGCAAACACGATGCCTTTTCGGGCGCTACAAAACGTCGTCTTCTGTCCGTTGCCTCCACAGGCAGCAGTAGCGGGCGCCCCAGCCAGCCACTTGTCATGCGGCCCCGACGATATGCCGCAGCTGGGTTAACCAGGAAACCAATAGGGAAAAATCCACGATGAAGACACCGCTATGCAAGGTTCCCTTTATAACTGCCAGCCTAGCAGCCGCCCTGGGGTTTGCGTTCATTCTGCCGCGTGCCGACGGCCAGATCTTTGTCTCGGACGGGAACAGCAAGATCTTTGAATACGATCTCAACGGCGCGGAAATCGGGACATTCCAATCGGGCATAAACGCCCCGACAGGAATGGTGGTGTCGGGCAACAACCTCTTTGTCGCGGACAGCTATGGAAACTCGATAAGCGAATTCACGCTCGACGGGGCCGCAGTCACCTACTCTCTCCTTGGCTACAATGCGTCGCAGCAATACCTGGACAAGCCGGCGGCCCTTGCGCTCCTGGGCCCGAACCTGCTCGTGCTCAATTCGGCATTTGCGGGCTCCGGCTATGTGGGAGAGTTCACCCAGGGCGGCTCTCTTGTCGGGCGCTCGAACTTCATCTATGTGGGCTACGGAATCACAGGAGTCGCAACCATGGGCCCGTACGTGTTCGTCAGCGCGTCAGCCACGGTGTACGAGTTCGATTCGACAGGCCAACAGATCAGTTCGTTCAACATCGGGTATGCGTCGGGGCTAGCTGTTTCCGGCAACGTCCTCTACGTGGCAAGCGCGAACCCATCGTACGGCTCCGTGGCCGCCTACACCTACGATGGGGAAGGGAACCAGGTCTCCGCGAACCCAACCTTCATCACATCGCTGAGCACCAACCTCCCCTACACGCTCGCGACAACCGATACGAACCTCTACGTCGGGGATTATTATGACGGCAATGTCTGGAAATTCACCCTGGACGGCCAGCTCGTCGGCTCGGGTCCCCTCATCACGGTGCCAAACGTTCATTACGGGATGGGCCTGGCAGTCGTCGTGCCAGGCGCCGCAGACCAGTTCATCGTGAGCGTGCAGCCATCGGCAACGGTTGGATCGCCTGTCGATGTGACGGTGACCGCGCTCGATGCCTTCAACAATCCGGCGACCGGGTATGCGGGCACGGTCCATTTCACGAGCTCCGACGGATCCGCCGTCTTGCCTCCCGACAGCCTTCTGCTCAACGGCTCAGCGTCCTTCTCGGTCACTCTCATTACGCCGGGGTCCCAGACGATCTCAGTGGCGGACACGGTCACGTCATCGATTACCGGGCAGTCGCAACCCGTGACGGTCAACGAGGCGCCGACCCCAACGCCCCTGCCGTCTCCGACCCCGACACGCGTGTCCACGCCGACCCCGAGGCCGAGTCCAACTCCGAGGCCGAGCCCGACCCCCTCGATCAGCCCCTCGCCAACGCCTACTCGGGCACCGACGCCGACCCCGAGGCTGAGCCCGACCCCAAGGCCGAGTCCGTCCCCGTCTGCCACGCCGACACCGACACCGACGCGGGCGCCCACGCCGACGCCGAGGCCGAGGCCGGCCCCGACGCCAACGCCCTAGGTGTTGGCGGATTGGGTATCTTTGGAACCCGCGGCCGCGAGGTAGCTGTCTCGGGTGCCAATTACATCGTGGAATACGATTTCTCTGGGAATCAGCTGGGCGGATTCGCCGAGACCTGGATGGGTGGAGCAACCGCTACTGCTATGGCGGCAATTGGCGGGCCGACGCCTATTCCCACACCGACCCCAACGCCCACAGCTACACCGACCCCGAGCCCGACGCCGTCGCCGACACCAACGTCAACGCCGACGCGTGCGCCGACTCCGACCCCAAGGCCAAGTCCGACCGCGGCGCCGAGTCCGACTCCGGGAATAACCCCGACGCCGGCGCCCACGCGGGTGGCCACTCCAACGCCAAGGCCAAGTCCGACCACGGCGCCGAGTCCCACTCCGGGCGTAACGCCGACACCGACGCCCTCGCGGGCACCGACGCCTACCCCGAGGCCAAGTCCGACGCCGAGACCCGGTTAGGAATCCCCGGGGAGGGTGCCTATTCGGATCACTGAATGGATGAGCGTGGCGCTCCTGACTCAACCTTTCGCGAACGTCGCTTTAGGAGCGAATTCGCTCGTTTTTCAACCTGGCGTTGCCCCGAACGAAAGGGACGTTTCCACGGGAACGCTCACCGGATAGCCTTTCCTCAAGCACGGCAGGAATAGCCACCCGCCAAGGGCCCGGCGCAGTTCACGCGACACCTGGGGGTCCAGGGCCTGGTCCAAAGTGATTCCATCCACCTCCCCGTCTTCTGTTACTGTAAAACTGGCTTTGACGGTGCTTGGAATAGAGCCGGCATTCACACCGCTCGGAACAACGGGAGGTATCCGAAGGTAGGGTACCGGAGGCTTGTCGGCGGTGGCGAATTGCTTCCTGTACTCCTTCAGGATGGAGCGGTGTGCCTCCATTTCCTGCTTTCGGAAGAACAAGGCGATCTTCTCGCTCTGGTCGGTACGGATCTCCCGGCCCTTGGCAAACACCAGGGGAAAGTGGAAGTACCTCTTCCCGGGGGGAGCCACATAGGCGCAGTTGATGGTGACATCCTTCTCAACGTTGGCCTGCAGGTCTCCAATCTCGCGGAAGGCGATCGCGGCGGACCTCAGGTCGGGAGTCCCGGACGGATCCAGGCGGTAGAAGATGACGGCAATGTAGGTATCCGAGTGGCCCTCCGAGGCGATGAGTGTGCAATGGTAGCTGCCTTCAGATGATAGTTGCCCGGCTGGGACTTCCTCATAGGTGCCCG
The DNA here is from genome assembly GCA_964419075.1 of uncultured Opitutaceae bacterium. Taxonomy (GTDB): domain Bacteria; phylum Verrucomicrobiota; class Verrucomicrobiia; order Opitutales; family Opitutaceae; genus Palsa-1447. The sequence continues at coordinate 3,127 of CAYQOH010000024.1, read as the reverse complement.
ACCATGAGGTTCCGAACAACCGAACGCTGTTGTTGATCGTCCTCGAGCTTGCATGTTGGTTCTTGAAGCGGACAAAGCCCGGGGAGAAACCCACGGCGCGCATGGGCTGGTAGCTCTGCTTGCCGTAAAGCGGCTTGGGGCTTCCCTCCAAGTCGACCACCGGGAATTCGGCCTTGGCGTTCATCACCGTGCACACCTTGCCCTTGTACTCGGTCGTGATCAGGGTGGGGTGAAGGGGCGGCTGTTGCGGGCCCTGAGCCGTTGTATCGGCGAAGGTTGTTCTTGGAACGCCGAGACCGAAGGCGGTCAGAGCCAGGGCGAGTGCGGCGGGTCGCAGCCTGTAGGTCAGGTGCATGATGCGTTGATAGGGTCCACTCCTCCACCAGGTGCCTTCGTGCAGCAACGCGCGTGAATACTTGCTTTTACGTATGCGCAACGCGTGTTGACCCAGGGCTTCACCTTTCATCAGGGAGCGCCTTGCCGCGTGTCGCCGAAACGCGGATGGCGATTCGACCATGGGGAATCACGGGGCCGCAGATCCCCCGGGCTTCCCCGGATGTGGCGTGGGGGATGCGGTCAATCAGGTCGCAGTCTGCCAGGTGCTTGGATGGCAAGGTTGCAAGAAGGCCCCGATGTGCGAACTCAGTCATGAGGGCTCGGAGATCCCTATCGCACCCGAAACCCAGTCCCTGCGCAAGCCGGGCTGCGCAATCCGCCAAAGGTGAAGGCCGTCACCCCGAGCGCATAAGGAGTCCTTGTCACGCGGCGGGCGTTGTCCTCGCTCGGTGAACCTTGCGCACTCCAACGCGTCCCCCCGAATCCTCAGGCACAGGTTTTCGAACGGCGGGTTTATGGGCGCTTACAGGGAAAACGGATTCGAACACGCATCCGATAAGCGACCGAAGTAGTTTGGCCTGATTATCGGTTGGCTTTGACTCTGCACCCCGGCTTCAGCGGGCTACAAGAGGGGGCCTCGCAAATGAGGCTCCTGCACGTCCCCGACGCTCACGCCAACCGCCGCGGGTTCTATTGGACCCTAGACCACGCCGAGGAATACGGCCTCATCGCCCACACTGGCGACTTTTAGGATGTCTATGGGGCTCAGTCCCTGGGGACGCATTGGAGCCGCTCGTTGCAACCTTGAGCCGCATGTTGCAACCCGAGCAAGAACGAGCATCCCTCTCAAAGTCGGACCTTATTGACGGGAACGGTTGTTGCGAAAAGGGTGGGCACCGGATTCGATTCTCGGCGACCGCACCCTCTCCCCGCCCATGAAAGCAATGTTCAACGGCGTCCTGTTTGCCTTCCTCGCGCAGGCCGCAATTGGCCAGGGGTCGGACGGCGTCTATGTGCAGGCTTCTGCGGATGGGAGGAGGTGGTCGATTGGCAATGATCTGGTCGAACGCGGCATAAGTTTTGATCCAAGCAGGGGGCTGTGCACCACCTCCTGGCACCACAAGGTGACGGGAACGGATTTCATGGAACGCGCGAGCACCCAGAATCGCCCCGGGGACGAGTTCTCCTTTCGGGTCGATCAGACGAGGCTGGCCGGCATGATGGCTGAGAGTAAGTGGGAAATATTGCAGGAGGGGAAGGCGATGGCCCCAGGGTTTGATTTCCAAGAGGCAACGGTGAGCGATATCGCCCCCAAAGGAAGGCTGCTCGCCATCCGCCTGCGCGCCCGGTCCAAGCCGCTCGAGGTCACCGTCTTCTACGCGGTATATGCCGGGCATCCCGTGGTGCAGAAATGGCTGGCGATCCGCAATCGGGGCGACAAGGCCATCGCCCTGACCCATCTCGTTTTCGAGGCCGTGAATCTGGCTCCAACGGCGCCGAGCGACGTCCAAGTCTCGGCATTCTACGGCATTGAGCCGCGGGAGATCTATTATACGGGGCGCGTGGACGACCCCGCGATCTCGGTGAAGAGCTCGAGGTCGCACGAAGGGTTCCTGGTGATGAACGGGGCGCCAGGATACCTGAAGCGCACCGAGGTGGTTTCCAACTGGAACGACGGCGTGCAGGTGATGTACGACACGGACCAGTTCCCGTTCGAGCGCCGGCTCGAGCCGGGGGAGACCTTCGAGACGGCGAGGAGTTCGGTTGCGTTCTTTGTGGAGGGGCGGCGCTTCGCGGACCCGCGCTGGGTGGCGCCCGCCTACACCTCCGAGGTGCTCATGAAGAAGGGCGCAGACTATCAGCCGCTCTGGATCTACAACACCTGGGAGCCGTTCGAACGCGACATCACCAAGGCAATCACGACGGATCTGATCGCCGCGGCCGGCCGCATGGGAATGGACGTCTTCACGATCGACGATGGATGGCAGGCCGACTACGGCGACAACTCGGTCAACACGAAGCTCTTTGAGAGCGGCCTGGATGAAATCCGGGCCGACGTGGAGAAGCACGGCATGCGCCTCGGGCTGTGGTTTCCTCTGGCTGCGGTCAGCCCAAACACCGAGGTCTACAAGCAGCACCCGGAATGGCTCTGCAGGGAGCGCGACGGCCGGGCCAAGTTCACCGGCACCATGGCCGGGTCGCAGGCGGTGATGTGTCTGGCATCGCCCTACAAGATGGTCGCGGCTAGGCGCCTGAACGACCTCATCTCCCGCTACAACCTGAAGTACGTGAAGCTGGACCTGACCACCGTCTTCAACGCCTATGGCGAGTCGCCGGGCTGCTATGCCGAGGGCCACGACCACGGGACGTGGGCGGAGTCGCTCGATGGCATCTACGAGGGCATCAAGTACGTGACCGACGCCGCCTACCGCGAGCATCCCGACGTGGTGCTTGACCTGACGTTCGAGCTTTGGGGCCAGAAGCACGTGATAGACTATGGATTGCTCGCGGCCGGGGACCTGGATTGGCTGAGCAACGTCAACGACGCCTTGCCGGGGGACGCCGGCCCAAGAGCCGCGCGCACGCTGCTTTACCTGCGCTCGCTTGCGATTCCTGCCGAGTCGATGCTGATCGGCAATCTCCAGGCCGACAGGGCGCCTATCGAGGAACGCCTGGCCACGGCCATGGGCGCAGGGCCGCTCTTCTTGGGCGACCTCCGGAAGCTCACGCTGGACGAACAGGACTGGTACGGACAGCGGATCCGCTGGTTCAAGGCCCTGCGGCGCGCCGT
>CAYQOH010000023.1:6735-20498 GCA_964419075.1 uncultured Opitutaceae bacterium | reverse complement strand
GGTCGTCGCGGAACTTCCCCTCGCGCACCAGCTGCTCCAGGTTCCGGTTGGTCGCGGTCACCAGGCGCACGTCGAGCTCGACCGTCTTCGAGCCGCCGACCCGGTCGATCGCCTTGGTCTCGAGGAACCGCAGCAGCTTCACCTGGATGGACGCGGAGATCTCGCCGATCTCGTCGAGAAAGAGCGTCCCGCCGTCGGCGGACTCGAAGCGCCCGATCCGCCGCTCCGTCGCGCCCGTGAACGAGCCCTTCTCGTGGCCGAAGAGCTCGCTCTCGAGGAGGCTCTCCGAGAGCGCCGCGCAGTGCACCGCGATGAACGGGCCCCTGGAGCGCGGGCTCGACTGGTGGATCGCCTGCGCGATCAGCTCCTTGCCCGTGCCCGACTCGCCCTCGATCAGCACCGTGGCCTTGGACTGCGCCACCTTCCTCACCCGCTCGATCACGTCCTTGAGGAGCGGCGACTCGCCCACGATCTCGTCCACGCTGAACTTCTCGTCCAGGCGCTCGTGGAGCCGCTGGACCTCGACCTCGAGGCTCTTCGCCTTGAGCGCCCGGCGGATCAGGACGTCCAGCCGCTCGATGTTGACCGGCTTCGTCATGAAGTCGACCGCCCCCCGCCTCATCGCCTCGACCGCCGTGTCGATGTTGCCGTAGGCCGTCATCATGAGCACCGCGGGCTTGTTCGGCAGCGCCAGCGCCCGGTCGATCACCTTGAGCCCCGACTTGCCCGGCATCCGCAGGTCCGTCAGGACGACGTCGAACGGCTGGGCGTCCATGAGGTTGAACGCCTCGTCGGCGCTCGCGGCCAGGCTCACGTCGTAGTTCTCGGCAAGCGCCTGCTGCAGCCCCTCGCGGGAATGCTTTTCATCGTCGACGATGAGAACGCTGGGCGCCATGGGGCCATTCCAAGCGACTGGCGGGGGCGGTCAAGCCCGGGCGGTGCCCCGGGGGCCGCTTTAATGGGTGGGGCCGGGCTGAGCCTTCCCGGGGTCCCCGAGCCGCTGCGCCAGGGGCGCCAGGCGGCTGAGCATCAGGCTCGGCGGCGGGGCGCTGTCCACCAGCTCGATGAACTTCTCCCGGCGCACGCGCAGCAGGTCCTTCACCTTGTCGCGCTGCGCCTCGTCGAGCTTGAGCTCCGTCGCCATGCGCTCGAGCGTCATGGGCAGCACGATGAAATACGCGAGCGTGCGGAAGGGCCGCTGCAGGAGCATGTCGATCTGGTCGTCGGAGAGGGGCTTGCCGTCGTCCGCGATCTCCGGGGGCGCGCCGAACCCGCGCCGCGACCGGAACCTCCTCTCGTAGGCCTCCTTCTGGTCGGGCGTGAGGACCGTGTCGATGTCGCGGTCGAACTGCGCGTAGATGTCCGTGACGTGCTCCCTGAAGGCGTCCATCTCGGGGCGCAGGCGCCCGATCTGCTCCAGCAGCTCGGCCCTGTTGACGGGCGGCGCCGTCCGGGTCGCCCGGCCCTGCCTGCCGGCGAACTCCCCCATGAACGGCCCGGGCGGGCGCGGGATCGGCCGGTGGCGCTCCGCCCACATGCCCGAGCCAAAGCCGCACGCGAAGACGGCCAGGGTGAGAAGCGCGGCAAGTACGCGGTCCCTCATGGGCCTAGTCCAGGTCCCCCGCCTGCGCGGCGATCTCGCCCCAGCTCGCCAGGGTGCTGGCGTCGTCGACCGAGGCCTGCGCCCGGTAGAGCACGACGGCCGCCAGGCACAGCGCGGCCGTGGCGGCGCACATGGCAAAGTGGGCGACGAACAGGGGCGACGGAGCCCGGCGGGCCGCGCGCAGGACGCGGTCGGCGAAGCCGGGGGTGAGTCGGGAGGCCGCGTGCTCGCGCAGGCGCCCCCATGCCATGTCTTCAGGTTTCATCGCTGTGGTAGTGTTGTTTCAATTGTTCGCGCGCCCGGTGGAGCCTGGCCTTCACGGCCGCGACGCTCGTGCGGAACGTCCCGGCGATCTCCGCGTGGCTGCGGCCCTCCTGGACGAGGGCGAGGAGCGCGCGGTCCTTGGGCCTGAGCTGGGCGAGCGCGTGGCGCAGGGCGTCGAGCTCCTCGGAGTCCACGGCGCCGTCCGCCTCGGGGACGTTCTCGTGCTCGGGGGCGAAGGGCGTGAAGATCCACCGCAGCTTCTGGCGGCGAAGGTGGTCGATGCACGTGTTGCGCGCGAGGCGGAAGAGCCAGGACTCGAACTGCTCGGGCGCCTTGAGGCCGGCGAGGGAGCGGGCCATCTTGATGAAGACCGTCTGCGCCAGGTCCTCGACGGAGTCGCTCCTGCCGGTGACGGCGTACACGAACCCCGCGACGCGGCGCTGGTACGCGACAATGAGCTCCCGCATGGCGGACTCGTCGCCGCGCTGCGCCCGCCGAACCTGCGCGCCCAGCGTGCTCGTTGAACTTTCATCCATTCATTTGGCATCGCACTATGTCCGACCTGACGCATGTCGGGTTGGAAAGATGCGCTTTTTCAATTGGCGCAAGGGCACGCCGCATGCAACAATCTTGAGGCCCCGGTGTCGACCCCCTTTCCACGGTCCGGCCCCGCGGGCCAACCCATCCCCCCATGCCCCATAAGCCATCCTCCCACAGCCGCTTAACCCTGTTCCTGCCGGTGGCTGGCGCGGCCCTCGCGCTCGCGCTCGCGGGCTGCATGGAGCGGGCGAACGACGAGCTGACGAACGCCGTCGTCTCCGGCGAGAGGCCCGTGGCGATGGAGGGCTCCGACGTGTTCCTCGCGGGCCGGGTGGCCGTGAAGGTCACCCTCGGCCGCGGGATCGGGCACGGCCTGAAGCGGAGCAAGGGGGACCGGGACAAGACCTACCAGGACTACACGGACACCGGCGGCAAGATGCTGATGGGCAGCCCCCTGCCCCCGGTGACGATCCACCTGATCCTCTCCAACCCGGGGACCGAGGCCCTCACGGTGGCGGTGCTCGACTTCTCCTCGGACCTCGGGAACTTCGCGGTGCAGCCCGAAACCCTCGCGATCGCCCCCGGCCAGTCGGCCGAGCCCACGCCCATGGTGTCGCACCTGGGGGTGAGCGCCGACGAGATGCCGTTCAAGGTGACGCTGCGCATCGGCAAGGCGCGGGAGACCCGCACGTTCCCGGTGAAGGTGCTCCCCGCCGCGGCCCCGTAGCCCCTCAGCCGCCCCCGAGCATCCGCACCCGCCGGTCCTTGCGGGGGAACTGGAGCGTCACGACGGTCCCCAGGCCCTCCCGGCTCTCGACCCCGACCTGGCCGCCGTGCGCCCGCATGATCCGCTGGACGATCATGAGCCCGAGGCCGTGCCCGCCCGGCTTCGTCGTGTGGTACGGCTGGAACAGCCGCACCAGGTCCTCCTGGCGGATCCCGGAGCCGCTGTCGCCGAAGAGGAGGTAGACCGAGTCGTCGTCCGCGCGCGACTTGATCTTGAGCCTGCCGCCGGGCTGCATCGCCTCCATGGCGTTCTTCGTGATGTTGAAGAACACCTGCTTGAGCTGGTTGCGGTCCGCCATGACGCTCGGCAGCGACTCGGGCGTCTCCGCCTCGACCGCGACGCCGCGGTCGGCGAACTCGCGCTTCTGGAACCTGAGGACCTCGGCGAGCACCTCCGCCAGGTTGGTCTCGGCCAGGTCCGGGGGGCTCGGCCGGATCGCCTCAAGGAAGTGCGTGATGATCCCGTCCAGGCGGGCGACCTCCTCGCGGCACACCCCGACCGACTCCGCGACCGACTCGGCCTCGGGGGAGGAGCCGAGCTTCTTCAGCTTGCGCGCCATCAGCTGCAGGTGGATCGTCAGCGAGTTGATCGGGTTGCCGAGCTCGTGGGCGACGCCCGCGGCGAGGAGCAGGATGGAGGACGTCCGCTCGTCCTCGATGCGCTGCTCCGTCGTCTGGCGGTCGAGGGTGACGTCGGCGAGGATGACCGCGTGGCGGCGCTCGGCGCCGGCCTCCCCGTCGCGGAAGGGCACCATGTAGAGGCGCACCGTGCGCGGCTCCGGGTACGAGAGCTCGAACTCCCTCGAGACCACGTGGGACGCGGCCCCCGCGTCGTCGTCCAGCGTCGGGCGCAGCCCCGGGATCAGGCGCCAGAGCGTCTTGCCGGCGAGCACGTCGCCGGACAGCCCGATCAGCCGGTGCGCCGCCTCGTTCGCGTACTCGATCGTCCCCGCGGAGTCGATGACGAGGACCCCCTCCTGGAGCGTGCGGAAGATCTGCTCGAAGAGGGCCCGCTCGCGGGCGAGGCGCTGGACCAGGTTGGCCATGTTGACGGGATCGAGCGTGTCCAGGCGCCCCATCACCCGCTCGAGCGAGCTGTGTTTCTTTGCAGGCATCTGCGAGCGTTGTGCCCGTGGCGAGCCCACGGGTCAACGGCCGGGAAGGAAATCCATCTGGTTGGGGTCCTCCCGCTGCGCGAGCAGCTTGCGCAGGAACATCTCCCGGTGGATGGGGCAGCGCCCGAGGCGCACGACGGCCTCCCGGTGGTCGTCGGTGCCGTAGCCCTTGTGCCGGGCGAAGCCGTAGCCCGGGTAGGCGAGGTCGAGCTCGGCCATCATCCGGTCCCGGGCCACCTTGGCGATGATGGAACCCATGGCCACGCAGAGGGACTTGGCGTCGCCGCTCACGATGGCCGTGTGCGGGTACGGGAAGCCCTTGAGCGGGAGCCCGTCCACGAGGATGCGGCAGGAGACCGGGGGGACGAACGCCTCCCGCTCCTCGAGCGAGGAGAAGAGGTCGGGCTCCTCGCTGCGGCGGAAGGCGGCCGCCGGGTAGATGCCCTCCAGGGCGCGGCGCATGGCCAGCTTGGTCGCGCCGAGGATGTTGTGCAGCTCGATCTCCTCCACGCTCGCCGAGCCGAAGTTCGCGTGGATCTGCCCCTGCGCCGCGAGCGCCTCGAACTCGGCCCACAGGGCCTCCCGCTCGGGGGCCGACAGCTGCTTCGAGTCATTCACGCGCCCCGCCTTGGCCGCGGCCCAGCGCCCCTCGAGGAAGGCCCGGGTGACGAGGACCGCCCCCGCGACGACCGGCCCGGCGAGCGCCCCGCGGCCGACCTCGTCCACGCCGATCAGGCTCTCGAAGCCCTCGAGCTTCTTCAGGTCAAAGCTGCGGAGCTGGCGGCGCTTGGGCATCGGGCGAATCGCGGCGGCCCCTACCGGCCCCACTCCACCTTCTCCCTGGGCTTCGGGAGCGGAAGCTCATCCAGCTTGCCCGCCGCGGCGACGACCTCGTAGCAGGTCCTGAAGTGGAGCTTCGCGAAGGCGCCGAGCGAGCGGGCGCCGAACCGCTCGATGATCTGCGCCGCCTGCTCCTTGGCCAGGGCGCCGGCGCCCTTCTGGAGCGGCCCCCCGAAGTTCCGCGAAAGCGCGTGGACCTGGCGGACGTACTCGGCGCGCGCGACGACCGAGGCGGCGGCCACGACGGGGTCCTCCTCCGCCTTCGTGCGCATCTGCAGGTCGAAGTCCCGGATCCCCATCTTCACGAGCTCGCGCTGGACGAGGGGCTCCTTGCTGAACTGGTCAAGGAGCCCGCGGGGCGCCTGCTTCACCGTCAGCGCCTGGGCAAGCGCGGTGGCGTGCTGCCACGCCAGCAGGCGGTTCAGGTTCGCGTGCGGCCGCGCCATGATCGTGTTGTACTTCGCCATCCCGCACAGGCAGGTCGCCACCGCGACCCCGTGCGTCCCGCGGATCAGCTTGTCCAGTTTCACGATCTGGGTGTCGGCGATCTTCTTGGAGTCCTTGACCCCCGCCTGGATCCAGCCCTCGATGGCCGACCGGTCCGCGATGACCGTGGCCGCGACGACGGGGCCGAACAGGTCGCCCTTGCCGCTCTCGTCCAGGCCCGCGTGGAGCTCGAACCAGTCGGGATGGAGCACCGGGTCGTAGCCGAGCCTCGGGGCCTTCGTGACCTCGGGCTCGAGCGTCATCGTCACGAACTCCTCCGTCCCCTTGCCGGCGACCACCAGCTTGCCGCTCTCGTAGGCGGTCACGTTGCAGTCGCGCCCCCGGAACGCGAACCGGGCGTAGGCGACGTCGAACGCCTCCCAACCCCGCCCGGAGAGGATCGCGCGGACGCGCTCCATCTGCCCGTCGTCGAGCTTGAGCGTGTACGTGCTCAGCTTCTTGGGTTTTTCCTCGTCGTCGCGGCCGCGCTTGGGCATGAGGGACCCATAGTCACAAATTTGCCGCCAATGACACGCAAATCTTCCGGCCCGCGCGCGCTCGTGGCCCGGCGCGCGGCCTTCCGGGCGGCGCTCCTGGCCTGGTACCGGGCGAGCCGGCGGCGCCTGCCGTGGCGCGAGCGCCCGTCGCCCTACGCGACCGTCGTCAGCGAATTCATGCTCCAGCAGACCCAGGTGGCGACGGTGCTCCCCTACTTCGCGCGCTGGATGGAGGCGCTTCCCGGCTTCGCCGCGCTGGCCGCGGCCCCCGAGGCCGCGGTGCTCCGGCTCTGGGAGGGCCTGGGGTACTATTCCCGGGCGCGGAACCTCCACCGGCTGGCCCGGCAGCTCGCGGGCCGGCCGCTGCCCCGGCTGGCCGCGGAGTGGCGCGAGCTCCCGGGGGTGGGCCCCTACACCGCGGCCGCCGTCGCCAGCATCGCGTTCGGCGAGCCGCGCGCGTGCGTCGACGGGAACGTGGTGCGCATCCTCGCCCGCCTGACCCGCGACGCGAGCCCCCACCGGGACAGCGCGTCGGCGTCGAGGGCGTTTGCGACGCTGGCAGAGGAGCTCGTGAACCCGGCGGCGCCCGGCGACCACAACCAGGCGATGATGGAGCTCGGGGCCACGGTGTGCCTGCGGCGCGGCCCGCGCTGCGGCGGCTGCCCGGTGCGGGGATTCTGCGCGGCCGCCCGCGCGGGCGACCCGGAGGCCTACCCCCGCCTCGCGCCGAAGCGCACCGAGCGCCGCTTCGTCGTCCGCGTCTGGTGCGAGAGGAACGGGGCGCTGCTCCTGTACCGCAACCCGCCCGGCTCGCGCCGGCTGGCGGGCCTCCATGAGCTGCCGACCGCCGAGCAGGCGGGCCTCGATCCCGCCGCGGCGGCCGGGGGTTCCCTGGTCGGGACCTTGAACCGCGGCATGACCCGCTTCCGGATCTCGGAGTCGGCCCACGCCGCGGCCGTGGGGGGCCCCGCGCGCCGCAAGGGCCTCGTCTGGGTCCGCCTGGGCGACCTGGGCAGGGTCACGCTCTCCGGCCCCCACCGCAAATGGACAAGCCGGATCCTCGCGCAGCGGGAGCGCGGGCCTGGGCCCGGCGCGTAGCGCCCCCCCCTTTCGGGGCGCACCGTGCCGGTCAGGGCCCGGGGGCGCGGCCAAGCCGCCTACGGGTGCGGGCGCCCGCCAGGGGAGGACCGCGCTACCTCGGGCGCGCGGCCTGCCCCGCCGCCTTGGGCGACGGTCCCGGCTCCGGCTCCAGGCGCCTCATCTCGATCCTGAGGATGGGAGGGAACAGGTCCTTCGAGACGCTCATCGTCACGTCCTCGTATCCCCGCAGGTGGACGCGGAAGTGGTAGTTGTGGTCGCTTTCCCAGAAGCCGTCGTCCAGGTCGGCCCGGATCATCCCCTGCGTGTCGGACGTCTGCGCCTTGAGTTCCGACGACGTGTAGGTCTGGGGCCGGGCCGACGGGTTCTCGGACTCGGCCAAGAGGGTGAGGAAGGCGCCGGGCAGGGGGGCTCCGTGCGCGTCGACCACCATGATGGGGCCGCCCCCGGCATCGTGCGTCGCCGAGCTGCAGGCGGACACGAGCGCAAGCAGCGCGCCGATGGCTGCGCCGCGTACCCTCACCGCTCCTCCTTGCGAATCATGAGCTTCAGTCCAGACCACACGCCGTCGACCGCGCAAACCTTAATGTCAACGAGGCCGGTCGGAAGCGCCAGCGCCCGGATGACGTCCTCGGTGACGTCGGTCGCGACCCCGGAGCTGCGCTTGGGCCACGAGACCCAGATGACCCCGTCCGGCGCGATCGCCCGGCGGTGGGCCTTGAGCCTCGGCCCGAGCGCCGCCTTCCGGGTCTCGAAGAGGTGCACGAACCCCAGGCCGGCCCGGGGGCGCGCGAGCCACGCGACCCGCACGTCCGCGGGCAGCGCCAGGAGCGACGCGTAGCCTTCCGGCGCGCCCTCGACATACGCCTCCGTGCCGGTCCGGTAGCCGAGCTTCCTCCAGAGGGGGGTTCCGGAATACCCGGCCACGGCCCCGCCGGGGCGGACCGGGCCCGCGCGAGCCCCGCGCATGGCGCTTCCCGCGGGCACGGCGTCAATAGGGATACGGCTGCACGTCGCCGTTTCCGATGAAGCCGCCGTGCTCGAGGAAAAGGACGGCGAGGCCCAGGAAGGCGGCGACAAGGACGATGTCGCCGAGGGCGCGGCCGGCAAAGGCCGCGGATTCCATGCGGGGGCGCCATGTCCTGCGGGTTGTTGATGCGGCGCGGGGCTTCATGCCGTGCACGGACTGATGCGCGCGAAGGGGCCGGATGTCAAAGCGGGAGCGGCGCCCCGGGGGGCGTCAGGGGCGCCTGCGCCTCCCCTGCTTCGGGGCGACGCCGATCCGCGGGTCGCGAAGCCCCGCGAGTTCCACGAGGCGCTCGGCCGCCCGCTCGAAGCAGTCCTCCGACTCCGCGAGGTACAGCCACTTCGGCAGCACCGGGTGCGGCGCGAGCGCCGGGAACTCCCGCCGCAGCGACTCGTGGTGGTCGCGCTCCGTGCAGACCAGGACGCCCCGCCACGGCTCCGTCCTCGCCGAGAAGCAGAGCGCGAGCCGGCCGTCCAGGTAGACCACCTTGGTTCCGAACATGGAGCCGAGCACGAACGACGCCTCGGCCTCGAGCGGCTCCCACAGCCAGGCGTACCGGTGCACGCTCCTCGCCCGCCCTATGCCGTCCTCACGCACCGGGACGGCCTCCCGCCCCCGGGCTCAGGGAAGCCGGTGGCCGAGCAGGCGCGCCGGCAGGAAGAGGATCGCCCCGACGAGCGCGAGCATGGCCGCCATGACCGTGGCGACGAACCGGAACGGGATCGCGAGCAGCCAAAGGACCGGCCATGCGAAGAGGAAAAGGAGGGCGAGGGGCCAGCACAGGACGAGGAGCAGGGCCCAGAGGAGGAGGGCGATCAGCATTTTCATATCGGGAAGGGGGGTTGTCACCCCTAGAACACCGCCTCGCCCCAAAAGGTTACAGCGGCTAGGCAATGAGCCCGAGGCGCCTGCCGGCGGCGGAGTCGCCGATCAGCCGCTCGAGGCGGCGCAGCCGCGTCTCCTCGCGGACCGCGCTCACGACCCACCAGATGGCGGTCCGCCGGTAGCCGGGGGGCTGCGCCTGCCAATGGGCCCACGCGGCCGCGTGGGCGCGGAAGCTCCTCTCGAGCGGCCCCGGCAGGTCCCGCGGGCGCCGCTCGAACGAGTAGGTCCCCGTCCGGCGGCGGTCGCGGGCCTCGAAGGCCGCGAGCCCGGCCGGCCGCATGCGGCCCGCGGCGATCAGGCGCCGGGCATGCCGGACATTGACCCGGCTCCACGTGCTGCGGGGCTTCCGGGGCGTGAAGCGGATCGTGTACGCATCCCCGCCGGCCTTGTGGCGGACCCCGTCGATCCATCCGAAGCAGAGGGCCTCGTCCAGCGCCTGCGCATAGGTCATCCCCCCCTTTCCGGAGGCCTTGTTGTGGAGCCCGACGGTCAGCTCCGCGGCGCGCGCGTGGTGGGCCTGAAGCCACCGGCGAAACGCCGCCGCGCCTCCGAAATGCAACGGGTTCATGCCCCGGCTGCGGACGCCGCGGGTCGCCGGCGGGGACGCTGCGGCGCTATTCACGGCGGCCGCGCGCGGCGTACAGCGCGTGCGCGGGAAACGCCCGGCGCAGCTGGGCCCGGACCTCGCGCCCGATCACGACCCTTAGCCCGAGGCGCCTCCAGAGGGGCGCATGGGCCAGCGCCCCGGCATGGCGGGCGCGGGCCTCGGCCACGAGGCGCGCCCGAACCTCCCCGTACCGCCCCGAGAAGCGGTGGCGGAGCGGGCCGTCTGCGATGATCCTCGGGTCGGCGTTCATTGCGGGTGGCGCGCACCCCCCTTTGAACCGCAAGCCGGCCCCGCTGCAATCCCCTTATGGGCGCGGGCCGGGGGGCGGCGGGCCCGCCACGGCGTCAGCCGCGGGATGAACCGCCGGACGTGGCGGCGGTACTCCCGATAGGGATCGCCGAACCGCCGCTCCAGCCGCGGCTCCTCGACCAGCGGGATATGAAACACGTTGAGCACCACGAAGGCGGCGGCCCAGGCGCCATGGGCCGGCGACCGCAGGACGAGCGCCTCGCCGAACAGCAGCAGGATGACGCCCGAGATCATCGGGTTGCGCACGAACTGGTACGGCCCGTGGACGACGAACACGGGCGGGGGGTCCCACGGGGCGAGGGTGCCCCTGCCCTCGGACGCGAACCGCCGCACCGAGGCAACGAAGAGGACAAGGCCCGCCCCGAGCAGCGCCAGGCCCAGGGCCTGCAGGGCCAGGGGACCGGCCGACCGGCCGAGGGCCGGCGCCACGCGACCGCGCTCCGCGATCCAATAGGGCACGAGGACCGTGACCGTGAACGGGAGCACCGCGATCGCGACCGCGTGGCGCGCGACCATGGCGGCGGGGTGGCGCAGCCATCGGCGCCCGGGGGCGGGCGGCGGCTCAGGCATCCTCGCCTGCGTTTCGCCGCAGTCGGCTCGAGATGCGTTCGGGCATGTCCCCGCCAAGGGTGGGGAGCGGTGCGGGCGCTGGCAAGTCAGCCGGCGGGCGGCTCCCTCCCCTTCCTGTAGAGGACGTGGCGGCGCAGCGGGTGCCCCGGGTCCAGCGCCGGATGGTCAAAGTCCGCTCCCCAATCGCGGGCGAAGCCGAGGCGCTCCATCAGCCGGATCGACCGCAGGTTGACGGCGGCCGTGAACGCCACGATCTCCGCAAGGCCGAGCCTCGAGTAGCCGAACTCAAGGGCCTGCGCCGCGGCCTCCCCGGCCAGTCCGCGGCCCCAGTACTCGCGCCGCATCCTCCAGAGCACCTCCGTGCACGGCATGAACGGGGCGTCGAACCGGGGGACAGAGAGCCCGGTCATGCCGGCAAACGCGCCGTCGACCTCGACGGCCCAGACCCCCCATCCCCGCTCCTCGATCCCGGCGCGCAGGCGCGCCAGCGAGTCCGAGGCCTCCCGGCGGGTCATGAGCGCCGGGAAGTGGCGCATGACCTCCGGGTCCGTGTTCATCGCGAAATACGGGTCGAGGTCGCTATCCCGCCACTGGCGGAGCAGGACCCGGCTCATGCCCGCGGCGGGGGCCCGTCCGGCCGGGCGAGGCCAAGGCCCATCAGGAGCACGTCGTCGTAGGCCCCGTCGACAAGCCGTCCGCGGCGGCGGCGCCCCTCCTCCAGGAACCCGAAGCTCCGGTAGAGGCCGATGGCCGGCGCGTTCGAGGCGAAGACCTCCAGTTCGACCTTCTCCAGTCCAAGTTCCCGCGCCCGCTCGACCGTCGCCTGGAGCAGCAGCCGGCCGATGCCCCGGCCCCTGTGGCCGGCAAGGACCCCCATGCCCAGCTGCCCGACGTGCGCCCGGCCGAACGCCGCGGGGCCCCCCCGGATGTCGCACCAGCCCACGATCCTTCCCGCCTCCTCGGCGACCAGCTGCGGACACCCCGACCTGAGGTTCGAAGCCACGAAGGATCGGACCTCGTCGGCGGCCGGAGCCTCCAGCATGGCGAGATGCCTGCGCTCGCGGCAGACGGCGTCCAGCACCTCCCGGAACGCCGGCGCGTCCTCCTCCCGGATGCCCCTTACCGTGATCCCGACGGGCCCGGGCCCCCGGGGGACCGCGCCCGCGCGGGGGCCGGCCGCGCGAATGCCGCCCGTCGCATCGCCCACCCGCCTCCAGCGCAGCGTCCGGATCACGGGCTCCCCTGCGCCCGAGGTCGTTTCCAGGCGGATCGTGAGCGCGTCGCCCGCGACGCCCATCACGCGCACGTAGACCTGGCCGACGTTCTCCGGGGAGAGGGCCCCGACGAGGCGCGTCGTCACCGTGCCGCCCGCCTCGTCGACCGAGTAGGCCCCGAAATACGCGTCATAGCCCCCACGGGCGCGGCTGTTGTTCGCGGCGGACGCGGGCGCCTCGGGCGCGGCCGGCCCCCCGCGGTCCCGCTTCATGAACTGGGCGGCAAAATGCCCCGTCCCGTCAAAGTACAGCAGGGCGACCGGGTCCGAGCCGAGCGAGGGCTCGTCCCGGCGCTCGCCGGAGGCGGTGCGATCCTCGCGGGAGAGCAGCTCCCATGTGCCGACGAGCGCCGCGGACAGGGGCCTCTGCGGGGGTGAATCCTGGGTGTCCATGATGGCCTCGGGGGTTGCCGGCGACTCGGGGGCCCCGGGAAGGGGGCGCGCGTCACCACCCAGCCCGGCCGCCCGCGCGACGTCAAGCCGGCGATCGATCAGGCGCCGGCCGCGGGCGGCAGGTACGCGTCGCGGACCGGGGAGAAGACCTCGACGGCGACCGCGTCCTCGAGGACGACGGCCTCGTGCTCCACGCCCCCCTCGATGCACCAGCAGTCCCCTGCCCCGGCGTCAAATGTCGCGCCCCCGATGGTCAGGCGGAGCGCACCGCCCACCAGGTAGCCGGTCTGCTCGTGCGGGTGGGCGTGGCGCGGGATCACCGCGCCCTTCCTGAGGTGGAACTCGGCGAACAGCGTGCGCGCGCCGTGCGCGAGGGTCCTGTAGCGGATGCCGGGCAGGACGTCCGTGTAGCCGGAAGGGGATGAGCGCGTGAACATGGGCGTGCTTGACCGTGGGGTTATTTCGCGGACTCGGCCACGATCGCCCTCAGGGTGGCCAGCGGCGCGTCCCCGAGGCCGCGGAAGCGGATGCAGCTCTTGCCGACATCCAGGCCCTTCAGCCCGGCGCGGTGGCGCCTCACGATCTGCGGGTCGGCGTAGAAGGAGAAATAGTTCCGCTGGGCGTTGAACGCGATGAACCCCTTCGCGAGCGCGTACGTCGGCATGCCGTACTTCATGCCGCCGGACGCCTTCGGCGCCGCCGCGCGCACGAGCTTGTCGAGCGCCTTGGCGACGGAGCGCTCCCTGGGGGCGAGTCCCGCAAGGTAGTCGGATATTGTCGGTGCTGTTGACTGCATAGGGGGAAGGGGGTGCGCCCGAGGCGCCCCGGGGGGAGTCCGCCGCGCATGGCGATCAGCCCGATGGCCGGTCAGGGGTCATGCGGGCGCCGCCTGCGGTCCGCGATCGCCCGGGCCAGGAGCGCGCGGATCTGCGGGTTCCTCGCGGCGGCCACGCCGCCGATCTTCACATGGCGAAGCCTCTTTCCGGCGCCCTCGAGGATGCCGCAGGGGTCCTCGAGCGACGCGCCATGGTAGAAGCCGAGGTTCAGGTGAGACCGGTGCACCCCGATGTAGGCGTAGTGCTCGCTCATCTTCCTCGGGCCCACGCCGAAGCTTGCGATCCGCTGCCGCGGCCAGGCGACCTCCACGCACGCCCTGTCAAGCGACCGTATGATCGCCCTCAGGATATCCGCGGCGGGGCGCAGCGACGGGGGTGCCGCCCGGCGGATCCCGGCGAACGTGCCGTGCGCCGCGTCCATGGCCGCCGGGCCGGCGCGGGAAGCGGCCTTGGGGGTCGTCGGGTCCGGCGGCGGGCTGGGCATTCCCCTCGCTATCGCCACCCCGGGGCCGATTCAAGAACAGTCCGGGTCCGGCGGAGCCAGCGCCCGAACCCTCATCTCGCGATTCGAACCCGGTTGCTGTCCGCCCAGTCGTTGTGCCCGCCCGGGACCAGCGTGAACCTCGCGCCGGGG
>CAYQOH010000023.1:0-6635 GCA_964419075.1 uncultured Opitutaceae bacterium | reverse complement strand
GCTGTCCGCCCAGTCGTTGTGCCCGCCCGGGACCAGCGTGAACCTCGCGCCGGGGAGCGCCGCCGCAAGCCGCCTCGCATGCGCGCAGGGAATCACCCGGTCGTCCGCGGCTGCGTAGATGTCGATCGGCCCGGCGTAGCCCTGGAGCGCACGCAGGTTGTCCCAGTTGTCCCTGAGGAGGGCGCGGACCGGCAGGAAGGGCATGTGCTCGGCCGCCACGCTCGCCAGCGTGTCGAAGGGCACCACCAGGACGATCTTGTCGGGGGGCTGCCGCTCCGACGCCAGAAAGGAGGCCGGGCCGCTTCCGATGGACTCGCCGATCACGCCGACGGGCGTGCGGGGGAATCGCGCCCGGAGGATCCGGTACGCATCGGACGCGGCGCCGTCCATCGCGTCCTTCGACGGACGGCCCGCCCGAAGGCCGTAGCCGGGGTATTCGAGGACGTAGAGCGAATCCGAGTCGGGGAGGTGCGCCAGGACGTATCCCCTGCCGCTTGCCTGGCCGGCGTTGCCGTGGGTCATCAGCCACACGGTCCCGGGACGGGCCGCCTCCCGGCAATAGCCGACGACCCGGCCGCCGTCGACCCACGGGCTGAGCAGCGTCTGCGCGCCGTCGTGGGTCGGAAAGTAGATGAGGCTTCGCTGGAGGACGGCGACAAGCCCACCCGCGGCAAGGTAGGCGCATGCGAGCAGGGCGAGGACGGTCACGAGGGTCTTGGGGGCGCGCAGGCTTGGCATCGGGGTTCGCCGAAGGGTCCGCGGACCGCGCCAGCAGCGGCGCGTCCTTCGCCCGCGAAGGGCGGGCGCTCCCGCAACCGGCCCGGCAGGTCCTTCATGGCTTCGGGGGCACGTGGGCGACGCACTCGAGCTCGACCCGGGCGCCCAGCGCCAGGGCGCTTGCCGCGAGCGCGCTCCGTGCGGGGAGGGTCGTCGGGAAGTACTCCCGGTAGATTTCATTGAAGGCAGCCCACTCGCCGATGTCCGCCAGGAAGATCGTGCACTTGACCACGGATCGCAGCGAGCTGCCGTGGCGCTCGAGCACCTCCCGCAGGTTGTCGAGCGCGCGGCGAGCCTCGGGACCAATCCCCCCCGGCGCCAGGGTAAGGGTGCCGGGCAGATTCCCGATCTGCCCCGAGACGTAAAGGACGTCACCGAGCTGCACCGCCTCGGAGAACGGCAGCGGCGCCCCCCCGGCTGCCTGCAGCGGAAAGAACCGCGGTTCATTGGAGGACATAAGAAGATCGGGGGTTCCGGGCGTCCTAGTGGCCCGCGGCGACCGGTGGGACGCCCCCCGTGCCTGCGGGAGCCGCCACGGACGGAGGCCTCGGGCCCGGCGGCTGGCCGGGGCCACTCCCCGGCCTCCCCTCGAGCCATGCTTCGTGGATGACGAACTCGAGTTTGAGTCCGTCAGGGTCCTCAAAGAAGGTCGCGTAATATCCCCGGCCGTATTCGGGGCACTCGACCGGCGCGTCCAGGATCCTGCAGAGTCCTCTCTCGGCTGCAGGCATCACTACCTCCCTGAAGAGCCGATCGACATCCGCGCGGTCCTCAGCCGCGAAAGCGATATGGTGATGATGTCCCGCGGCCCCCTTCGTATGCGGGACGGCGGCAAGGCCCGGCAGGGCCTGCATCAGGGTGATCTCGTGCGGAGTGTCCAGGTCGGTTCGCCTCCAGTCCAGGTAGCGGGAGCTTCCCCCGGCGGGTTCATAGCCGAGAAACCGAAAGAACGGCGTGTAGAACGCGGACGCCCGGGCCAGGTCCGACACCACGATATCCATGTGATGAAGCAAGCCGCGGTGCTTCATAATGCCCAGCGTCCCCGTGATCCGCGGCGGCGGTTAGGCCGGAATGAGCTCGGTCTCATACAGGTCGGATTCCATGGCCTGTCCCGGAAGTGTCAACGAACGCACGAGGCGAAATCCCAGGCGCTCCAACAGCCGGATGGACCGGGCGTTCTTCGGGGACACCACCCCGTAGAGGCGGCGCAGCTTAAGCGAGCGGCGAGCCTGCTCGAGAGTCGCACCCGCAGCCTCCGCCGCAAAGCCCCTGGACCAATAGCGGCGCAGGTACGCAAACCCGAGATCCGGACCATCAAGCGAGTCACGCTTCACCAGGCCGCAGATGCCGACCGGGCACGATTCCTCCTTCAACTCCACGATGTAGAGTCCAAACCCGTGGCGCTCATAGCTCGCCAGATACTTCTCCTCGATGTAATGAGTCGCATGCGCAACCGTGCGGACGCCGCGGTCGCCGATGTTGTCGATATACGATGGCTCGTTCATCAGCTCGAGCATGAATGCGGCGTCCCCGCGGACAGCCTGTCGCAACAGGAGCCTCGGGGTGTCGAAAACGGGGGGCGCGATCGCCGACGCCGCCAGGGCCGGTCGCGGGTTATGCCTCTTCTCCATCTGTTGGCCCATTGGAACCCGCCCGAAGTGACTCCGCAAGCGCGCGCCTCTTCATGTCGACGTACGCGGTCTCAACGAGCTTCATCAATGCCGTGGCATCGCAGTCGCCCCCGGGTCTGAGCTTCACATGGCGCATGAACCTTCCCGTGCCCTCCAACAAGCCCTTCGGATCGGCAATCTCGGCACCGCGAAAGAACCCAACATTAATGTGCGCCCTGAATGCATTGACGTAGGCAAAGGCCGCGT
Source organism: uncultured Opitutaceae bacterium (assembly GCA_964419075.1). Classification (GTDB taxonomy): domain Bacteria; phylum Verrucomicrobiota; class Verrucomicrobiia; order Opitutales; family Opitutaceae; genus Palsa-1447. The sequence continues at coordinate 3,981 of CAYQOH010000023.1, read as the reverse complement.
CACCCACGCACGCCGTCGGATGGCCGTCGTGCAACAGTTCACGAACATCCTCTCCGCACCTGCGCATGGCCTCAAACCAATGTCCCGCGACATCGCCCAATTCACCATCATGGTGGTACATCCAGGCCTCAACTGCCGGATCTCGCCTAACCGAGTTCGGGAATCGCAGGAGCTGAGTCATGGTCTCTTGGCCTTTCGTCCTGCCGAGCAGCGCTAACGAGGGCGCAGCTCCCCCCCGGCAGGAGCTGCGCCCGGGACAGGCGCCTGCCTGTGCAATGGGCCACGCGTCTCATCGAGCCGCCGCGCGATCCAATCGAGAAGCAGAAACGTCGTCACGAAGAAGGGATAGATTCCATAGAACGTATCGCTTACCGAATGCGAATGGCGGTCCACGGCGACGAACACGGTCGCACAGAACCCGCCGGCCAAGAGATAGAGAACGAAGCCCCCGACGGAGCACGGGAGGTAGAGCCAGCCGACACGCGTGAAGAGTGATGATTTCATTGTTTACCTTCTATGGGGGCCTGCCGCGTGACGTCGCAATGATTCGCGGCAACGGAGGGCGCGCCGGCTGCACCCGCAGCAGAAGCGGCAGACGGAGACGTCCGATCAGGTTGCGGGTTTGGCATTGCCGTTTGTCCGGAGAGGCTCCTGCGAGCCGACAGCATAGGCTTTACGAAGCCAATCCCGAAACTCGGAGTCGATCTGCCCGGCGGTGACCTGGCGGAAATGATGCGCATGATTGCGTCGTGAGATACCGTCAATCCGACGAAACCGGGCGCGTGGCACTCTCCGGGCAAGCACGAGGTGACCCTCCAGCCAGCGTTGACGAGGCGAGACCTGCGCAAAGGACATGCGCACCTGAAACGCAATCCGGGTCTTCTCAGGAAGGACGGCAACCGGACCGCATCCGCCAATTGCCGCGAGCACGGCGTTGAAGCGCGCGCAGGGCCGGATCCATTCCTCGAAAATGAGCCGCGAGCTTATAACGCCCGCATGCATGCGATTGATTTCGGCTTGCGAGTCGCCGCAGGCACCGAGGACATCTCCAAAGAGCTCGAAGCTTGCGCATAGCCATCGATAGTCGAGTGAACGTGCGAAACGCCTCGCTCCCAACGATCCACGGCGGCCGATGGCGCGCCTCCCTTACTCGAAGGAGGCGTGACGGATGGCGGCGTAGGATAGGGCGGTTGTCTAGGCATCCTTCTTGCGGCGCGGCCGCTGCTTGGCCGACACGGACCTAATGGTGAGCTTGCCGCGACCCTTCGCATCCAGAGGAACCTCGGCTTCCGAAGCTGCCGCGGCAAGCAGCGCCTCAACCTCGGGACGCTTCAGCACGCTTGCCGATTGAAGGCGGATGAAACGAGTCTGCTTCCCGGAGCCGAGAAGGATCCCCTTGGGGTCCGGAAGCCTTGCGCCGTGAATAAAGCATAGGCCTACGCCGTTTGCCGCAGCGGCCATTGAGACGATCGAGTCGGACGGGCGCTCCGTCGGGCTGTAGCCAATCACGAGGAAGTTGTAATTATCGTAGACTATCTCGTGTGCCGACGGGAACCGTCTGCGCAGCACCTTGCGCACCGACCTGATCAATCGCTGCTGAGCGAGTTCGAATTTCCCGACAAATTCCCCGAGCCGCTTCTCGGCGTCGCTAAACTTCGTCTTCACGCGGCGGCCTTTCCTGGCGCCCTAATGACCCGCGGCGGCCGATGGCGCGCCTCCTGCACCCGCAGGTGGCGTGACAGACGGGGATGCCGGGTCCTGCAGTCGGTTCGGCGCGTCCTTCACAGCTTCAAGAACACAAAGCCAATGTAGCACAGGAGCGTCGCCAGAAATGTCGAAGCTACGAGCAGTTGGGCCCATTTCGAGCGAAGAACAATGCCTCCAATACAGAGCAAGACCACCACCAATGGGAACGCAGACCCAAAGTTCAGTCTCGATGTACCCGCACTTACGGCAGACTCCACAAAGCTAGTGAGACCCATGGCGCCAAGAATGGCGAAGAACCAAACCCGATTGTGGTTGAACTCCTTTTCGAGATCAAATTGAGGCTCAAGCTCCATCTCTATCTCCGGCACCAGCAAATATCCGGGCACTGAAACAAGAATCGGCAGGAGAAGGTAGAGAAGGAACCTAAAGAATGTCCAATTGGTCGACTCGCGCCTCTGGAACGCCACCCACCAAGCAAGCACTTGGAGCAGGAAGAGTGCCGCCATCCATATCAATGTCGTGCAATGCGTGTGCACTCGGCCACGGCGACGGATCAGCCGCATCGCGCTGGAGAGGATATTGGAGATACCCAACGCGATGATTATCGAAACGAATATGGAGAGAAACTCGAATTGGCTCACGGGACTATGATTCGCCGAACCTCCCAATGATCCGCGGCGACGGATGGCGCGCCTCCTGCGCCAGCAGGAGGCGTGACAGATGGAGACGTCGGATATGGTGGTGGGTTAGGCACCATTCATTTCAGAAACGCGTGTGTAGCGTGCGTGACGGCAGCCCCGGCCCGAAGAGAGGCCGCAACCATTGCAGCCTCCGCGAGTTCTGCATCGGTCGCACCCGCCTTTCGGGCATTGCCGCTGTGGATGTCGATGCAATATGGGCATTGGGTGGTCAAGGCAACGGCGACCGCAATCAATTCCTTGTATTTGACTGGGATGGCCCCATCCGCGACCGCCGCTTTGTCAAAGGCCCAAAAGGCCTTCATTACATCGGGCGCTAGACCGTCAATCTTCTTCAACTGGGCCAGGTTCTCTTTGTTGTACATTGTTTTGTGCTCCATGTTACTTTGACGTTGTGTTGGCTGCTCGGACAAGGGTTGTCGCCTAGCGTCCTAATGATCCGCGGCGACGGATGGCGCGCCGCCTGCGCCAGAAGGAGGCGTGACTGTAAAAGACGTCGGTTCCGGTGGTTGGTTCGGCATCCTTGTGGAGTCACCTCCTCGGCTCATACCGTATCGCCACCGCACCCGAGCCGAACTCCAGCCGGCTTACGAGCTTTAAGTCGACATGCTTCGATAGCCCCGCGAACACCGTCGGCCCATGGCCCGCTAGCCTAGGCTGCACCACGAACTCGTACTCATCAATCAATCCCATCTCCGCCAACGCCAGCGGGAGCTTCACACCTCCTACGAACAGTCCCTTACCCGACTCCCGCTTGAGCCGCAGAACGGCATTCCCCAGATCCCCGCGCACGAGCTCCGCGTTCCAATCGACATGGTCCAGGGTGCTCGACACCACGTACTTCTTAGCCGCGTCGATGGTCCGGGCAAAGGGTTCCATCCAACCGGGCCTCGTTCCCGCCCCCGCTGGCGACCGCCACGCTGCCTCCATCATTTCATAAGTCACCCGGCCAAACAGGAGGGCATCGGCCCGGTCGAGATTCCCGACGGCGTGACGATGCAAGTCTTCGTCCGCGACTATTGCACGATGATCGCAACACCCGTCCAGTGTCACATTGATGGAATAACGAAGGGGTCGCATTGCGAGAGAGTACCAATTGCCATGGGCCGGCCTGACGCACTAATGAGCCGCGCTAAGGATGTCACGTCTCCCGCGTCGGCAGGAGGCGTGACCGGCAGGGACGCCGGATCCGGTAGTGGGTTCGGCATACGCCACTATCGCCCTATGTCCTCCAGTTCGAGATCTTCTCGCACACAAGACACTCTTGGTTGTGAACGCTTCGTAGTTGCCCACATGTGGCACACTCAAATCGAGATTGCTGCCGATCAAGCGTATCCGTCCGGTGGACGACCTCACTCAACGTCATTGCCTGTGACGTCGTGCGTCACATGAGTGGCGCTTGTGGGCGCAGAGCGTAATTTCCGACTAACCGAGGGCTGCCGCTGGCTGCCAGCGGGCCGGTGTCAGTGCGCCCAGGTCATCGCGGTTGGTCATGCTGGGCAGGCGGGAGAGGACGTCCCGCATGTAGGCCAGCGGGTCGATGCCGCGGCGCTGGCACGATACGATGATCGAGTAG
>CAYQOH010000022.1:0-20696 GCA_964419075.1 uncultured Opitutaceae bacterium | reverse complement strand
GCCCTCTACTTCCTCTTCCTGCGGGGCCGCGTCGACGCGTGGTTCGAGCAGCTCAGCGCCCTTTTGTGACGAGTGCGGCGCCGTCGCCCGTGCGCGCGTGGATGACCTCCACCCGCGAGCCGAACTTGGCGAGATAGGCGTCCGAAATCCGCTTCACGCCCGGGTCCCCGAAGGCGTCGCTGGCGAGCGCCATCACGGCGCCCCCGAAGCCGCCGCCCGTCAGGCGGGCGCCGTAGACGCCCTTCTCCGACTCGAGGCCCTCGACCAGGAAGTCCAGCTCCGGCGTGCTGTTCTCGAACCACGTCCGCGAGCTGCGGTGCGACGCCACCAGCAGCTTGCCGACGGCGGCGAGGTCCCCGGCCCGCAGCGCCGTGACCGCCTGCTCGACGCGCGCGATCTCATCGATCACGTGGCGCGCCCGCTTGAAGGCGGTGCGGGACAGCTTGGTCTCGGCCGCGGCGAGCATGGCGGGCGTCGCGTCGACAAGGCTCGGCACCCCGATGACGCGGGCCGCCTCCATGCACTCCTCGTGCCGGGCCGCGTACAGCCCGTCGATGAGCGCGTGCTTCGAGTGCGTGTTGAAGATCCAGAAGTTCGACCCCGCAGGCAGCGGAACCGTGTCAAACCGGGGGCCCCGGCAGTCGATGTAGACAAGGCGGTCGACGCGGCCGAAGCCCGAGACGCCCTGGTCCAGGATCCCGCAGGGAACCCCCACGAACTCGTTCTCTGCCTTGCGGCCGAGGGCGACAAGCTTGTCGCGGGGAACGCTGGTGCCCGCCGCCTCGAGAAACGCAAGGCACGAGGACAGCTCGATCGCCGCGCTGCTGCTCAGGCCGGCGCCCGAGGGGACGTTCGAGGCCACCATGTAGTCGAATCCCCCGGGGGTCGCGATGCCCGAGGCGCGCATCGCGGCCAGAACGCCGAGCGGATAGTTGACCCAGGAGTTCGCGCCCACGAGCCGGTCCATCGCGGTCGCCGGCAGCTCCACGACGCCCGGATGCGTCTCGCTGGCGAACCGGCGCAGCCCGTCCGGGCGGCGCGCGATGGCGACCCACACGCTCCGGTCGATCGCGGCCCCAAGCACCGATCCCCCGTTGTAGTCGGTGTGGTTGCCGATGAACTCGATCCGGCCCGGGGCGCGGGCGATGAACTCGGGCTCGCGCGAAAAGGCGGCCCGGAACCGGCTGGTCAGCGTCTCAGTCATCGCTCAGCGCAGCACCCGAAGACTCGAGCCCGCCTTGAAGCGAACGAGCTTCATCGAGGGGATCTTCATCGGCTGGCGAGTGTGCGGGTTGAACCCCTTGCGGGCCGACCGCTGCGCGATGGAAAACGTGCCGAAGCCGACGAGATGCACCTCGCCGTCGCGCTTGAGCCCCCGCCTTATCGCCTGGAGCACCATGTCCGAAGCGCGCTCGGCGGCGGCCCTCGAGGTGCCGTCACCAAGCAGTCTGTGCACCTCGTTAACCAGTTCGGCCTTGTTCATGGGTTCGCAGCCTTGCGAGGCAAGGCATTCGAATCGCTGCGGTCAAACGCAATCACGCGCGGCCGTCCGTCCGCCCGCGCTCCGGGACCAGTTCAACGTCCGGAGGGGAGCCCGGATTCGCGGCGAGCGATCCCCCCGCAGCGGCGGCTCCCACCGAGACAAGCGCCAGGCCGACGTAGCCGCCCGCAAGCTCCGCGGCCGAGCGCAGCTCGCCCTCCCTCCTGTCGCCGCGCCACAGGCCCGCGGGAAGCGCGGGGGGGCGGCCGGAGCCCCTCACCCTCACCAGCGTCCGCCTCACCCGGCCCGTGGCCCTTATGCGCGCCATCACCTCCTGCCCAGTGTAGCACCCTTTTGAATACGATATCGCCTGCGCATCCAGCCCGCCCTCGTTCGGGAGGTCCGCCGGCCCGATGTCGGCCGGAACGGAGGGGATTGCGGACTCGATCCGCAGGACCTCGATCTCGCCAGGCCCCATGACGCGGGCGCCCGAGAGGGCCTCCGCCACCAGGGCCGAGTCGGCCTCGCGCGAGAGCCATTCCCAGTTCTCGCAGGACGACCTGCGGCCCGGGAAGAGGATTCCGGGCCGCGGCGCTCCGGCCAGCCAGGCGCCGACCCCTGCGCCGATCAGCGAGACGCCCCGCCAGCCGGCCGTCTCGTCCTCGACCTGAACGTCGTCGGCGACGATGTGCTCGCCGAGGTGGCGGGCGACGACCTGCGCGGACGACGAGAGGCTCGCGATCCAGAACCCCCCTCCGCTCGGTGCCTCGACCACGTGGCTGTCGGCGATGACGCGTCCCTTTCGGTCCAGCCAGAGCCCGTACACGGCGCCACCGGTCCTCATATTACGTAAGTCGTTGGTAAACTGGCCTTGAAGAAATACCCCGGCATCGGCTCCGTTAACCCGGAGCAGGCATGCCGGGCGGTAGTGGAAAACTGCCGTTGAATCGGAAATTATCATTAGGTATAAAAGATTAACCATAAATTGCTTAGGAAGCAAACGAAGTATTTCTTGGCGCCGTTCCTTGACGATCACGGCAATGCGATTAGGTATTGGAGCAGACAAATTTCCACTTCTCCCGCCTAGCGGGAGTTTTGGGGTAAACAAGAAAGCAAAGGCGGGCCGTCTAGGGGTAGGCGGCCCGCCACTTTTTTTGCCCAAATTTGCGGGCCGCCGGGAACCCCGGCGCCAAAATCCCTTGCGGCAAGCCCCAATGCGGGCCAGTTCACGGGGCCCCATGCAACGCACGTCGGACATCAATGTCGTCGAGACACGCCGGCTTCCCTCGCCCACGGAGCTCCTGGCGTCGTCGCCCAAGAGCGAGGCCCAGGCCGAGTTCGTCACGCGCGCGCGCCAGGACCTCCACAAGCTCATCTTCACGGACGACCGGCGCCTTCTGATGATCGTCGGGCCGTGCTCGATTCACGATGTGGACGCGGGGCGCGAGTACGCCCGGCGCCTGTCGGCGCTCGCGCGCGAGGTCGCCGACCGGGTCATGGTCGTCATGCGGGTGTACTTCGAGAAGCCGAGGACCACGGTCGGCTGGAAGGGGCTCATCATGGACCCGAGGCTTGACGGGACCAACGACATCGCCTCCGGGCTCCGGATCGCGCGCGGGTTCCTGCGCGACGTCCTCGACCTGGGCCTTCCGACGGCGACCGAGCTCCTGGACCCGATCACTCCGCAGTACATCGCCGACCTCGTGTGCTGGTCGGCCATTGGGGCGCGAACCGCCGAGTCCCAGACGCACCGCCAGATGGCCTCGGGGCTGTCCATGCCCATGGGTTTCAAGAACGGGACGGACGGCTCGGTGCAGACCGCGATCAACGCCATCCGCGCCGCCTCCCAGCCGCAGACGTTCCTCGGCATCAACCTGGACGGAGCCGCGTCAGCCGTGGTGACCGCCGGGAACCCCAACTGCCACATCGTCCTGCGGGGCGGGTCGGCCGGGCCCAACTATTCGCCTGAGCACATCGCGAAGACCGAGCGGCTGCTTGAGAAGGCGGGGCTGATCAAGTCGATCCTGGTCGACTGCTCCCATGACAACTCGGAAAAGAAGCCGGAGCGCCAGCCCGAGGTGATGCGCGCGCTCCTCGCCCAGATCAAGGCGGGCAACACCTCGATCATGGGCGCCATGGTCGAGAGCAACCTGCTGGCCGGCAGCCAGCCGTTTCCCCAGCCCGTCGAGAAGCTCACGCGCGGCGTCTCGATCACCGACGGATGCATCGGCTGGCCGACGACCGAGTCCCTCATCCGGGAGGTCCATGCGGCCCTTTCGGCGCGCTTCGCGCGCTAACGGCCAGGGGTCGGTCGGGCCCTGAGCGGAAAGTAACGAGGCCCGCCGTCGTCCGCGGCCGCCAGAGGCGGGCGGCTGGCGCCACCGCCATTTGTCGGATCAGGGCCAAGCAGAGGTGTGCCTCATTCCTGCGCCCCTAATGACGACAAAAGACAGGCAGCTGCAATAGTTGGGCCGGACCGCGGCGCCGTACACAGATTTACTTCGTGCGCTCGATGCCAAAACCTCTACATTTGCTTCTCCCATGAAATCACCCATACGCGTGGCCGTAACCGGCGCAGCTGGTCAGATCGGCTACTCCCTCCTCTTCAGGATCGCCTCTGGATCGATGTTTGGGGCCGACCAGCCCGTCATCCTCCACTTGATCGAGATCGAGCCGGCGCTGCCCGCGCTTGGCGGCGTGGTCATGGAGCTTCAGGATTGCGCCTTTCCCCTGCTCAAGGGGGTGACGCCGACCGCGTCGCTTGACGAGGGGTTCAAAGGCGTCGACTGGGCGCTTCTCGTGGGGTCCGTTCCCCGCAAGGCCGGTATGGAGCGCAAGGACCTCCTGGGGATAAACGGCAAGATCTTCACAGGCCAGGGCCGCGCGATCGCCAAGAACGCGTCGCCGGGGGTCAGGATCCTCGTGGTCGGCAACCCGTGCAACACCAACTGCCTGATCGCCATGAACAACGCGCCCTCGGTCCCCAGGGACCGCTGGTTCGCGATGACGATGCTCGACCAGAACCGCGCGATGGCCCAGCTCGCCCAGAAGTCCGGCAAGGAGACCACCGATGTCTCGAATCTCGCCATCTGGGGCAACCACAGCTCGACGATGTACCCCGACTTCTACAATGCGAAGATCGGCGGGCGCCCCGCGGTCGACGTGATCAAGGACGAGGCCTGGTTCAAGGACACCTTCCTGCCGACGGTGCAGCAGCGCGGCGCCGCCATCATCAAGGCCCGCGGATTGAGTTCGGCCGCCTCCGCGGCCAACGCCGTCGTCGACACCGTCCGCAACCTCACAAACCCGACCCGCGCGGGCGACTGGTTCAGCGTCGCCGTGTGCTCCGACGGCTCGTACGGCATCGAGAGCGGGCTCATGTTCTCCTACCCGATCCGCAGCGACGGCGCGAAGTGGCAGATCGTGCAGGGGGTCAGCCTGGCTGATTTCTCAAAGTCCAAGATTGCCGCGACCGAGACGGAGCTGAAGGAGGAGAAGGTCCTCGTCGCCGAGCTGCTCCCAAAGTAGGCGGGGCCGCGCGCGCTCAGGGAAGCTTCGCGCGGAGGACCTTGCGGGTCTGGGCCGACCGGTAGGCCTTGAGCGCCCGGGACACCCGGGCGTTTCCGTGGGCGATGATCGCCGCGGCGAACAGGGCCGCGTTGACCGCCCCGGGCTTGCCGATCGCAAAGGTCGCGACGGGGATCCCCCCGGGCATCTGGACGATCGAGAACAGCGAGTCCAGGCCCTTGAGCGACTGGCTCTCGATGGGCACCCCCAGCACGGGCACGGTGGTCAGGGCGGCCGTCATGCCCGCCACGTGCGCCGCGCCGCCCGCTCCGAGGATAAGCGCCCTGAATCCGCGCCTCTCGGCGCGGCCGGCGAACTCGATCATGAGCTTCGGCGTGCGGTGGGCGCTGATGACGCGCTTCTCGTAGGGGATGCCCAGCGCCTCAAGCGTATCGGCGGCATGGCGCATGGTTTCCCAGTCTGAGGTGCTGCCCATGAGCACCCCCACGAGCGGGTTGGGTCGGGAACGGGCTTTTTCGGGGGCGTTGCGGCGGGAGGTCATCGGGTGTGCCCGCAACCTTGCAACGCCCCGCGGGGGAAGTTCAACCGCGTTTTTTGACATCCTCCCGGCCTAAGCTTCGCATTGGCCGGGTTTGCGCGCCGCTTGCGATCAAACGAGCGAAATTCCCTTGGGCAGGCGCACGACCACCGTCCCGGCGATCTTGTCGTGCCAGGCCTTCTTCTCCGCGTCGAACGCGATCCAGATGAAGCCGAGCCCGATGCAGAACATCGAAAGGAAGCAGGCGAGCGCCCGGACGATCACGGTCACCCACTCCAACGGCTCGCCGTCCACGCGGACGACCTTCAGGCTGAAGATGATGCCGCCGATGGTGGACCCCCGGAGCTTCCAGAGGATCGCGCCGTAGACCGCAAGGACCGGAAGGAACAGACCGGTCATCCTCGTGAAGATCCCAATCAGGATGACGTCGATAAGGAGCGCGACCATCCGGATCCAGAATCCGGCCTTCGGGAGGGCCGCTTCCGACACCTTGGCGGCCGACGCTGCCACGACCGGCGGGATGGGCGGGAGCGCCTCGGCGGCCGGCGGTTGCGCGAAGGCCGTTGAGGCCTCCTGCGGCGCCAGGGCGAGCGCTGCTCCCGGAGCAGGGGCTACCGGCGGGACCGCCGCCAAGGGGACGACCACCGGCGGGACCGGCGCCGGCGCGGGCTTGGAAGAGGCGAAGAGCGCCGTCAGGGCGCAGGAGAATCCCACGAAGGCCACGAGCATCCACAAGGCGAGGCCAAGGAACGGGATCAGGTAGAGGACGAGGGCCACCGCTGAGCCGAGGAGGACCGCAAGCGACGGGTGCATCTGCTTGCCGCCGATCGCCTGGCCGACGAAGGCGTACAGCGCCGCCTTGCCGAAGATCACGCTTGCAAGGATCCCGAGCGGCAGGACCACCAGCGCAACCGGTATGCCGACAATCGTGACGCAGAGCAGGATGAAGAGCACGGGCAGCCCGACCATGACCAGGAACCCGGTGAGGAACGTGATTCCCGGGCGCTGCGCGAGCGTGTCGCCGCACTTCTTGATGCCGCCGGGAAAGAGCAGGGCCAGGACCGCGTAGAGCGCGATCAGGCAGATGTTGAAGAGCCACAGGAAGTGCAGGTGCGGGCCGAAGGCAAGGGGCCGGCCCAGCTTGAGGCCGTGGTGCCACCACGACGAGGCCTCGGAGTTCTCGCCTATGTCCACGCCGGTGGCCTGTTGCACCGTGTTCCCGCCGACGATGGCCCCCGGCTCCTTGATGACCCGACCTGCAACGGCGACGACATTGCCGTCGACCTTCGAGTTCGGCCCGAGCCTCATGATCCCCACGACGACGACCGCGTTGCCGTGCACGGTGCCGTTGATCGTGTGCGAGCCGAGGATCGAGACCGAGTTGCCGTTGACCGTGCCGTCCACCGTGACGGGCCCCATGATGGCGACCGCGTTGCCCTGGACCGTCTCCTTGGGCCCGACATAGGTTGTGCCGTTGACGCTGACCCGGTTGTTCTGGTCATCCTCGAAGTCGTTTCGGATGAACGCCTTGGCTGCCGGAGCCTCGGTGGGCGCGGCGGGGGCCGCGGACGCGGCAGGCGCCCCGGGCGTGGCGGGAGCAACCGGCGCCGCGGTCGGGCTCGCGCCGATCTCATGGAGCGCGGGCTCCGGCGTCGGCGCCCCGTTGTCCTGGGGCTTGACGGGATCAGCGGCGAAAGCGGCCGGAGCAAGGGTGGTGAGCGAGGCCAGTAGACAGCCTGCAATTAGCGCCCGGTATGTGGGGTTCATGGAATTCATGGGGTTCAGCGGGTTTGGCGCGCGAAGGCAAGGGCCCGGTACGTGGCCGCGCCGATCGCCGCCAGCGCGGCGTAGGAGGCGGCCACCGTGGCGATGATGCCATAGAGCCAGAAGGGCGGGATCGCGGATATCAGCGCCCGCACCCGGTCGTTGAAGGTCGCCATCATGTCGCGGGCGAAGACGAGCCAGGCGATCGAGTTCGAGACGCCGCCGGCGAGCTCGTGCGCGCCGCGGCTCTGCATGACATAGACCAGGCCGCTCACCGCGAGCCCCGCGGCGATCGCCGATCCGGCGAAGAAAACGATGCGGACCGCCGAGGGCCAGTAGGCGAACGACTTCCTCCACCACGGGAGCGCGGCGCGCCGGCTCAGCTCGGCGAGGACGCGCCCCTCAAGGCCCGCGGGCGCCTTCCGGTCGGGAAGGCTGCGCAGGACACGGTGGATCGCGGCCTCGAGCTTATCGGATTCGTTGGTGTTCATGGGGGTGTTCAGCTTGCGAGGGCTTCCAGGGATTGGCCGTGGGAGAGGATCTTCGCGAGGGCCGCCCTCGCGCGCAGGATGTCGGTCTTCACCTTGGCGAGCGACACGCCGAGGCGCTTGGCGATCTCGTCGTAGGGGACGTCCTCAAAATGGTAGAGGACGAGCGGGACGCGCTGGTGATCGGGCAGCTTTGCGAGCGCCTCCTCGACGACAGCGCGCCGCTCGTCAGAATCGATGGTCTCGAAGAAGGTCTCCGGGGCGGCGAACTCGACCGCGGGCTGGTCGTCGGCCTCCTCGCCGGACCCGCCGCCGAATTCCGAGAAGAACTTCCAGCGCTTGCGGTAGCGCTGGAGGTGGTTGATCGAGAGGTTCGTGGCCACCGTCTTGAGCCAGCCGCCCGCGGACGGGCTCGTGGAGAGCATCTCGAAGTGCTCATAGGCCTTGATGAAGACCTCCTGCGCAATGTCCTCCGCCTGGGCGTCGTTCCTGACGAGCCGCGCCGAGGTGGAGAAGACCATGTCTTGGTATTTGCGCATGAAGGTCGTGAAGTCTTCCGGCGTGGTTAGCCCCGAGGGTTGGGATTGCACTGGAGGTTCATCGTTCATTTCCAAAACACCCTTCGGGGACCAAAAGTCGCACAAATCCACGTGACAAAAAAGCCCGCACTTGCGTGCGGGCCTGTTTATCAGCGCCTGGAATCCTTAAAGTACATAACCTTCTTCACCGTGCTCGGTTACGTCAAGGCCCTGCCGCTCGACCTCCGTGGTCGGCCGCAGGCCCAAGACCGCCTTGATCGCGAAGCCGATGAGGGTGGTGGCCACCAGGGCGAGGACCAGGGTCAGCCCGATGGCGATGAGCTGCTCGCGCCACTGGGCGCCCCGGGCGACCATGTCGGCCAGCCCGTTCGCCCGGGCCGCCGGGTTCCCGGAGGCCAGGTTCGGGTTCACCGAGGCCGTCGCGAAGATGCCCGTAAGGAGCGCCCCGATCGTGCCGCCCACGGCGTGGACGCCGAAGGTGTCGAGCGCGTCGTCGTAGCCGAAGACCTTCTTCAGCTTGACACAGAAGATGAAGGGGATGACGCCGGCGCACAGCCCGATGATGACGGCCCCCGTCGCGTTGACGAAGCCCGTGGCGGGCGTGATGACGACGAGCCCCGCCACGGCGCCCGAGCAGAATCCGAGGACCGACGCCTGCTTCTTGGTGATGTATTCCAGGGCGCCCCACGTGAACGACCCGACCGCCGTGGCCAGCGTCGTCGTCATGAAGGCGTTGGCCGCGATTGAATCGGCACCGACGGCCGAGCCCGCGTTGAACCCGTACCACCCCACCCAGAGCATCCCCGTGCCCACCATGCACAGGACGGTGCTGTGCGGCTGCATCATCTCGCGCCCGAAGCCTATCCGGGGCCCGAGGATGAGGCACAGGACAAGCGCCGACCAGCCCGAGGACATGTGGACCACGGTGCCGCCGGCGAAGTCGATCGCGCCGACGCGGGCCGCGGCGTTGCCGGTCCCGTTCATCAGGCCGTCGACGCCCCAGACCATGTGGGCCAGCGGGAAATACACCAGGAACATCCAGGCGGTCACGAAGAGGAGCACCGAGGTGAACTTGATGCGCTCGGCGATCGCCCCCACGATCAGCGCCGGGGTGATGATCGCGAACATGAGCTGGTACATCGCGAAGACGTTGTGCGACACCCAGGCCCCGTAGTCCAAGTTGGGGGCGGAATCGACGCCCCGAAGGAAGGCGTACTTCAGCCCGCCGATGTAGGGCGTGCCCGGGGCGAAGACCAGGCTGTAGCCCACCATCCACCACAGGATCGACACGAGCCCGGCGATGCCGAGGCACTGCGCGAGCACCGAGAGCACGTTTTTGCGCCGCACGAGGCCGCCGTAGAAGAGCGCGAGCCCGGGAAGCGTCATGAAAAGAACGAGCGCCGAGCTGGTCATCATCCATGCGTTGTGCCCCGGGCCGGGGCCGGCCACCTTGGACGCCACGTCCGGCGTGCGCGGCCCGTTGTTCACGTAGGCTTCGAGGTCCGCTACCCGCTGCTCCAGCGTGGGTTCAGCCGGCTTGGGGTCGGCGGCGAAGATGCGCGGCGTTTCCGCGATACAGGTGAGGGCAAGGGCCGCCAGCGAGACGCGCAGCCAAGTGGGTCGTGGGATACGGTGGGTCATTGGGTGTTTGTGGGCGAGCCGGGGCGAGCGTCTGGTCAACGCTAACCCGAGGGATTAGCACTCGTTCAATCACTCTCATGAATCGCGGTTCCCTTGCAAACTCATAGCGCACGGCAGACAATTTTTGGCGGCCGACAACGACCCTCCAAGCCCCATGACAACAGAACCCCAATTCCTTAAGCCAGATCCGGCGATCGAGGCCTCCGTCCGTTCGATAGGCGAGGCGCTGTTCCGGTCCATGGACGCCCATCCGGCGCCCGGGATCTTCTCAAAGAAGGGCGCCTACGCGCGGATCATGGAATGGTCGATGAAGGACCCGGTGTTCAAGACGCAGCTCTTCCGCTTTGTCGACGTGCTGCCGTCGCTCACCTCCTCCGCCGACATTGTCCGCCATCTTCAGGAGTACCTGGGGGACAAGGCCGTGGAGCTGAATCCCGCCCTGAAGGCGGGCCTCGCCGCCTCCTCCTTCGCCCCCGCGCTCGTCGCGGGCCCGGTCAAGGCGCAGATCGTGGACATGGCGGGGCAGTTCGTCACGGGCAAGGACACCGCCGACCTGATCAAGCAGATCCGCAAGAACGCTAAACAGGGCCTCGCGGTCACGATAGACCTCCTGGGTGAGGCCGTGGTCAGCGAGGGGGAGGCGGACGTATTCCTCAGCCGCAACCGCGAGGTGCTGGACGATGTCTCGGCCTTCTTCGAGAAGGAGAAGGAGCCCGCGGCGAGCGACCTGGGGCCGAAGGGGCCTCTGCCCAGGCTCAACCTGTCGGTCAAGATCTCGGCCCTTACGCCGGAGGTTCATCCGGCCGATCCGGAACTGTCCGTCGAGGCCCTGAAGCAGCGCCTGCGCCCGATCCTGCGCAGGGCCGCGGAGGTCGGGGCCCTGATCAACTTCGACATGGAGAGTTACAAGCTGAAGGACCTCACCCTTGCGCTCTTCAAGTCGATCCTGGAGGAGCCGGAGTTCCGCAGGGGCCCCGAGATCGGCATCGCGCTCCAGGCGTACCTGCGCGACTGCGAGCGGGACCTGGTGGATCTCGTTGCCTGGGCCAAGGCGCAGGGGCGCCACCTGAACGTGCGGCTGGTCAAGGGAGCCTACTGGGACTACGAGACCGCGGCCGCGCAGCAGCGCGAGTGGCCGGTTCCCGTCTGGTCGCGCAAGCCCGAGTCGGATGCCAACTACGAGAAGCTCACGGTGTTCCTTCTCGACAACATCGACACGGTGACGCCGAACTTCGCCTCGCACAACGTCCGCTCGGTCGCCCACGCGATCGCCCAGGCCGAGAAGCGGGGCATCGACCGGAAGGCCTACGAGTTCCAGGCCCTGTACGGAATGGCGGATGATTTGAAGGCGGCGCTCCTGCAGGGCGGGCACCGGGTGCGCGAGTACTGCACCATCGGCGAACTGCTCCCGGGCATGGCCTATCTGGTGCGCCGCCTGCTCGAAAACACGTCCAACGAGGGGTTCCTGAGGATCAAGAACACCGGCGAGGCTTCCCTTGAGGAGCTGCTGCGCAATCCGACCGAGCTCATCGCCTCGGCCCCCGAGCCCATGGCCCGGAAGCCCCGCTCGAGCGCCTTTGTCAACGCCGCGAATCTCGACTTCACGCTCGCCGCGAACCGCGAGAGGCAGCGCGCGGCCCTCCAGGCCTTCGAATCCGGCAGCCTGGGCAGGAAATACCCGATCGTGATCAACGGCAGGAAGATATCCGACCGCCCCTTCCTGCCGTCCGTCAACCCCGCGCGCCCCGCCCAGGTCGTGGGCTACTGGGCCAAGGGAACGATTGCCGACGCCGAGGCGGCGGTGGCGGCGAGCGTCGCGTTCTTCCCAAAGTGGCGCGCGACCCCGGTCGACGAGCGGTGCGGGATGCTCGAGCGGGCGGCCGACCTCATGGAGTCGCGCCGGCTCGAGCTCAACGCGCTCCTCATCCTCGAGGCCGGCAAGCCGTGGATGGAGGCCGACGCGGACATCTCGGAAGCGGTCGATTTCTGCCGATTCTACGCCCAGGAAATGCGCCGGCTCGGCCGTCCGGTCGTCACCCAGTCCGTGCCAGGCGAGGCCTGTTACCAGGTCTGGACCCCCCGGGGCGTGGGCGTCTCCGTGGCGCCATGGAACTTCCCGATGGCGATCCTCACCGGACTCACGGTCGCGCCTCTGGTCGCGGGCAACTGCATGATCATCAAGCCGGCCCGCCAGACCTCGATCATCGGGGCCTTCCTGATGGAGATCCTCACCGAGGCCGGGGTCCCGGCCGGGGCGATCCACTACCTGCCGTGCTCCGGAGCGGACGCCGGCGCCCATCTTGTCGCCCATCCGAAGGTCGACTTCATCGCCTTCACGGGCTCCCGGCAGGTGGGCTGCGGCATATGGGAGGAGGCCGGAAAGTCCCGCCAGGGGCAGCTCAACTTGAAGAAGGTGGTGTGCGAGATGGGCGGCAAGAACGCCCTCATCATCGACGTCGACGCGGACCTGGACGAGGCGATCCCGGCCGCCCTCTACAGCGCCTTCGGCTACGCGGGCCAGAAGTGCTCCGCCCTTTCCCGGCTGATCGTGCTGGACGGCGTCTATGACCGGTTCGTCGAGCGCTTCCTCTCGGCCTGCCCGGCCTTCACCGTAGGGGACCCCTCGCGGCCGGGCACGCTGGTCAACCCGGTCATCGATGCCGACGCCCAGAAGAGCATTCTGGGCTACATCGAGAAGGGCCGACTGGAGGCCCGCCTCGCCTGGCAGGCCACCTTGTCGCCCGAGCTCATCGGGAGCGGAGGCTACTACGTCCCGCCGACCGTGTTTGTGGACTGCAAGCCCGAGCACACGATCGTCCGCGAGGAGATCTTCGGACCGGTCCTGTCGATCCTCAAGGCCCGCGACCTGGACGAGGCGTTCGCGATGGTTAACGCCGCTGACTACGCGCTGACGGGCGGCATCTTCTCACGGAGCCCCCGGGCAATCGAGCGGGCCAAGGCGGAGGTCCTCGTGGGCAACCTCTACATCAACCGCGGCATCACCGGCGCCGTCGTCGAGCGCCATCCCTTCGGCGGCTTCAAGATGAGCGGCGGCGGCACCAAGGCCGGCGGCAGGGAATACCTCGAGAACTTCCTCTTCCCCCGCGCCGTCGCGGAGAACGTCATGCGCCGGGGCTTCACCCCGCCTGCCGAGCAGCCCGAGGCGCCGGCCTAAAGGGCCGTGTACAGGCGGTAGAGCACCTGCGTCCCAAACTCCTCCCAGCCGTTCCCCGCGACGCGGTCGTAGAGCATCCGCGCGCAGTCGAGGCCGGGAAGCTCGAGGCCCATCTCCTCGGCCGACTCGATCGCTATCCCGATGTCCTTCCTGATGTGCTTCACGTAGAAGCCCGGGGCGAAGTCGCCGGCGAGGGCGCGCGGGCCGAGATGGGTCATGGCCCAGCTGCCGGCCGCCCCGCCGCTGATGCTCCCGTGGACCCTCGCGGGGTCGAGCCCCGCGCGCTTGGCGTAGGCGAGCGCCTCGCACCAGGCCACCATCCCCACGGCGCACGCGATCTGGTTCGCCATCTTGCAGTGCTGGCCCGAGCCCGCGGGCCCGTGCAGCGCAAGGTTCTTGCCCAAGAGGGACAGGACGGGCCGCGCCCTTTCGAAGGCCACCGCGTCCCCGCCCGCCATGATCACGAGCCTCGCCTCGCGCGCCCCCACGTCGCCGCCCGACACCGGCGCGTCCAGCGCGTGAAGCGCCTTCGCCGAGGCCGCCTCGAAGATCCTCTTCGCAAGCGGCGGGCTCGACGTCGTCATGTCGATCAGGAGCGTCCCCGCCCTCGCCCTCTCGACGAGGCCGTCCGCCGCGAGGTACGTCTGCTCGACGTCGTACGGGAACCCCAGCATCGTGATGACGATGTCGGCCTGCTCCGCGGCCCTCGCCGCGGAGGAATGCCAGTGTGCGCCCGCGTCCAGAAGCGCCTTGGCCTTGTCCTTTGTCCGGTTGAAGACGTGGAGCGGGTGCCCGGCGGCCATGATGTGCCCGGCCATGCTCCGGCCCATGACCCCGGTCCCGACGAATGCGACTGGCGGCTTGTCGGACATGGCGCCCCTACCGCTCCCAGCCGTCCGAGGCGTCCCTGATCAGCTGCCCGAGGACCGGGAAGCGCAGCTCCCCATAGTTCAGGGCGTACCGCAGCTTACCGTCCCGGAACACCCAGGTCGTCGGGATCCACGAGATCGGAAGCCCGAGGAGTTCCGACACCTTATCGCCCCTCGCGCGCGAGCCGTTCGGGTGGACCAGCATCTGGAAGTTTGCCTCGGCACCCACCCCGGCCTTCTCGAGGATGTCGCGGCCGTCGGCGGCGCTCCAGATCGTCACGAAGACGAAGTTCACGTTGGGGTTCGCGGCGATGAAGCCGCTCCATCCCCCGTTTGCGAGCTCGGCCCTGCAGTTGGGGCACCACGGCGCCCAGAAGTGGACGATGGTGACCCTGTCGGAACGGGTCGTTTCGGCGATCCGCCGCTCCAGCGCGGCCGCGGGATCGTCGGCCGCTCGGGCCGCGCACGTGAGGAGGGCGGCCGCAGCCAGGATGTGGATTCCCCTGATCATCCCGCCATCATGGCACAATTTTCGGGCAATTGCCACGCCTAGCCGATCCCCAGCCACGCGAGCCCGGCGCGTATCCAGAACGGGCTTGTGAAGAGGCCCACCGCCGTCGTCGAGAGGACGACCTGGACGGCCGTCAGGGGCTGGCCCCCGTAGTACTGCGCGAGGAGGATCGGCAGGACGGCGGCCGGCATCGCGGCCTCGACCACGAGGACCCGCTTGAGCTCGACCGGGCAGGGCAGCCACTTCGCGAAGCAGAGCATGAGCACCGGCATGATCCCGAGGCGCACCGCGCACGACGCGATCGCGACGTTGCGGTGCAGGAGCTTGAGCGGATCGTTGAGGAAGTCGGCGATGTTGACCCCGGTCATCACGATGCCGAGCGGGACGGCGCACACGCCGAGCGAATGCGCGAGGCCGCGCACGAGCCCCGGGACGTAGGGCGCCAGGCCGAGCACGTTGATCCCGATCGCCACCACGAGGATGACCAGCATCGGCGTGACGAGCCTGCGCCATCCGCTCCTCGCCGAGGCGCCCGTCAGCACAAGGAGCCCCACCGACCAGATCGCCACGTCCACGCCCATGTTGTGGACGAGGACGACGCCCTGCGCCCGCTCGCCCCAGATGCCCCCGACGATCGGCAGCGGAAGGTAGCTGTAGTTGCAGACGCCCGCGGAGATCGCGAACGTCCGCAGGCCCGTGCCCTTGTGCAGGCCGATCAGGCGGGCGACCCCGTACGCCACCGCGAAGCCGGCGGCGGTCGCCGCGAATCCGGCGATCGGGGGCAGAAAGAGGTTGCCCGGCTCGCGCAGGGACGGGTTTCCGATTATCGCGTCGAACGCCAGGCACGGCATGCACACGTACATGGCGAAGCGGATCATGCTCGTCTCCGCCTCGCCCTCGATCCAGTGGAAGCGCCTCAGGGCCACGCCGACCGCGATCAGCGCGAAGACCGGAAGGATAAGTATGAAGAGCGCCCCGATCGTCATTCCGCGCGTCCGAGGGATGACGCTTTCGCGCGCGAAGGCACGCGAAAAAACGGGAGGCCCTTGTCAGCTCGTGGGCGGACGCGTCGGCACTGGAGGCGGGATTGGCCCCGTCGGCCCGGGCGGCTGGCGCCCATGCCGTCCGCCGTTGGCGGGCAGCGCGTCAAAGACGGCCTGCTGGGCCGGCGTGAGCACGGCGCGGATCTGCGTGCGGGTCGATTCGCCCATCTGCCTTATCTTCGAGCGCCGGTCCTCCCGCGAAAGCGTGTCGTCGCCTCGGAGCGCCTTCAACTGGCTCGCCGACGAGGAGAGGATGGCGCCGACGGTCGTCTGCTGCGCAGGCGTCAGGTTGAGCCTCGCGGTCAGCTCGCCGAGGACGAAACCCCTCCCGCGCCCGTGGCGGGCGGGAGGCGGCGGACCCACGTCCGAGGTGCTCGTATCGATTCCGACGGGGGATGGAGTCGGGGCGGGAGGAGCGGACGGTTCGTCGGCCCGGGCCAGGCCGGCTGAGAGGGCAAGGCCGGCCGTCAGGACTGCCAGCAAAAGCGCGGATGCGGATTTCATTGGAGGTTAAGACGCGCTTCAGGCGATTACGTTACACGCCCCGGCACCGATGGTCTTGCCCCGGGCGCGGGTTGCCCCAACCGTTGCCCCCGATGATTGAGGTTGAGGCGCTTACCAAACGATACGGCTCCTTCACCGCCGTCCGCGGCCTTTCCTTCTCGGTGCGGCCCGGCGAGGTGCTGGGGCTTGTCGGCCCGAACGGAGCGGGCAAGACGACCACGCTCCGGTGCATGGCGGGCATCATCCCGCCGAGCGAGGGCAGGGTGCGGATCGCGGGCCACGACCTCGCGTCCGAACCCGTGGCCGCGAAGCGCTCCCTCGCGTTCTTCCCCGACGAGCCGCGGCTGTTCGAGTACCTGACCGTGCGCCAGCACCTGAACTTCGTCGCCCGGATCTACGGGGTCGCCGACTACGAGGCCCTCGCGACGCCGCTGCTCGAGGAGCTGGAGCTCGCCGAGAAGTCGGACGTCCTTCCCGGGGAGCTCTCGCGGGGGATGAAGCAGAAGCTGGTCATCGCGTGCGGCCTCCTCCACTCGCCCCGCGTCATGTTCTTCGACGAGCCCCTCACCGGGCTCGATCCGCTCGGCATACGGCGGATGAAGGACTCGATCGTGCGCCGCGCGCGCAGCGGCGCGGCCATCGTCCTGAGCTCCCACCTGCTCCACCTCCTCGAGGAGGTGTGCACGAACGTCCTCATCCTCAAGAAGGGCGACAAGGTGGCCGACGGCACGCTGGAGCAGGTCGTGGCGAAATTCAGCAACGGCGAGGAGAACGTGGGCCTCGAGGAGATCTTCATCCGCGCGACGGGAGGGTCCGAGTCCTGACCGCCCCCTTCTCCCCCATGATCGGCGCGCTCCTTTACCTGCGGCTCCACTCGCTGGTGAACCTCGTCGTCCACCGCGTCCGCCGGCTGCGCCAGCCGAAATACCTTGTCGGGGCCGCGGTGGCCGCCGCGTATTTCTATCTGGTGCTGCTGCGCAGGCCGGGCGCGGTCCCGCCCGGGGCGGCGGCCGTCCCCGGGATGGGGGGCGACCCGCGGATTGCGATCACGGCCATCTGCACCGTCCTCTGCCTGCTCGGACTTCTCCGCATCGCGTATGCGTGGATCTCTCCGCCGGAGAAGCCCGGCCTCCGGTTCAGCGAGGCCGAGATTGCGTTTCTCTTCCCGGCCCCGGTCACGCGCAAGGCCCTGATCCACTATCGATTGGCAAGCTCCCAGGTCGCCATCCTCCTCACCGCGGTGCTGATGGCGTTCATCTTCAATCGTTTCGGGTACCTCGGGGGTCACCGCGCCCTGCGCGCGATCGGCTGGTGGGTCATCCTCTCGACCTACGACCTCCACCTGAACGGGACGAACCTCATGCTTGGCAGCCTCAGGGAGCGGAGCCGCCACTTCCTGCTCTGGCGCCTCGGGGGCGTCGCCGCGATCGTGCTGTACGTGGCCGCCGTGCTGCGGGCCGCGACGGGGCCGGTGGAGGCGCTCCTTGCCGGGTTGGGCGGCGCACAGTCGGGCTCCGAGCGCGTCATGGACCAGATCGCCGCTTCGCCCACGCTCCACTGGCTCTCGCTGCCGTTCCGCATCGTCTTCGGCCCGTACGCCGCATCCGGGCCGGGCGAGTTCGCGGTCGCCATGGTGCCGGCCCTCCTGCTGCTGGCCGTCCACTACCACTGGGTCTCCAGCACCGAGGCTCGATTCGAGGAGGGCTCGATCTCGCTCGCGGAAAGGCGGGCGGCGATACGGGCCGCGGCGCAGCGCGGCGAGATCCCCGGGATGGGCGAGGCGAAGCCCAGGGCGCGTCCCGGCCCGTTCCCCCTGGCGTCACTGGGGCCGCCGGAACTCGCGTTCCTCTGGAAGAACCTGATCTCCGTCCGCAGCTCGCTCCTCAACCGGCGGGTGCTGATGTTCGTCCTCGTGGTGATGGCGGCCATGTTCATGGGGCCCCTCGTGTCGCTGCGCACGGAATCGATCGGGGTCGACGCCTTCATGAAGATTATCGGGGCGCTCTGCGCCATGTTCGCCGCCTACACGATCCTCGTGGGACCGCAGCTCGCGCGCCAGGACCTGCGCAACGACCTGCCGAACGCGGACATCCTGAAGACCTATCCGATCGAGGGATGGAGGCTCGCCCTCGGCGAGCTCCTCGCACCCACGGCCATCCTGACGGCGGCGCTCTGGGTCGAGCTGCTCGGGTGCGCCGCGGCCGTGGACGGCCGGACGCTGACCGCCGGCGTCCGCGCGACGGCCGTCGTGTGCCTCGCCCTGGCGGCGCCCCTGGTCTGCCTCCTCCAGCTCATCGTGCCGAACTGGATCATGGTGCTCATGCCGGGGTGGTACCAGGCCTCGCGGTCCCGCGCAGGGGGCATCGAGGTCTTCGGGCAGCGCCTGATGTTCGGCGTGATCCAGCTCTTCTTCGCACTGGCCGTGCTCGTGCCCGCCGCCGGCGCCGCGTGGCTCATCATCTTCTCGTCGCAGTGGCTGATCGGGGCCGGGCCCGCCATTGTCCTGGCGGCGGTCGTGGTCCTGCCCGTCCTTGCGGGCGAGGCCGCGTTCGGGCTATGGTGGCTTGGCGAGAGGTTCGAGAACTTCGACCTCTCGTCCGAATCACGATGAAAGGGTCCCGGCTCGTGAGCATCGCCTCGGCCGAGGTCGCGGCGACCCAGCGAAGGCTGCCGGCCGACCTCCGGGAGGCCGCGCGCCAGGTGCCCGTGCACTTCGAGCCCGTGCCGGGCGCCGACGTCCTCGCGGACGGGTTCGAGCCCGACCTCCTCGGCCTGTTCACCGGCGGCGCCTTAGGCAGCCATCCGGGCGAGGACCCCATGCCGCCCCAGATCCACCTGTACACCGCCAACCTCTGGGATTACGCCGAGGGGGACGAGGTGGCCTACCGGGAGGAGGTGCGGCTCACCTACCTGCACGAGCTCGGGCATTTCCTGGGCTGGGACGAGGACCAGGTCGCGGCCCGCGGCCTCGATTAAGGCCCCGACGGCCGGGAACTCGCGCCAATCCGCGCTTTCCAAGTCGTCGAGGCCGTGTTTTAACCATTGAACCGGCCAAGATAGCCGGTCCGTGTATCCATTCCTTAAGATTCCAGCCATGAACAAACTGCTCGTCCTCCCCCTGATCGCGATCCTGGGCGCCACGTCCGTGCGCGCCAACGATAGGAACACCCCGCGAGGTGATCTCGTCGTGCGCGTCGAGACGTGCGAGGCCATCGTCAGGGAGTTCATGGCGAACCCGACCACGTCCATCCCCAGGGGCGTCTGGCAGAACGCGCGCGGCGTCATGATCCTGAGCCAGTTCAAGGCCGGATTCATCTTCGGCGTGAAGGGCGGCTACGGCGTCCTGATGGTCAAGAAGCCCGGCGGCCGGTGGAGCCTGCCCGTCCTCATCGACGCCAGCGAGGCGAGCCTCGGGCTGCAGGTCGGGGCGAAGTCGGTCGACACGGTCTGCGTCCTGACGGACGACGCGACGCCGCGGCTCCTGTTCACAAACCGGTACAACATCGGGGTCGACGCGAAGGCGGTCGCCGGCCCGAGCTCGGCCGAGTACGAGGACTACGCCAAGCACATCTTCCTCGCGCCCGTCCTCGTCTACTCGAAGTCCGTCGGGCTCTTCGCCGGCGCCACCGTCAAGGCCGGGCACGTCCAGCGCAACGATCCCGCCAACTTCATCCTTTACAACACGTCGTACACGATGCCGGAGCTCCTCTACAGCGACTGGGTGACCCCGCCCGCCGAGGTTCAGCCGCTCATGACGTACGTGCAGCAGCTGGCCCCCTGACCCATCCCACCAGGGCGTCCAGGGCCGCCGCGGCCACGCGCTCCTGGGCGTCGACCCGGGACAGCCCGGCGCAGTCGACGCGGCCGCGCAGGGTGTCGAACGACCCGGAGGGGATCCTGCGGGCGAGGGCCCACCACCCGAACGGCTCGTCGACGGCCCACTTCTCGGACGGCTCGGCGTAGCCCGTGGTGGCGACGCCGATGTCGGAGCCAAACAGGGCGCACGCGCCCCGCGCCATCTGCTCGGCGACGGTGGCCGAAACGCTGTTCACGGCCTCCGCCCCGGCGCGGTCGACCCCCAGGTGCCGCACCTTCTGCTCGAGCGAGTAGGCGGTCATGCCGCCGAGGAAGAACTCCGAGGCGCCCGAGATCGCGCCGATCCTGGCCTGGAGGCGGCCGCTCGTCAGGCTCTCCGCGACCGCAAGCGTGAGGCGCGGCTCCAGGAGCATGAGGCTCTTGAGTTCGCTCATGGGCGCGCCCTCAGTGCCCGGGGGCCTCGCTGATCCGCTTCAGGTTCGCCAGGCCCGCCTCAAAGTCCGGGGCGACGAGCCGGCCCATGAAGAGCCCAAACCAGCGGTTGATCGGGCTGTGCCCGAGGTTGCCCTCCATGGCCATGGTCACGCGCGTCGTCCCGTCCGGACCCGCGGCAAGCTCCATCGTCCCCTTTGAAACCATGCCCATGTCGGCAAACTCCATCCGGTACTCGAAGTAGTCCGGGGGGCGGACCGCCGTGATCGTCATCTTGCCGTCGCCCTGGGTCTTGCTCCTCCACTGGCTCCACGCGCCGACCTCCGTCGTCGCGGGCGAGTAGCTGAGCTGCATCGCCGGGTCGCGGC
>CAYQOH010000021.1:5609-20777 GCA_964419075.1 uncultured Opitutaceae bacterium | reverse complement strand
TCCGTTCACCGGAGCTGGCTGTCCCTCGGGTCATTGAGAAGGCGCGGCGGAGGGGCAGGGGAAGACCTGCTGCACCCAATCTTACCGCGCCGGCAGGGGGATATCGATCTCAGCGGCGGGAAGGCCAGGCGCCCTTGCATTCAAATGGACCGTTCCTGCCTCTCCGGTTGGACGCAGGATCGCGAGGGCTCGCCCGCGAAACGTCTCCGTTCTTGAAGCGTTGAACGGGCCCAGGGCCTCGGGATTCGCCGAACCAAAGGCCTGCACCTGCGCAGGACCCGCAAGCGCAAGCTCGAGGGTAACATTGGCGTTGGAAACAACGGCGCCCGACGCGTCTCTGATTTCGATCGGCACAAAGATCAATTGAGCCCGGTCTGCAGACTGTCCGGATGGTTCTGGCAGCAGTGCAATCGATGCAGCGGGACCGCTGCTTCTAAGCGTGCAGGTTGCCACGACCTTGTCGGCCTCAAGCGCACTCGCGCTCAGGACGCCGGGTTCGTACGGCACGTGAAAGGTTGCCGTAATTCCTTTTTCGAGGTCGATTACGCGCTCGCCTAGGATACGCCCGTTCAATTCGAGGCGCACGCGATGCGCCTTGGAATACACGTTGACGAGAAGCGCCTGACCCTGGCAGCCCGCCCAACTCCATGTCTGCAGCTCATTGGGCCAACCCCATTGGCTGACGATCTCACGTTTGCCCGGCGGGAGGGGTGCATGAACGGCGACCTCTATCTTGCTCCTGTCCCAAACCACGTCGCGGTAGAATGATTGCGGCTTCTTGTCGCCCGTGATGTCAAGGTCCCCACTCCAGCTTATCGACGTCGGCCACGGCATGAGCCCCGGGGGCCCAGGAACACTGGCGGCGTCATCAACGTAGACGCTGTTGGCGAGGCCGGATTCACCGCGGTAGTCGATGCCGGTCCATACGAAGTCCCCGATCACGTAGGGAAGCCTCTCGACCAGCGTCCAGTATTCGTAGGCATCCTTGGCAAACGACTCGGTGCCGACCATAATCCGGGACGGGAATTTGACATGGTCGCTCTCGTAATTGGCCCCGTGATAGTTGTAGCCACCGACATCAATTACCCCAAAAGCCGGGGCCGAGCGGTCCCATTGGCCGTCCCATTCCGGGTCGTCCCAAAAACCGCAGATGGCGTTGGTGACGGGACGCCGAGTGTCCACGCCCCTTACACAGGCAACCAGATCTTGGCCGATCTCCACGCCGGCCGGTCGCGCTCGTTCCGGGATTTCATTGCCGATGCTCCACATCACAACGGAGGGATGGTTGAAATCGCGCGCGAGCATCGACATGAGGTCCCTTTCCCAGTGCTTTTCGAAATAACGGTTATAGCCGTTTATGGTCTTCGGTATCTCCCATACGTCCGTGAACTCGTCGATCACGAGAAGGCCCAGGCGATCACAGGCGTCAAGGAACGCGCTTGAGGGCGGGTTGTGGGAGGTGCGGATGGCGTTGAATCCGTTTCGCTTCATGAGCGCCACGCGCCGGTCCTCGGCTGCTCCAAAGGCGGCCGCCCCGAGAAGGCCATTGTCAGCGTGGACGCAGCCGCCCTTTAGCTTGACCGGTCGCCCGTTGAGCAGGAATCCCTTCTCGGCCGAACATGATACCGTGCGGATGCCAAATCCTTGGATGCAGCTGTCCACAACGTGGCCGTCCTGGATCACCCGAACCTCGGCGTGATACAGGTTGGGCGTTTCGGCGGACCATGTACGAGGGGCTGGCACCGCTATCTCCTGGCTGAGTTGCTCGGTGCTGCCCGCATCCGCCTGGAGTTGGCCCAGGTCGAATTCCAGCGTCTCACCCGAGGGTCCGGTCAGCTTTAAGTTCGCTTCGAATCGTTCCGGGCCCTTGCGCGCGTTGCGAACGGCGACCTTCACTTGAAGTTCAGCCTGCTCTGGGCTCAGCCTCAGGGTATCGATGTGCATACCCCAAACGGGAATGTGCAGCGGATCGTGGAAATGCAGAGAGACCTGCCGATAGAGTCCTGAGCCTGTGTACCAACGGCTATTGCGCTCTGGATTGATCGTGCGCACCGCGATCATGTTCTTTTTCCCAGGTGCATTCAGGTAGGGAGTGAGGTCGTAATGGAATGCAACATACCCATGCGGCTGAAAGCCCAGGTACCGCCCGTTGATCCAGACATCCGCTTCCTGCTGAGCGCCATCGAAGATGATATCAACGAACTTGCCGGCATCGACCGGCGAGACCGTGAAGGCATTCCGGTACCAGCCCGTCCCGCCGTGGAGATAGCCCGCATTCGCTCCCAACGGCGTATCCCTGTCGTGAGGGTCGGCGCCGGGGGCTGAGCCTTCTGGCGCCTCAATGCCCCAGTCATGCGGCAAGTCGACGATACGCCATGACCGGTCATCATAGTCGGGATTCTCGGCTCCCACGACGTCTCCCCTGTGGAAGTGCCAACCGAGGTTGAAGCTGGACGTTGACGATGGATGCAGCCCTTCAGAGGTGGCCTGGGCGTTGGCCATCGACTGGGAGGTGGAAGCGATCTGGCCCATCGCGCCGAGCACGATCAACACGAGGGACCGGAAGGGAAACGAACTGGAGTGCATCTTCATGTGGCAGGAAGGAGGAGGAACCCGCGCCATCGGCACAGGCTCGTATAGCATCCATTCCCGGCTGAGTCCGGAGGAATCGGGCGCCCGTGGACAGAATGAATGGCGCTAATGGATGGGAACAGAAGGGGCGTGACGCATCGCCCGTGGATGGTTTCGTGAAAGGCGATTTGCCGGCAGGTCATTTGTCGGATGGGAAGCGAGACGTTCCGGCGGCCGATCCTAGAGAAGTGCGGAAGCGGAATTTCTTTGATTGGGCAGAGGGTACCTCCTCTTACGGCACGCTTCTCGCGCACGTTCATTCCCGTTGAGTGCGTCCGCGTTCATTTGGTCAAAGACGGCCGCGAGATTCCAGGCAGGCGTTACTTGCGGTTTGCATTGTTAAGGTTCACGTGTGTCCTCTGACCCTGCAACGGGTGGCGACTTGCGCCATAAGCGTGAGTGCCGACAAACAAAGGGTGTAATAGGAGTGTTTGGCTCAACGACGTGCCTAGGACCAAGATGTTCGGAGCGAAGTCTGCAGCATTGATGGCTGTTGCCGCTGGGCTTGCTTGCCGATCGGCGGCCTCCCCGGCGGTAGATGCCGGCAGAGCCGGGCTGCCGGTCCCCTCTGAGATCGTCTCCCTGATGAAGGCGGCAAATGGCTGGCAGCTTTCCCACATGGAAACACTTGAGGAGGAGCACGACTGGGAGCGGGGCACATGGTACACCGGGGTAATGGCCGCCTATCAGTCGACCGGGGACCGTGCGTATCTTGACCAGGCGACGCGATGGGGACAGGAGCGAAAATGGGGGCCGGGGATCGCCACGGAGGGGGCAAATGTCCTGACGTGCCCGCAGGCCTACATGGAGGTCTTCTTTGCCAGCCGCGACCGCTCCTACATAGAGCCGACCATCAAGTGGCTAGATTCGGGGCGAAAGAACACCCCGAGCGGCGCGAAGTACTGGTATTTCAGCGGGTCTCGCTACGTGGATTCCCTCTATGTGGGCGCGCCTACGCTCGCCATGCTGGCCAAGGCGACCGGCGACCCGAGGTACCTCACCTGGATGAATGCCTTCTTCTGGGACGTTCATCGCGAGCTCTTTGACCCGGATATCGGGCTGTTCTACCGCGACAAGAGGTTCATCGGGCAGGTGAACCCCAATGGAAAGAGGATCCTCTGGTCGCGCGGCAACGGCTGGGCCTTTGCCAGCCTTCCCCGCATATTGACCTACTTGCCTGCCGGGGACCCGAATCGCGCGGCGTACGTGGCCCTGCTCAAGCAGATGGCGGAGGCCCTCGCCAAGCGGCAGCAGCCCGACGGGTTCTGGAGGGCGAATCTGGACGACCCGAAGGAGTTTCCCATGCCGGAGACAAGCGGGACGGGATTCTTCTGTTACGGCTTGGCCTGGGGTATTCGCAGCGGCGCGCTGGATCGGGACGCCTACCTTCCCAGCGTCACGAGGGCGTGGAGGGCGCTTGCGGCAAGCGTAAGTCCCGAGGGCAAGGTGCAATGGGGTCAGAACGTTGGGGACCGCCCCGAGGAGGTGAAGAAGGGCGACACCCGTGAGTATGTTACGGGCACGTTCCTGCTGGCCGGCAGCGAAATGCTCCGCCTGGCCCAGGGCGGCGCGGGGACCAAAGGCAGGTAAGGCGCGTCCCTTTAGGTCCGGCGCACGTCAGCCGTGCGGCGAGGGGGCCGGCGGCCTGAAGAGGAGCGGCGCAAAATGGATGAGGTTGTCGCGCCACACGGCCCAGTTGTGGATTCCGGGCGTCTCGACAGCCATGGGGGACAGTCCCTTCCCCCTGAGCCACGCGATGAACCTCGCGGTGGAAGGGAAGCCGCCGTCACCCGTGGCGCTCGACACCCAAAGCAGTTCGGGGGCCGTCCGGGGGCTCAACTGAGGGAATACGGCGTCCAGGTCGTGGTAACTGAGGGCGGAGCTGAAGCCGGCGACCCATCTGAAGACGTCGGGATGATTCAGTCCTATCACGATGCTCTGCCCGCCGCCCATTGACAGGCCTGCGATCGCACGGTCCTCGGACCGTGTCGAGGCGCGGTAGAGGGCCTCGACCTGCGGGACGATCTCCGTCAGGAGGGCGGTGCCGAAGACTCCGACGTTGTTGGCCACCTTTGACGGTTGGTCCCACTGATCCGGGCCGAGGATGAAGTCCATGTCCCCGTAGTTCAGGGGCATGACCACGATCATCGGAATGATCCGGCCCTGCGCGGCGAGGTTGTCGAGGATCAGGTTTGCCTGGCCGCAATGGACCCAGGCCTCGGAGACATGGGTGTATCCGTGAAGGAGGTAGAGGACGGGATACGTCTTCCCGGACCTGGGGTCGTAGCCCGGCGGCGTGTACACGTAATACGTTTCGGCGTCGCCCTCGAGGCCCCGGATCACGGAAGTGCGGTAGAGATGGCGGTGGACGACGCCGTGTGGAACATCGGCCACGTCCCACATCTGCGCCGGACCGGGCACGGTCACCTCGTTGTCCATCATCTTCAGGCCGGGAACCACGTCGGGATTCAACGGGTCGAGAATTGCCGTGCCGTCCTCAATGAAGCCGTACATGTGCAGCGCCGGCTCGAGCGGCAGGGTGGTATAGGTCCATATGCCGTCGCTTCCCTTCGCCATGGGGAACGGGCGCTCGTAGTCGACACTCACGGTCACGGACGCCGCATCTGGGGCATAGAGCCTGAGCGTGGCGGAGTGGTCGGGATTGATCTCGTGGCTCTTGAGCGCCGGCCGTTGGGCCGCCGCGCACAGCGGCGCCACGAGCAGCGAGAACGCTAGCGGAGCAAGAAGGGACACCGGGGTCAGGGAGTGCGAGCTCATGCGTTGGAAACGCTTGGTGAAAACGGGCCGAGCCGCGACAAGAAAGGACGGGGAAGCGGGGCGCCTTGGCCGAGGATCTGCCACGATCGCAGGACCTTTGGAATATTTCGTCTGCCGCGGTTTCGATCGGGGGTCGCCGTTGCACGCCGTCGGCCGATCCCATCGATCCCCGAGAGCAAAGGGCCTCGGCGCGGATGTCGCGACGGTCGCTCCCGGAAATCCGCCGGCGTTCGGTCGGGTCGACGGCATCCCGCAGGGAAAGCCGTTCGTCAGGTCTTCGGAGCGGGATTGGGTCCCTTGGCCTTGAGCGCGTTCAGCAGTCCCTGTGAAACCTGGTCGGCCACCGCCGAGGCGTCGCCGCCGTCGAGTGGGAAATGCCCCGTCCAAAGGGGCTCGGGACCCTGGGATCCCAGCAGGCTAATGACGATCTCCGAGCCCGCATGCCGGCCGATGGCCACGTAGGTGTCCCCCGCCTTGGCGGCGGTGCGGCTGAGCGCGGACAGGTCGTCGGTGTTCTGCGCGGGCTGGACCTTCAGCTGGCTTGGGCTTGCCTGGGAGAGCTGGCTGAAGACGCGGCTGAAGACCTCGTCGGCCAGCCTCCCGGCCTTTGCGTCCGAGGGGTCGGCCGTGAAGGGGATCAACTCGACCCTGCCGCTCCACACGTCCTCATCCGCCACCTCCTTGGAGACGGCCTTTGCGATCTCGGCGCCCGCGCGGGCGAACCCGGCCTTCAGGTTTCCGGACGCCGGGTCGTCCGCCAGCTTCTCGAGCTTGCTGGCGGCCTCCCTGAGCGATTGCGCATCGGCCGCCTTGTCGATTGAGGAAACCTCGGATGCCTTTGGGCCGCCCTTTGTGGGCCTGTCCTGGGTGCCCGAGTCGGTCGAGCATCCCTTGAAGAAGACGCCAAAGATGAGCCAGAGAATGACGAGGGCCTTCGCCCACTTGGGAAGGCGCTGGAATAGCATCCGGACCGTGTTCAGGACCCACCATACGATTTCGGCCAGGTACTTGAGACGATCGCGGCGGTCGGCGGGCTTCTGGGGGAACGGCGGCATCGGCAGCGGCGCCGCATGAAACGGGGGCGTGGACGCCGGGACCAAGGGGGGGCGCGCCCCGCGCGCAAGCGGGGGAGGGGCGACGGGAGGGGCGGACAGGTGCTCGCCCGAGGCGAGCCTGCGCCCCAGGTCCTTCAGGGCCGGCGTTTCAATCCCCGCGGGCACCTTGAGCCACTGCACGGCCAGGAACTTCTCGGGAACCCGGGCGCCGGCCTGGGTTGTGTCGTCGATGACCACGGGCAGCAGGAACATGGCGTCGTCGGCCATGTCGTGGCTGCGCTCCACGGCGAGCCGCCACTCCCGCCTGAAGTACCCCTCCCTCCGGGCCTCGGTCTGGGCCGAGATCACGGGCATGAAATAGGTGCATTCGCGGATCTGCCGGCGGATCTTCTGGTCCCAGGCGTCCCCGCCGCCCAGTTCGCTCTCATCATGCCACACGTCGAGCCCCGACGCCGCCAGGGAGTCCCTTAGGAGGCGCGCGGCCGACCGGTTCTCCGAGGCGTAGCTGATGAAGATGGTCGATCTCGGCGCTTCTGCCATGGGATTGACGCTATCGGAGGCGCTGACGCTATCAGAGGCAAGCACGGCGGAGGCCAAAATGAGGTCAAGCTCCGACCCGGGTGGCAATCGGCACCGGGAGTCCCTCACGCCCGCCGCGAGGCCGGCCGAACGACTCCGAAGGGCGGGAAAGGACGCGGTTGAAGTGTGGCGGCCAAGGTGAGAGTGTCGAACGGAGTTCATGAACACGTGTCGAATTCCAAAGCCGCGGCACTCCCCCTCCATGTCACGAAGAAGCCCCGTCCTGTGCGCGATCCTCCTTGGATCCGCCGTCGGCTCATGGGCCGACGTCCCCGTGCAAATCAACATCGACCTCGGTTCCGGCAGGGCTGCCATCAGTCCCTTTGTCTATGGGACGGACCAGGACCTTCCCGGGGTCGCGACGCCCGGGGCGCGCAGGTACGGCGGCAACCGCCTGACCGGCTACAACTGGGAGACCAACGCGTCCAACGCGGGCACCGACTACCTGAACGAAAGCGACAACTACCTCGTCTCGCAGCTGCCGGCTAACGAGCAGGGGACGCCTGCGATCGCGCTCACCTCGTTCCACGACCAGTCGCTTGCCGCAGGCACGCCCTACACGATCCTCACGCTCCAGATGGCCGGCTATGTCGCGGCCGATGAGGGCGGACCCGTCACGGCGGCCCAGACGGCGCCGTCGTCGCGCTGGAAGCTCGTGCAGAATGACAAGCCGGGCGGGGTCTACACGACCTCCCCGGACCCGGCGGGCGCCAACGTGTACATGGACGAGCTGCTGAACCTCATCATCACCCGGTACGGACCCGCATCGGGGAAGACCGGGGTGAAGGGCTACAACCTCGACAACGAGCCCGCGCTCTGGCCCTCGACGCACCCCTATCTCCACCCCGCGCAGACGACCTGCGCCGAGATCGTGTCCAAGTCCGCGGCGCTCAGCCGGACGATCAAGAGGATGGACCCGGACGCGGAGGTGCTCGGCGGCGTGTTCTATGGAAGCGAGGCCTACTTCACGTTCCAGGACGCCCCCGACTGGCCCGCGATCCAGAGATCGACGGGCTACCGGTGGTTCATCGACTATTTCCTGGACCAGATGAGCCAGGCGTCCTCCGCGGCCGGGGTGCGTCTCCTCGACGTCCTGGACCTCCACCGCTACAGCGACGAGAACGTGTCCGGCACCGGGCCGGACGTCGCCATCACGAACCAGACCGACTTCTCGAACACGGCGACCAACATGGACCGGGTGCAGGCCCCGCGCGTACTCTGGGACAAGACGTACGTGGAGAACAGCTGGGTGCAGCAGTACGACTCCCAGTTCCTGCCATGGATCCCGAACCTCCAGGCGTCGATCAACGCCCGCTACCCGGGGACGAAGCTCTCGTTCAGCGAGTACAGCTACGGCGGCGAGAGCGACATCTCCGGGGGCATCGCGCAGGCCGACGTCCTCGGGATCTACGGGAGGTTCGGCGTCTACCTCGGCTGCGTCTGGATCCTCCACGACACCCCGCCGCCCGTCTACACGGCGGCCGCCTTCAACCTCTACCTGGACTGCGACGGCAAGGGCGGGCGGTTCGGCGACACGTCGGTTCCTGCGGCGGATTCGGACACGGTGAACACGTCGGCCTACGCCTCGGTCGACAGCGCGGGCTCCCTCCACGTGGTGGTGCTGAACAAGAGCTTCACGCAGCCGGCGGACCTGAGCTTCAAGATCGCCGGCCCGGCCTCCTTTGCGGGCGCCAAAGTCTACGCGTTCGACGGCGGCAGCCCGGCCCTCACGGCGCGCGCGCCCGCGACCGTCGCCAACAACCAGGCCTCCTATGTGCTGGCTCCCCTGACGGCCGCCCACTTCGTCTTCCAGCCCTCGGCGGGCCTGCCGCTGTTTGCGGCCGGGCCCGTGTCGCAGACGATCACCGGCGGGTCGACGGTCGTGTTCGAGGCCTCGTCAACCGCGGCAGCCTACCGATGGTCCCTGAACGGAGCGCCGCTGTCGGACGGCGGCGCCGTCGCCGGGTCGACCGGCCCGCAGCTCGTCATCACGGGCGCGACGCCGGCCTACGCGGGCAGCTACACCTGCGTCGCCACCGACGGCTCGGGGAGCACGACGAGCACTGCGGCGACGCTCGCGGTGAGCGGCACCGCGGACGTCGGCAGGCTCGTCAATATCTCATGCCGGGCCGGGGTCGGCACCGGGGCCAACCAGCTGATCGCCGGCTTCGTGGTCGGCGGGCAGGGGACGGCGGGCGCGGAGCCCCTCCTGATACGCGGCTCGGGCCCGGCGCTGGCCCCGTTTGGCGTCGCCGGCACCCTTCCCGACCCGCAGCTGCAGCTCTACAGCACCGGACCGGGAGGCAGCCTGCTGGCGACCGACACGGGCTGGGGGGGCGATCCCGTGATCGCGAGCGCCGCCGCGTCCGTGGGCGCGTTTGGGTGGGGTCAGGCGGCCACTCCCGACTCTGCACTTCTCAAGAATCTGCAGGCCGGGCCCTACACCGCACAGGTCAGCGGAGCGAGCAATGACACGGGTGTGGCGCTCGTCGAGGTCTACGACGCGACGCCCGCCGGCGCCTTCACCCCAAGCTCCCCGCGGCTCGTGAACCTCTCCGCGCGCCTCCAGGCGGGATCCGGGGCCAACATCCTGATAGCGGGGTTTGTGGTCGGGGGCTCGACCTCAAGGACCGTGCTGCTCCGGGCGTCGGGTCCCGCGCTCGCCGCCTTCGGCCTGGCGGGCCTGCTCCCCGATCCGCAGCTCACCCTCTACCGCGCGAACAGCGACCGGACATCGACCCTGCTCGCGACGAACAGCGGGTGGTCGGGAAACCCCCTGGTCGCGGCCGCGGGGGCGCGGGTGGGCGCCTTCTCGTGGGGTCAGGCGGCGACCCCCGACTCGGCGATTCTCGTGACGCTTCCGCCGGGGGACTACACGGCCCAGGTCGCCGGGGCCAGCGGCGACACCGGGCTTGCGCTCATCGAGGTCTACGAGGTGCCCTGACCCGCCTCGGCGACGCCGTCCCGCGGGCGCCGATCATGGCCCGAACAGCGCGTTGGCATCGCGCGAGCTCAGCGCGGAGCGCGAGAACGCGAAGGTCCCGTATGCGGCCATCTCCTGGGCGGCGCTGACGAAGGCCCCGAGCGCGGCCCGCGAAAGCGCGCTACCAATGCTGACCCTCTTGACGCCCAGCTGTGACAGGACGGCAAGCGTCAGCACATCTCCCTGGAGCCCCGCCAGGACGTTGACGGGCCGGTCGACCGAGCCGACCACCGCGGCAATGTCCTGCCTTGAGGTCAGGCCCGGGGCATAAAGGACGTCGGCGCCGGCCTCCTGGTACCGCTGCAGGCGTTCGATCGTGTCCTTCAGGTCGCTGCGCCCGTGCAGGTAGTTCTCGCAGCGGGCGGTGAGGGTGAAGCGAAAGGGAAGTCTGCGGGCGGCCGCGACGGCTGCGCGGATCCGCTCAATGGCCAATTCCATGCCGTAGATCGGATCGGCCTCCGCGCCCGTGAAGTCCTCGATCGAGCCGCCGCACACCCCGGTCGAACCGGCCAGCCGGATCGTCTCCGCGACGACTTCCGGGGAGTCGCCGAACCCGTTGCCCAGGTCGGCGCTCACCGGCAGATCCGTGGCCCCGGAGATGTCGCGCAGATGCGCGAGCGTCGCCTGCCGCGAGACCGTGTCGTCGCGGTGCCCGACCGAGAACGCGAATCCGGCGCTCGTCGTCGCGAGCGCCTTGAAGCCCATCTTTGCCAGGGCGCGCGCGGTGCCGATGTCCCACGGGTTCGGAATGATGAAGGCGGACGGCTGGCGGTGCAGGGCGGCGAAGGATTCGGCCTTCTCTTGGAGCGTCGGCATGTGGGGTCAGGGGATCGCGGGTATTCCAAGCGTCCCGCCGACGGTTTCGACAAAATTGCGCTCCTCGCGCAGAATGAGCCGCTGCGACCGGGCCATCTCAAAGTTGGCCCGGCCCTCCGGGTCGGCCCTGAGGCGCGCCCGATAGGCCTCGTATGAGGCCAGGCTGTCGAAGGCGATCAGCCCCCAGGCGACATCATTGGTACCCTCGCTCGGAAGGAAATACCCCACCAGGTGGCCGCCGCAGCGCGGGATGATCCTTCCCCAGTTCTCGCAATACTGCCTGAAGGCGTCGCGCTGGAAGGGATCGATCTGGTAGCGAATGATGCAGGTGAGTTTCATGGGTTTCGGGGGTTTGGCGGTCGGAAGTGAATGCAGGGGGGCTGCGGATGGCGATCCTTCGGCACCTCCATTCGGACTCAGTAATTGTACCCCGATTACAGATTCCAGCGCTCGTGATACATTGGGCGCATGAAGACAGAGGCACTACCCCGAAGCAGCCAGGCAACGGACCGTGGCCTTGATCGCTCTCATGCATTGAACAGCAATGTCTTAAGGCATGTTTCCCCTCGTTTCTTCAGTGTGCGGCTGGTGGTCTTGGCCGCGGTGCTTTCGGCCGGTTTGCGCTGCTCTGCGGGAACCGCCGACGACCGAGCCGTCGAGCTGTCGAACCTTCGCGCAAAGGCGGAGGCTGGCGACACCGGCGCCCAAGTGCAGCTTGGCGAACTCTTTTTTGCAGGCGAAAGGGCTCCGTTCGACAAGACGGAGGCGGCCAAGTGGTATCGCATGGCCGCCAACCGGGGAAACGCGAAGGCCGCGTTCCTCCTGGGGTTCATGTACGAGGTGGGCGACGGGGTTCCGAAGTACAAGGTTGAGGCGGCCAAATGGTATCTCCAGGCGGCCGGCAGCGGCGACGCGAGGGCGCAGTTCCTGCTCTCATCGATGTACGCCCGCGGCGACGGGGTGGATCGGGACAACGCGCAGTCCGCCACATGGCTCCTGAAGGCGGCCCAGCAGGGTCATCCGGGGGCGCAGGCCGCCCTCCTCAAGCGGTATTACTCGGGCGAGAACCTCTTCGGGGGCAAGACCGAGGCCGTGAACTGGTTCCGGAACGCGGCCGTGCAGGGGCAGGCGTTCGCGCAGTTCCAGCTGGGCCTCATGTACAGCCTTGGAAACGGTGTCGCGAAGAATGACGTCGAGGCCCTTGCATGGCTCAACCTGAGCGCCTCGACGGGCGACCGCGACTACGTGAAGGCGCGCGACAATCTCGAGGCGGAACTCGGCCGCCCGGTCGCCGTCCAAGGGCAGGAGCGGAGTCGCGAGCTGCTGAAGCAGGTTGACATCGCCGCCGCGGCCAACGACTCCCTGGCCATCGCCCAGGACGGGCAATAGGCCCGCCAGAACCCTTCAACCCAATCTGTCCGAAGAGGCAATCCGGCTCCCTCGCAGAAAGTCCGCCCGCAGTTGGGCGCCTTCCCGCGGGGATGGGCCGGATTCCTCGCGTCAGAAGCGGTACCGCGCCTCGACGTAGTAGAGCCTGCCGATGGGCCCGTTGTAGTCGCCCACGTCGGCGTTCGTCGCCGGGAACGCGTTCTGGGCCACGGGCGGCATCTTGTTGAAGGCGTTGTTGACGCCGAGCCGCAGATCCGTCTTCCCGAGGCATTTGAGGGTGGTGGCCTTGCCGAGATCCGAGCCCACCATGAAGTCAAACTGCTGGTAGCTTCCGACATTCTGGGGGGCCGTCGCGGCCGAGCCCCCCGGCCCGATGTCGGTGACCGAGGGGATGTAGGTGTGGCCGATCTCGAGCTCCATCGAGTCGTAGTTCCAGTCAAACGTCGTATAGGTGCGCCAGCGCGGGATCGTCCCCTGGCTGCTGCTACCCCCTCCGGATGCGGTCCCGGCATACTGATAGTACGGCTCCGTCGGGATCTCCTTGACGAGGTAGCTGTTCCAGACGGTTACGGTGGACGCGACCCTGATGTGCCCCGCCGTCGGGGTCTTCGTCGCGTATTCAAGAGTGGCGTCAAAGCCCTTGTCGGCCTGCGAGGTGAGGTTGATCAGGGGCACCTGCACGAAGATTGTCTGCGGGTTCGCCGTGCTGAGCTGGCCCGGCCCGGTGACCCCCGGCCCGGCGGGGCTGCCCACGTGGACATACTGGGCAAACGGGGAGGCGGCGCCCTGGGTTTCGACGCTCTGCACGATGCTCACCTGGTTCAGATAGCCGATGGCTCCCCTGACGGTCGCCTCGAAGAAGTCGAAATTGAGGTCCAGGCCCGGGACCTCGCGCGGCGCGAGGACAAAGCCCGTCGACCAGGTGTTCGCGGTGAACGGCTGGAGCGAGGGGTTGGGCCCGCCGATGCCGGTGAAGCCGGCGCTGGAGGCGACATTCCCGTAGTAACCCTGGTACGTGAAGGGCGGGATGGGTCCCGAGATCGGGGGACCGAAGAGCTGCGCCAACTCCGGCGCGCCAAAGGACCGGCCGACGGAGGCTCGCAGCGTGAAGCGCTCGTCAATCGGCTCATAGTTCAGGCTAGCTTCGGGCACCTCACAGTGACCAACCAGGCTGTAGTCGTCGTAGCGCTCGGCCATATCGACCGTGAGCTGGTGGATGCCGGTGATGTCCTGCTTGGGGCCGATGATCGGCGCCTTCAGCTCGCCGAAGAGCGACGAGGTCGTGCGTGAGGCTTCAAACGGGGAGAGCGACTCCGAGTTGAGCCAGCCCGCGATCGAGACGCCGGGTGCGATCGGCTGGCTCGTGGGGTCCGGGCTGTCTGAAAGCGTCTCGCGGGTGTGGCTTGCGCCGACCGCGAAGCTCAGGCTTCCGTTGGGCAGCTCGAACGGCGTCCCCCTAAAGAGGAAGTCCTCCGAGGCCAGCGTGCTCACCATGGTGTTGGTCTTCGTCCCGATGACGTTCGACGGCAGGGCCCCCGAGACCTGCTGGTAGGCAAACGGGTTGATCGTGCCCGCGGCGAGCGCCGCGTTCAGGTTCGCGGTGTCAATCTGTCCGGGGCTCGTGAGCCCCAGGTGGTAGCGGTTGAGGTCGACGCCGACCTCCCACGAGTAGTTGGCGCCCAGCTGGCCCTTGAGGCCCCCCGCGAAGCGGTAGAACTCCGACTGGTCGATCGACAGGAGCGGGAACTTCGAGAACTGGTTGTTCACGTTGACCAGGTTGATGTTGTAGCCCGCGGCGTTCGGCTGGAAGAGCCACGTCGGCGATAGCGGGCTGTTGGGCTGCAGGTACGGGACGTAGGGCACATAGGCCCCGGCCCCCTGCGGCGGCGGCGAGCCTCCGTAGATGAAGGGATCGGTGAATGGCGCCGAGATGTAGGGCGAAAGGGACTCGCCGACGACGGACGACTCGGTGCGGTCGAAGCCGTAGAGCAGATCGCCGAACGCCACCAGCTTGTCGCCGAAGAGGTGGTGCTCGAAGTCCGCGACCACGCTGCGCCGTTTGAGGCTCGCCAGGAGCGTCTCCTGGTTGGAGACGTTGTAGCCCGTCAGCAGCTGCTGCTGGGTGACCGGCGAGTAGACGCCCATCTGGACCAGCTGGTCGATCGAGTACTGGAGCCCGGGCGGCGGGGCGTTGAGCGAGGGGTTGAGTCGGTAATAGGCGAGCTGTCCCGGCATCGTCAGCGGCTGGCCGGTGTTGGGGTCAAAGGTGATCGAGAACGGCTGCACGCTCAGGACCCCCGGATAGGTCGTCGTCGTGTAGATGGGGTTCGAGTACGGGCGCTCGTTCATGTAGATCGGGCTCGTCTCGGACCCCTCAACGGAGACCATGAGGGACGTGTCCTTCGTGCTCACGCCTCCCGTAATGTAGCCGGAGCGCTCCGTGTAGGAGCCCCGATTGCTGCTCTCGCCCCAGTGGATGCCGGCCTCCCATCCGTTGAAGTTCGACTTCATGATCACGTTGATGACGCCGCCGACGGCGCCGGATCCGTAGAAGGCCGACGACCCGTCGGACAGGATCTCCACATGGTCGACCGCGGATATGGGAATCATGTTGAGGTCCACGAACTCGGTGCCAAGGGAGGCCTCGGCGGGGTCGAAGGCCACACGCCTGCCGTTGATGAGCACCAGCGTCTGCAGGTTGTGGATCTGCAGGTATGTACCGCCCTGGGTCACGAAGGCCTCTGAGTTGGCGTTCTCAAGTCCCAGGTTGCCGTTTCCCGTGAACTGTGGATCGGCCTTCCTCAGGATCTCCCCGAAGTCCGTCGCCACGCCGGTATTCTGCATCTGCTCGGAGCTTAGGATCTGCACGGGCTGCGTTGCCGTGTTGGGTGTGCCGGGCAGGTGGGAGCCGGTGACCACCACCTGCGAAAGCACGAG
>CAYQOH010000021.1:0-5509 GCA_964419075.1 uncultured Opitutaceae bacterium | reverse complement strand
TGTTGGGTGTGCCGGGCAGGTGGGAGCCGGTGACCACCACCTGCGAAAGCACGAGCGGCTCCTCGCCCGATGTGTCCGAGGGTGGCGGGGCCGTCTGAGCCGACGCCGTAAGGGCGAATAGCAGCATCCAACCCGCCGTTGAACATGAGACCTTCAACAGGTTTGTAGTCATAGGCATAGGCCGCAAGGGCCCGGGAAATGTGATGCGCCATCGCTGTGCTCGTCAAGCTAACGGGTTGGCAGGCAAACCAAAACCGGCGTCGACGGTCGCCGGAAACTGCCCCAGATTCCCGCTCATGCCTGCGTACTCGAGGGTGATCGCGGCGGTCGTCCGCCTGGTCGTGGCCAGCCAGCGCCACGCCGCTGCGGTAACGGCCCTTGTGCTGGTGGCGACGGCGGCCGCGGGCCTTTACGTCTCCCGGCGCATCGCGATCGACACCGACACGTCCAACCTCATCTCGCCGGACCTGCCCTGGCGCCGCGCCGCGGCCGAGTTGGACAGGGCGTTCCCCCAGAACATCAACCTGCTGGCCGTCGTGATCGACGGCGACACGCCGGACCAGACGGAGGACGCCGCCTCGGCGCTCACCGCGCAGTTTGCGGCGAACCGCAGCCTGTTCCAGGACGTCCGCGAGCCGGCGGGCAGCCCCTTCTTCAGGAGGAACGGGATGCTCTTCCTCTCGGTGGGGGAGGTTCAGACCTTCGCCGACTCCATGATCACGGCGCAGCCGATGCTGGGTGCGCTGGCATCCGACCCCAGCCCCCGGGGCGTGTTCGGCGCGCTGGGCCTCTTCTCCCAGGGCGTCATCCGGGGCCAGATCGCGGCCAGCACGCTCGACAAGCCCTTTGGGGCCGTCGCCCGGGCGGTCGACGCGGCCCTCGACGGGAGGTATGCCCCTTTGTCCTGGCAGACCCTCCTGAGCGACCGAAAGCCGGGGCCGCGTGAGATGCGCCGGATCATCCTCGCCCGGCCGGCGCTCAACTACGGCGACGTCGAGCCCGGGCGACGCGCGATCGAGGAGGTCCACGCGGTGGCACGGGCCGGGGGATTTGTGCCCGGCAACGGGGTGCGTGTGCGCGTGACCGGCCCGGTCGCTCTGTCCGACGACCAGCTCTCGGCCCTGTCCGATGGGGCGGGACTCGCCGCCGGCCTCTCGTTCGGCCTTATGGTCCTCTGGCTCGCGCTGGCGATGCGCTCGATTCGCACGGTCGCGGCGATCCTCGTGACGCTCGCCGTCGGGCTCGTGGCGTGCGCCTGCTTCGCGGTCGCCGTGGTCGGCCCCTTCAATCCGATCTCGGTGGCCTTCGCCCCGCTGTTCATCGGGATCGCGATCGACTTCGGAATCCAGTTCAGCGTCCGGTACGCCGCCGAGCGCCACGGCTGCGACGCGGAGCCGGGCGGCGCGCCCGCCGGCCCGGGGCGCCAGGAGAACCTCTCGGAGGCGCTCCGCAGGACGGCCGCGGGCGTGGGCACCCCCCTTGTCATCGCGGGGGCGGCGACCGCCGCGGGCTTCCTGTCGCTCTTTCCCACCGCCTACCGGGGCGTGTCGGACCTGGGGCTGATCGCGGGCGCGGGGATGCTGATCGCGCTCCTCCTCAACCTGACCCTGCTGCCCGCGCTCCTGGCGCTGCTTCGTTCGGGCGGCTTCAGGGAGGCGGGCGGGTTCGCCTGGGCCGCCCCCCTGGACCTCATGCTCGTGCGCCGGCGGCGCTGGATCTTCGCCGCGTGCGGGCTTCTGGCCGCGGCCTCGCTCGGCGCCCTTGCCGGCCTTCGCTTCGATTTCGACCCGATCAACCTCGAGAACCCGGACTCGGAGTCCGCGAAGACCCTCTTCGACCTGATGAAGGACCCGGAGACCACGCCCTACACCCTGGACGTGCTGGCCGCCTCGGCGAAGGACGCCGCCGAGCTGGCCTCGCGCCTCGGGAAGCTGCGCGAGGTGAGCCAGGTGATCTGGCTCGGAAGCTTCGTCCCCGACGACCAGCCGGCCAAGCTCGAGATCCTTGAGGATGCGCGCGGGCTCCTCGAGCCGGCGTGGTCATCGCCGTCGGCGGGGGATCCCCCGGGCGCCGCGGACATCGTGGCGGCCGCGGCGCGGTGCGCGGCGGACATCCGGAAGGTCGCGGCCGGCGGCGATGCGACCGCCGCGGGGCTTGCGGCGGCGCTCGGGCGGGTGGTGTCCCGCGGCGCGGCCGCCGTGCCCGCCCTCGAGGCCAACCTTTCACGGGGTGCGGTCCACAGGCTCGAGGACGTGCGCCTGGCGCTCCAGGCCGCTCCGGTGTCCCTCGAGACGATCCCCGCGGACGTCAGGAACGACTGGGTCGCCGCCGACGGCAGGTTCCGGGTCGAGGTCTTTCCGAGGGGCGACGCCAGGAACCATGACGTGCTGCAGGGCTTCGTCGCGGCCGTGGTCCGCGAGGCGCCCGGGGCCACCGGCATGCCGGTGCAGATCCAGGAGTCGGCGAGGACGGTCATTCGGGCCTTCGAGACCGCGGGGCTCCTCGCGGTCGGCGCGATCACGCTGCTTCTTTTCATCGTCCTGCGCCGTCCGCGGGATATCCTGGCGGTGCTCGTTCCGCTTCTCCTTGCCGGGCTTCTCACGCTGGCGACGAGCGTCCTCGCAGGCATGCCGCTCAACTTCGCCAACATCGTGACGTTGCCGCTCCTCCTGGGGATCGGCGTCGCGTTCGACATCTATTTCGTCCTGAGGTGGCGCTCGGGCGAGGCGGGGCTCCTGCAGTCGCCCACGGCGCGCGGCGTCGTCTTCAGCGCCCTCACGACGGGGACCGCCTTTGGGAGCCTCATGCTGTCAAAGTCCCCCGGCATGGCTGACATGGGGAAGCTCCTTAGCCTCGGACTCTTCTACACGCTCGTCTGCACCCTGTTCTTCCTCCCCGCCTTCCTGGGCCCGCCGCCGGCCCGGCCGGAGGAGGGGACGGCAATATGAGCCGCCGCCGCCTGTTGCTCGCGCTTGCGCCGCTGGTGCTTCTTACGGGTTGCGCGACCGTGCCCAGCGACCCCGCGGCGCGCGCGGCCTTCAGGGCGAACAACGATCCCCTTGAGCCGTTCAACCGGAAGGTCTTTGCCGTGAACGAGGCGGTCGACCGCGCGCTGCTTAAGCCGATAGCCAAAGGCTACGTCAGAGCGATCCCCCAGGGGGGGCGCGACTCGATCCGGAACTTCCTTTCGAACGTCCACGACCCGGTGGTGCTCGTCAACAACCTGCTCCAGGCCCAGTTCAAGAGGGCCGGGATCACCCTCGCGCGCTTCCTTGTCAACACGACCGCCGGAATCGCGGGGTTCGCCGACGTGGCGAAGGGTGAGGGCCTGCCGGAGCAGACGGGCGACCTGGGCCAGACGTTCCACGCCTGGGGTGTTCCCGAGGGGCCGTACCTGGTGCTGCCCCTCATGGGTCCCTCAAGCCCGAGGGACGCCGCCGGGCTCGGGCTTGAGGTGTACCTTGACCCGTTCCGTTACGTCGCAAGCGACGAGGATTTCCCCTCGGTCGCTGTCTATGCGCCGGCCGTGGTCGGCGGCATCGACCTGCGGTCGCGCAACATCGACAGGCTGGAGGCGATCGAGAAGGACGCCATCGACTACTATGCGTCGCTCCGAAGCCTGTACCGGCAGAATCGCGCCGCGGAGCTCAGGGGCGACGCGACGCCGGTGGCCCCGCAGCCGGAGGGCCTGTACGACGATCCCGGGGCCGGGACCCCGGAGAAGGCCGAGCCGGGCCCCGGGCGCTAGCCGCTGAGCTCGGCCGCCTTCTTCCTGAGCGTCTCGACAAGCGCGGCGGCCCCGCCCTGGCGCAGCACCGCCGAGAATTCCGAGCGGCGCGCGGCCAGCTCGCTGATCGTGCCGCTCAGGTAGACGTCGATGATCTTCCACGCGCCCCCGCTGGACCTCATCAGGTAGTCCAGCCTCACGGGCTCCGGATCCTTCGTGGCCAGCTTGGTGTGAACGATGACGTCGCCGCTCTCAAGGCGCGTGGGCGCGGGGTCGACGCTGAACTGCTCGCCCGAGTATCCGCTGAACCGGTTCGCATACGTCGAGATGCTGTAGTCGCTGAACGCGTCGACCAGCTGGCGCTGAAGGTCGGGCGTCAGCGTCCGCCACGGCGGGCCGAGCACGAGGCGGGTCATGAGCGGAAGGTCGATCGCGCGGCGGATTTCCGGCTCCAGCAGCTGGCGTCGCCCCGCAAAACCAAGGGCGGGCCCCTGTTTCATCGCCGAGATGAGCGCATCGCACAGCGCCTGAACCGTGGCCGTGGGCGTGGCCGCGGGCGCGGCCTGCGCCTGCGCCCCCGACGGGGCCGCCGCAAGGGCCGCTGCCACCAGGGCGAGTGCCATCGAACGGCTCGGTTTCATCCCGACGACGTCACTCGCGAGCGGGCCCTCCGTCAAGACCGTGCTTGCCGGCCGGCGTCTTCGCTCGGGTTGCGCGGCCGCCGGCGGCGGATCCCGCCTGCGGCGGCCCTCAGGGGCCGAAGCGCGGCGAGGTAGACGACGGGGACCCAGGCCGGCGCGACCACCGCCCAGCCCAGGACCGCATGGAGAGCGGTCGTGCCGAATTGAAGGAGGAAGGCGCGGGGGCTGTGGCTAAGCGTCGAGAC
The DNA here is from genome assembly GCA_964419075.1 of uncultured Opitutaceae bacterium. GTDB lineage: Bacteria > Verrucomicrobiota > Verrucomicrobiia > Opitutales > Opitutaceae > Palsa-1447. The sequence goes on along the minus strand of CAYQOH010000021.1, from coordinate 896 downwards.
CATGAGCGGCACGTCCAGGGACGATCGTGCGGAACCGGTAAGGGCGTCTCCCAGTCTCACGAAGGCCAGGATGAGCGGGAAGTAGATGACGATGCAGGCGGCGTTGACGGCCTGGATGATCGGCTGGTTCAGGCCGAGGAGGACCCCCGCGATGAGGCAGAGCGTGGTGGTCGTGCCGAGGATCGGGAAGAGCGCAAGCGCGCTGCCGAGCGCGAGGGTGAGCGCGATCTTCTCCGGGGAGACCCCTTGCGTCAGCTGGCTGACGACCGGATCGCGGACCCAGCGCCTCCAGAACCCGCGCTTTCCGGCTTCGGGCGCAGGGGCGGCCTCCGCGCTCATGGAAGGAAGCGCGTCGTCCAGGCGGGATTGGCGAGGGATCGCGGCCGGTACGTTCCAAAGACCACGGTGCGCGTCCGCGCGATGAGCCGGTAGACGGGGTCGCGAAGGAAGCGCGGCACGAGGCGCAGCCACGACAGCGCCCTCCAGGGGCCGTCCAGGAGCGCGAAGGCGGCGAGGGCGCCGCTCGTGCGCACCAGGAACGCGCCGCGCGCCGGGTTGGCCCAGTCCGGGACGAAGACGAGGCTGTCGAAGTCGCCGGCCGGGAGCCCCTGCGCCCGAAGGTAGTCCTGGCCCGCCTTGCCCTGCAGCGGGGCGAAGCGGATCCGGCCCGCGGCGTCGTGCCGGAGCATGAACCGGACGACGCCGTTGCACAGGCTGCAGTCGCCGTCGTAGAGCAGCACGGGTGAGGGCGGGGCCGTCATGGCCCCGCATCAAGCCACACGCCTCGCCCCGCATCAATGGCAACGTGCGGCCTTCGGCCCGTCACCGGGTCCTGTCGCGGAATGCCGCGGCGAACTGGTCGAACTCGTCGCCCGCACCATCGCGCGTGGGATCAA
>CAYQOH010000020.1:0-21974 GCA_964419075.1 uncultured Opitutaceae bacterium | reverse complement strand
TCTGCATGATCGTCGTGGCCGAGGGGCTGGTCGACGCGGACGGCAACTACCTTGCCGCCGACTCCGCCACGGACGCCTTCGGCCACGCCAGGTTCGGCGGCGCCGGTGAGGCGCTCGGCGAGATCATCGAGGCCGGGATCCCCAACGCCAAGGTCCGCGTGGCCCGCCCCGGGCTCATCCAGCGGGCGGCGGCGCACGCGGCCTCCAAGACGGACGTCGACGAGGCGTTCCTCGCGGGTCAGGCGGCGGTGCGCGCGGCGATCGCGGGCGAGACCGACAAGATGGTCACGCTGGTCCGAGGCGAGACCGAGCACTACACGGTCGAGACCGGCCTCGCCCCCCTGAGCGAGATCGCGAACGGCACGAAGAAGCTCCCGCGGGAGTGGATCAACGAGGACCTCATCAGCATGAACTTCCAGTTCCTGCGCTACGCGCAGCCGCTCATCCAGGGCGAGGTGGTCCTGCCCTACGACACCGGCGTGCCGGTCTACGCGAAGCTGGACAAGGTTCGGGTGGACAAGGTCCTCCCGGCCTACGAGGTCTGATCCAGGGCCCTGGAGGCCACAAAAGGCTCCTCGCGAAGGTCGGGCGCGCGCCTGCCCGCGAGGAGGAGCCACCACACCCGCGCGTTCGCGGCCACGATGACCGCGACCAGGATGAGGAACGCGCCGGTGACGGCGGCGTCCACGTGGGCGTTGAAGGCCTGGCGCGGCGATACGCCTGAGGCCGCCGAGGCGAGGAATCCCAGGCGCGGGTCCGCGCTGAAGATCTTCATCCAGCCCGCGGTCATCGTCACGCAGAGGAGCCAGGCGAGCGGCAGGAGCGTCGCCCACGCGTGCCGCGCCTTCCCCATCTTGATCAGCACGGTGGTCCCCAGCGAGAGCGCGATCACGGCCAGGAGCTGGTTCGCGACCCCGAAGATGGGCCAGAGCGAGTTGATGCCCCCCAGGGGGTCGACGACCCCCTGGTAGAGGAACCATCCCCACGCGCCGACAAAGAGGGAGGTGGCCCCGACGTTGCCCGCAAGCGAGCGGGTGTCGCCGAGCGGCCGCCAGATGAGCCCGAGCAGGTCCTGGACGAGGAAGCGCCCAATCCGGGTCCCCGCGTCGATCGTCGTCAGGATGAACATCGCCTCGAACATGATGGCGAAGTGGTACCACACGGCGAGCGCAGCCCCGCTGCCGAGGACCCCCGCCAGCATCTGCGCCATGCCGAGCGCGAACGTGGGCGCCCCTCCGGCGCGGCCCACCATCGTCTTCTCGCCGATGCTGTGGGCGAGCGCGGCCATGTCGGCGGGCGTGACCGCGAACCCGAGCGCGGAGATCTGGCGGGTCACCGCCACGACGTCGCCCTTCACATTGATCGCGAAGTATTCGCCCGGCGCCATCGCGCACGCCGCGATGATCGCCATGACGCCGACGCACATCTCCGTCAGCATCGCCCCGTAGGCGATCGCGCGTATGTCGCCCTCCCGGGCCAGGAGCTTCGGCGTCGTCCCCGAGGAGACGATCGCGTGGAACCCCGACACGGCCGCGCACGCGATCGTGATGAAGCAGAAGGGGAAAACCGGCCCGGCGAAGACGGGTCCGGAGCCGTCGACGAACTTCGTGAGCGCCGGCATCCGCAGGTGCGGCCCGAGGACGACGATCGCGGCGCCGAGGGCGCCTATCGTGCCGATCTTCATGAAGGTGCTCAGGTAGTCGCGCGGCGCGAGCAGGAGCCAGATGGGGACGATCGACGCCACGAGCCCGTAGCCCATGATCCACCAGGCGAGCGTCGTGCCCCGAAGCGTGAGGAGGCCCTCCAGGGGGGTTCCCCCGATGAACTGGCCGCCCCACACCGCCACCAGGAGCGCGGCGATTCCCGCCGCGGTGACCCAGGCGAGCCGCCCCCGCGCGTAGCCCCCCGCGCGCATCGCGACACCCATCACGAGGGCGATCGGCATCGTCGCCGCGATCGTGAACACGCCCCAGGGGGACTCGGCCAGCGCGTTGACGACCACGAGCGCGAGGACCGCGAGGAGGATGACCGAGATCGCGGTGATGCTGACAAGCGCCACGAGGCCGGCGAAGGGCCCGACCTCCTCCCGCACCATCTGTCCCAGGGATTTGCCGCGCCGACGCACCGAGCAGAAGAGGATGATGCTGTCGTGCACGGCGCCGCCGAAGACCGCGCCGATAAGGATCCAGAGGAGCCCGGGCAGGTACCCGAACTGGGCCGCGAGCACCGGCCCCACGAGCGGCCCCGGCCCCGCGATGGCCGCGAAGTGGTGGCCGAACACGACCCACCGGTTCGTCCGGACGAAATCCCGCCCGTCGGAATGGAGCTCGGCCGGCGTGGCCCGCATCTGGTCGATCGTCAGGACGCGCGCCATCAGCCATGCCGAGTGGAACCGGTAGGCGATCGCGAACACGCACGCCGCCGCGACGACCATCCAGAGGGCGCTCAGCTCCTCGCCGCGGGACCAGGCCAGCACGGCGATGCTCACCGCCCCCGCCGCGGCCACGGCGGCCCACGCGGCAAAGCGGGCAAACCTCGCGAGGGCGCTGGGGGCCGCTGGGGTCATCGGTGGGGCGGGGTTCGGGAAGGCGCGAAACGTTGGCCAATTACCCCGCACCCGGCAAGCGCGGGACGCAACTTGTTGGTTTGCCTCCGTGGAAGGCCGTATCCCATCGTGGCCCGGTTCCCAGGCGACCCCGAACGACCCCACGATGGCCTCCAACGCCCATGAATCGCGCCCGAGCCGCCTGCGGACCGCGGCGTCGCTCCTCGCGGCGGCTCTCTGGTGCGGGCTCCTTGCCCTCGTGAAACGGCTCCCCCCGGACGGCCGCGACCACGGCGACTGGGGCCAGTTCGTGGGGAGGCTCCATCCGCTCCTTGTCCACGTGCCGGTTGCGCTCCTCGTCCTGGTCCCGGCCATGGAGCTTGCCGGCCTGCGCAGGGACTGGGCCCACCTTCGCTCCGCAGCCGGGTGGTTCCTCGCCCTGGCGGTGGCCGCCACGTTCGCCGCGGCCTTCGACGGGTGGCTGCTGGCCTGGAGCGGCGGCTACCGGGGCCGCGACGTCACCCGACACCTCTGGGGCGGCGTCATGCTGGCAGCGGTCTGCGCCAGCGCGCTCCGGGCCCGCTCCATGAGCGGAGCCGGCCCTGCGCGCGTCGCCTATCCCCTCCTCCTCGCCGCCTCGCTAGGACTCATGGTCTGGACGGCCGACGGCGGGGGCGCGATCACCCACGGCGACGGCTACCTGACCGCGAAGATGCCCCCGCGACTGAGGGCCTGGCTCGGCATGCCGGCCGAGTCCGCGACGCCGGCGGAGGCCGGCCCCGCGGCACCCGGCGCGCTCCGCGCGGGCCCTGCGAGCGCGGACCCCTCCAACCCGGCGTTCTACCCGGTTCACATCGCCCCCCTCCTTGCCCGGAGCTGCGTCAAGTGCCACAAGCCGGACAAGCACAAGGGGGGCCTCCGGCTGGATACCTACGAGCAGCTGATGCGCGGGGGCGAGGACGGGAAGGTCGTCGTGCCGGGCAACGCCAAGTCGAGCGACATGATTCGCCGGCTGGGGCTTCCGCAAGGCGACGACGACTCGATGCCCTCCGACGGCGAGAAGCCGTTCACGCCGGAGGAGACCCAGATGCTCGAGCGCTGGATCGCTGCCGGGGCCAAAGGGGGCTGAACGCTTGCGGCCGAGGAACTTGGCACCACACTGCCCTTTGCGTGTCCTAGAGCCGTCCATGAAGCGCGCCATAGCTTCCACCGTAGTCGCGAGCCTGGCCCTGCTGTGCGCGTTTCCCTCGGCCCTCCGCGCCCAGGTGAGCGCCTCGCTTATCTCGGCTGACGCCTCGATCCGCGCCGGGACGCCCTTCACGGCGGCGCTTCGCCTCGTGCACCAGCCCCATTGGCACTCGTACTGGGTCAACCCCGGCACGGGGCTGCCGACGACCCTCAAGTGGACGCTTCCCGAGGGCTGGAAGGCGGGCGGGATCCAGTGGCCGGCGCCGGCGCTCCTTACTGACTCGAGCGGTGCCGTGATCGGCAACGGGTACGACGGCGACCTGCTCCTTCCGGTGACCCTTACGCCGCCGGCCGACCTGAAGCCCGGGACCACCGTGGAGCTCCGGGCCGACGCCGACTGGCTCATGTGCCAGAACGAGTGCGTCCCGGGAAACGCGAAGCTCACGCTCACCCTTCCCGTCTCGGCCGACATCCCGCGGCCCGATCCCGTCTGGGGGGCGAGGATTCGCGCCGTCCTCCCGCAGCTTCCCGCGGCGGATCCGTCGTGGACCGTGTCCGCGGCGCTCGGCGCGAAGGACGCGACGCTCACCGTCCAGGCCGTCGGATCGGCGTCCAATCGGGCCCGCACGCCGGACGGCCTGCATTTCTTCTCCGAGGACGGGGTCATCGCCTCCGACCTCCCGCAGACGGTCGCCTCCGACGGAAAGGGGGGCTTCGCCCTCACGCTGCCGGTCTCGCCTGACGGCCCGAAGAACCCGAAGCGCCTCGTCGGGGTCCTCACGTCCACTCAGGGATGGCGTACCGACGGATCGCTCCCCGGCCTGCGGATCGACGCCGCGTTCGGCGCGGCGCCCGCGGGCGGAGGGACGGCGGGCGAAGCCCCGCCGCCCGCGGGAGGCTTCATCGGCACGCTTGCGCTCGCCTTCGTCGGGGGGCTCATCCTCAACCTGATGCCGTGCGTCTTTCCCGTGCTCGGGATCAAGATCCTAGGCTTCGTGAACCAGGCCGGCGCCGACCGCCGGAAGGTGACGCTCCACGGCCTTGTCTTCACCGCGGGCGTCGTGCTGAGTTTCTGGGTGCTGGCGGGGATCCTCGCGGTCCTGCGGGCGGGCGGCAGCCAGCTTGGCTGGGGCTTCCAGCTGCAGTCCCCGGCGTTCGTGTTCGGCCTTGCGGCAGCCATGCTGGCCTTCGCGCTCAACATGAGCGGCGTGTTTGAGTTCGGGCTCACGGCGACAGGGATCGGGTCACAGCTGCAGTCGAAGTCGGGGCTCGTCGGGTCGTTCCTCACCGGGGCGCTCGCCACGGTCGCCGCGACGCCCTGCGCGGCGCCCTTCCTCGCCCCGGCGCTCGGAGCGGCGCTCGCGCTGTCGACGGCCGAGTCGTTCGCGATCTTCACGGTGATCGCAATCGGCCTGTCCTCCCCCTACCTCGTCCTCTCGGCCTTCCCGTCGGCCGTGAAGGTCCTCCCGAGGCCCGGGGCGTGGATGGAGACCTTCAAGCAGGCCATGGCGTTCCCGCTCTATGCCACGGTCGCCTACCTCGTGTGGGTCCTCGCCGGGCAGGTCCCGGAAAGCGCCTTCCTCTCCGTGCTGCTCGGCCTCGTGCTGGTCGCGATGGGGGTTTGGTTCTACGGGCGGTGGAACGCCCCGGGCGCGTCCCCCGGGCGGGCCAGGTTCGGGATGTTGGCGTGTTTGGTCCTTCTGGCGCTCGGCGCCTGGGCCGGCTGGCCGACGCCCGTGACTGCGACGGACATTGTCTGGGAGAAATGGAGCCCCGAGTCGGTTGAGAAACTCCGGTCGGAGAACCGCATCGTCTACGTGGACTTCACGGCTAGGTGGTGCGCCACGTGCCAGGCCAACAAGCGCCTCGTGTTCCACTCGGATGACGTCCTGCGCACCTTCCACGACAGGCACATTGCGACCCTGAGGGGCGACTGGACGAACAAGGATCCCCAGATCACGGCGGAGCTCGCGAAGTACCACCGCGCCGCCGTTCCGTTCAATCTCATCTGGTTTCCCGGTCGCGCAGATCCGATAATCCTTCCGGAGATCCTGGCCCCGTCGGTCGTATTGGACGCGATTCCGAAATGAGGAATCACCGCCACCACCCGAAAGATCCTCCATCGCTATCCGTCACACTCACTCCGGTCGTCCCTCTGGAATTGCCACACAATACGCCAGTGCTCACCCGCAATGGGATGGCTGTGAATCTTGGCGGGGCCAGAACGGACACCACGAGGGCAGGCCGGGAGGTGATCGAATTGCATTCTCAATCCGAACGCGTCCGGCAGCAGGGATCGCCCAGCTGCACAGTGACCGGGGTTGATAGCGAAAGCAGCGGCCCGGGCACGTTTTGCTCGCCCTTTCTCGAGCGCCCGGCGAAATCCATGTTGCAGCCCGCTACTTCCGGAACAGGCAGAAGGGCTCGGTCCGGTTTCCACGTGAGCAGACCCTGCCTGGAGTCAAGGGACGCGTCACCTTTGACGCTCAGACTGTGTCTCTCGCCCAGCGCAGGCCCCACTGTCGATCTACTGCCACCGGTTGAGACGTAAACGTTATAATCGGCAGTATTGCCGGGGTCGAACGCGAGGGGCTTAGAGGAGTCGACAAAGATATTGTTGACCACGCGGTTGCGGGTCGAGGTGAGTTTCCGGCCGTTCAGGACGCGCGAAGTGGCGACCTGGGCGAAAACCGGGTCTTCGGTTACGCCCGCAATCAGGTTATGCGCGATTACGAGCTCGTCGGTATCCGCAGCCCGGACTCCCTGTCCGTCAACGTCCCAGATAATGTTATCGTCAACCAGATTCGGATGCTGGGAGGCTTCAACGAAAATGGCTCCCTGCGCGGTGCTGATGTCATGGATCAGGTTGCCCGTCACCCTGGAATTCACGTTATCCCAATCGAGCCAGATGCCCATGCTTCCGCTCAGGTACGCTATATGATTTCGGCGAATCAGGGATCCTGTGTTCTCAAGCAGCTTGATGCCGGCGACCTCCCAATGGTATTCTGCGTCCTGCCAGCCGCAGTGGGTGACGTCGTTTCCCTCCACGAGGGCATAGGGCGTCATCAGTGACCGGATTCCGGCGGTCCCGCAGCCCTCGATTCGGTTGCACCGCGCAATGTTGTGGCCGATGGGCGGATCCTCGCGGCGCGAATGGGTCTTGTCGTCTTCCTCAAACGTCTGGTAGCCGATCTCGATTCCCACCGAATTGACGTCGCGGATTATGTTTCGCTCGATGATCCAATGATGGCCTCCCCATGCGTTCAGGGCGCCCACGCCGACTCGAGCCACGCCGTTTGCGCATTGCTCCATGGCCAGGCCGCTGACCCGGATGAACCCCAAGCCCTGTTCCAGTGGCCGGAAGATGTGGCTCTGCACGGCAACCTCGAACAGCTTCCCATTGGGGTTTCCGGAGCCGAAGGGATGTATGTGCAGCGTCCTCCCATCTGGAGCCACCCAGAATGACCCGGGCAATCGCACGAGGTCCTCGTATGAGGCCAACTGCACCATGCGATTGCCCTCCTGGAAAACCATCCCCCGGGGCAGCGAGTACGGGATCCTGCCCTTCCATTCGAGAGCCCATGGCATGAGGGCAAACTCCTCGTCGGTGATGTTTGGCGTGCGGAAGGGAAAATAGCCGGCTTCGAAGAGTGTGTCGGGAAGCGTGGTCATCCAGAGCCGTTGGGAGAACTGCCACTTGCCATGCGGGTCGCGGGACCTCTCCCATCGTGCTTGAAGGACGCGGGAACCTTTGATGACCACCTGTTCGCCGGGCGCCGCCTCATATGCAATCATCCGGTTCGACCCTTCCCCGCCAAAGTGCGGCTGCACCAACTCGCGGTATACACCCGCGTGGATCCACACTCGCTCGGTAGGCCGGACCAGCTGTGCGGCGTGATTCACCGTCAGGAAGGGGCGATCCCGGGTGCCAGGATTCTCATCCGAGGCGCGCGGATCGTTCGCGCTCACGTGATAGGTCCGCGTGTAGGCGGTCTCGTCCGCCCAGGTCATGAAGCTTGTCCCGTCAGGCATCTGAACATCCGGGACAAGGGGCCTGTAATTCACCTCCGCGGCCGCCGCACCCAAGATCGTCCCGCAAACGGCAACGGCCAGAGATGGAAGCCGCCTATACAATGGAGCCATCGCCGAGGATCAACAAGAGGAACAGCCCACACAATTCGAAAGAGATGCCTAATTGCCCCGACGATGACAAAGCGGGTCCCCTGGGTCGACCAGACTGGATGATCATACCGCGACCATCTGAGATTTCCCTTAAGAACTAAGGTGATCTCCTCCAGTGCCGGAGAAGTTCATATGGATTTCGAGGGAGTCGGCAAAGTCCTGAAACACTCGGTAATGTTCTTGATAATCAAGGGAGCGTGTTGGCGTCACCCCTGAATCAGATGACGACCTACGAATCGAACAGTTTGTAGCCGTCCACCAGCGATTTGAACACCAGGAACGGGATTCTTCGGCTTCGAATTCCGGACACACCCGAGCATCTCTCGGCCCTCCCGGGACCCGGCGGGGACAGACCCGGGCCCGACGTCTATTGATTCCAAGGAAGGCGTCCGGTTCCCCCGCCGCGGGCCCTTCAGGCGCAGCCGAATGCGGCCCATTTGGGCACCGCTTGGCACAAAGCCTGTCGGTTCGATACCCATGAGTTCGCATCCGAATCACAGGCACTGCCTCCGGCTGGCCCCCGCGGCCATCGCCCTGTCGGCTATGCTATCGGCTGCACCCGGATGCTTTCTGGTGGCGGTCGGCGCGGCCGGCGTCGCGGGGGCCGGCTCGGTGGCCTACGTGCGCGGCGAGCTCGACGCCCACTTGGGCAGCCCCCTCGACGCCGTCGCGAACGCCACCGACAACGCGATCGCACAGCTGCAGCTCGCGAAGATCAGCGAGACGAGGGACGCCTTCTCGGCAAAGATCCTGGCACGCTCGGCAGAGGACGAGAAGATCGATGTCACGATCGTGAAGGAGGCGGACAACCTGACCAAGGTCTCGATCCGGATCGGCGTCTTCGGCAAGGAGGAGAAGTCGAGGGCCATCCTCGACAAGATAAAAGCCAGCCTGTGAGCGGGCCTCGACGAGTGGCACCAGACCACGATCCCAAGCCGCACGGGAACCGTGAGCGACGTCCTTCTGGACTCGGCCCCGGGACTTGGGGCGCTTGTGCTCATCTTTCTGCGCTCAGTTCAGGGAGTGCACCAGCAACGGCGTTGCGCGGACTTCCCCGGCCCCAGACGCATGAGGGCCTCGCTTCAACCGCCGCCCGGCGTGGACGCGGGCTCCACGCGAGCGGACTTCGGCGCCATTTGTACGAAGCTTAGGACCCTGGCTTGCCAGTCCAAACCCGGGAGTGCGGAGGGTGCTCGCTCCATGGCCAATAGAGGATTCAACCGTGCCCCCTAGGACTCGCGACTGTCAACGACACCGGGCGGTCGGGCCGCCTAAGGGCTTGGTGGGCGGGTTGCTATGAACGCGCTCCTCAGGACCATTCGGCCTTCCGCGTAAGGCCAAGGACGCGGGAAGCCAGAATACACCCCATAGCAGGACGGGGGCAGCCAGCTTACTATGCGCCCTAAGTTAAGCTCCCGCCCACCATGCTCTTCATGTCCCCCATTTGGTGCTCCTTCACGGACATCCACTCGAATGCCGAGGCCGCCTTCGCCTCGTCATCCAGCTCGTTCTCGCTCGCCACACTCGAGGTCACCCACGATTCGGGGTTCTCCGGCTTTGCCCTCACTGAGCGAAAGCAGCATGATCAGTGGCGCTGGGCCCTTGTAAGTGCGGAAGGACCGGTAGTCGACGAGGGATGGGAGCCCACGGAATCGGACGCCAAGAGAACCGCCGTAGGTGCCATGCGGCACGTGATTTCAGGTTGACGGATTCCGCCATGCCTCCCCGTCCAAACATCCTTGTAGGGAGCGGCCCGGCCGCTCCTCTGTCAGTCGTCTGCTTCGGCGCGTCGGCGGGCGGTCTCGAAGCCTACCGCACGATCCTTTCCAATCTGCCGTCGGACACCGGGCTGGCCTTCATCATCGTCCACCACCAGCCCGCCGAGGGAAAATCGCTGCTGACCGAAATCCTTCCGTACGTCACCAAGATGCCCGTGGTGCTCATCTCGGATGGCGAGGTCGTCAAGGCCGACCATGTCTATGTGGTCCCGCCGGGCCAGCAGGTCACCATGGCCGGGAACCATTTCCGCATTGCGCCCATCACCAAGGTGGCCGGCTGGCCGAAGAACATCTCCGTGTTTCTTAAGTCGCTTGCGGACGACAGGAAGAAGCGGGCCATAGCGGTCATCCTTTCGGGGTTTGATTCGGATGGCGCCGCCGCGCTCCAATCGATCAAGGACGAGGGGGGGATCGTCATCGCCCAGGATTTTCAAACGGCGAAGCAGCCCGACATGCCAAAGAGCGCCGTTAGGACGGGTTGCGTGGACTATCTGCTGTCTCCCCCTGAAATCGCGGGCGAGCTCGTGCGCATCGCGACCGAGCGCGGCTACGTTCCAATCGCGGGGCTTGCGGCACCCAAAGGCGCCGTCGGCAACAATTGAAGCCGGCAGGACGCCGCGGAGCAGCCTGGCCCGGCGGTCCCGGTCTTTTGGGGCTGTCCCCCAAGCCTACTTGGCTCCGCCTGCCTTCTTCTCTGAAAGACCCTCGATGGGAGGCACGTTGATCCCAAGGGCCGCGCTCAGATCGATCTCATGGTCCTGCTCCTGCACGATGATGCCGCGCAGGACTTCGCTAAGCGCAAATTCCCCCATCGCCTCGGCCTGGCGGATCCGCACGCGGTAGCGCGCCACGGTCGCCCTCTCGTTTTCCAGGTCGGCGCGAAGCATCTCCACCGGGTCATTAGACGTCTTGACCGGCTTTGGCACCACACCCGGCATGCCGCCCAGGTAATCGACCTGCTTGGCGATCTTGATGGCGTGCGCAAGCTCCTCGCCGGCGTGCGCCTCAAGCTCGCGGGCAATGTCGGTGTACGCCGCCCCCTTGAGGACCTGGCTGTACACGGTGTAGGCGATGATGGCCTGGTACTCTCCCGCGAGATCCTCGTTCAGCAGATAGATCATCTGCTCGCGCGTGATGCTGGGCTCGGTTCCTGTCTCGTTCTTGGGCATATTGTCTCCTGGTTTCTAGTTGGGGTTTCGGTCCGGAGATGGCTTCGCTATGGACCTCACCGCCTTGAGGCCCCGGGTAGGTCAACCCTCCACGGAGAAGCCAACCTTGATCGTCACCTGCCAATGGGACACGCGTCCCTTGACGATGTCGCCGCGCGTGTCGACCACCTGAAACCAGCGAAGGTTCTTGGCGGTCTTGTGCGCGTGCTTGACGGCGTTCTTGACGGCATCCTCCACGGACAGCGTGGAGGTGCCCGTGAGCTCGGTGAGCTTGTAGACGTGATCCTTCATAGGCTTTTCAGCAATCGGTGATCCTCCGGACCTCGTCGGTCCCGCTATTGTGAGGACCCAGGCCCTACTTGGTCTGTGTGTCCGTCGTCGTTGTCGTGGTCGGACCGGGCACCGTCGTCTGTTGCGACGTGGTCGTCGTGCTGTGCGTCGTGTCAGTGGATGCGCACGCGGACAGCGAGAAAAGGGCGAGGGCGACTAGGCCGGGGACGATGAGTGTCTTCATGGATAGGAGGGTTTCGTGAATATTGCAGTGCGCCCCAAGGTACCATTGCAGGATGGAGGGACGATATGGGGTGTTGGCCCCGTGTCCTGAAGGGACCCGCGTCCCAGCCATGGGTCGGGCCTTTTGCCCGGACATTGACGCTTGCTCGGACGGCGGCGCCGGGCAGACGCCCGGTTTCACGAGCATCTTCTCATCGGGTCCTTCGGCCGCTGCGACCCGGGTATTCTGCCGATCTCCTTCGGCACACCCCGCGCATTCTCATTAGGAAGCCGGGGTGCGTTCTGGATGTCGCTAATGAAACCGCACGGGCAACGGGGAGCGTTTGACCGAGGGTGGACGATCCTCATTGATTGACCTCCAAGCCGACGAGCGACCCCAAGAAAGACCGTCACTCCCGCGATGACTCCCGCCCTCCTCAACGACTACGCGAGCCGCATTGAGGATGACCTTCGAGGGAACATCCTCCCCTTCTGGATCAACAAGGTCGTCAACCCAGGCGACCGCAGCTTCCACGGCTCGCTGACCAACGACCTCACGGTCGATCCCCGGGCGGAGCGCGGGGTCGTGCTCACGTCGCGCATCCTCTGGGCATATTCAGCGGCGTTCGCACGGTACCGCGACCCGGCCTATCTCGTGATGGCCGACCACGCCTACGGCGACTTGCAGGCGCATTTTCAGGATTCGGAACATGGGGGCTATTGGTGGTCAATTGCGGCCGACGGCACGGTCGTTCACGCCCACAAGCAGATGCTGGGAGAGGCCTTCGCGATCTACGCGCTCGCCGAGTATCACGCGGCCACAAGCCTGCGCGGACCCCTCGATCAGGCGATCGCGACCTATCGGCTCATCGAGGCGCACGCGTCAGCCCCACACGGCGGTTACGTCGACGCCGTCGGCCCGGCATGGGAGCCTGTTTCGGGCTTTCGCCTGAGCGGCGCGGCTCTGAACGCGCCGAAGTCGCAGGACACGCACCTCCATGTCCTGGAGGCCTACAGTCGCCTCCTCGCGGTCTGGCCGGAACCGGCCCTGCGTTCCGCGCTCGCAAGATTGGTGGAACTCATGCTCGACCGCATCGTCAACCCCCTGACGGGACATCTGGGCCAGTTCTTCGCCGAGGACTGGACCCTGCGATCGGACCTGGTCGCCTACGGCCATGACATCGAGGCGGCGTGGCTCCTGACATTGGCGGCCGACGCGCTCCGGAACGCGGGGCTCGCGGAGCGCGTCAGGGCCACGGCGGTAAAACTTGCCGAAACCACACTGGCCGAGGGCGTTGATGCCGATGGCGGGCTCTTCTACCATGGAGGGCCGGGCGGTCCGACCGACACCAACAAGGAGTGGTGGCCGCAGGCCGAGGCTGTCGTCGGGTTCCTCAATGCCTACCAGATCTCTCGCGAGGAGCGCTTCCTCGCGGCGGCCCTCCGCACCTGGGACTTCATCGAGACGAGGCTCATCGATCGCACGCACGGCGAATGGTTCCGGACGGTCACCCGCGAGGGCCGCGTGCTCGACCACGGGCTCAAGGTCGACTTCTGGAAGTGTCCCTATCACAACGGCCGCACGGGCCTTGAGGCAACGAGGCGCCTGCGCGAGATCTCCGGCGAAGCCGGAAGGGCCTAAGTCCGACCATGCAGGGACGGCCGCAACCCCATCGCCCCGGGTGGGCGTGGCCCCCATGCCAACCCGTCACCGCGGCGGCAATGGCCTTCGCGGACGTGCGGCGGCCGCCATCCGTTCCGCCTACTCGCACGTCAGCTCGTATCCCGTGTCCGCGTTGAAGACGTAGGGCCCCGGCTCGAGCGCGGCAGTCGTGGTGAGCAGGACGTCGCCCGGCCCGAACTGTCTCACGTAGGCCGCAACCCGCGTCTCGCCGAACCGGATTGTGTCGGGGGAGCTCCCCATGATCAGGACCCTGCGCCGCCCGTCCTTCATGGTTTCACCCGGAGCGAGTTCGACCGGGGGCTTTCCCGGCGGCAGGGGCCCGACAAAGAGCAGCGTGACGGCCGGGCCTCTTGCTTCCGGCCGGGGATCCTTCCCCGGAAACTCAAAGAACGAGATCTTCTGCTTCTGCTTTTCCCTGGCGATGAGGTCGATCCCCTGGCTCACGTCCTCCAGGAGGTTGAGCGACAGGTGCGCGTCGGTCTCGGGGCGCACCGTCTCGACAACCCGATGCCCCTGGTTCCTGGGCAGGGGCGACCAGCCACCGCCGGCGAGCACATACGCACCGCCCTCGGTCGGGAATGGGGGGTATGGCGGGGCTCCCGACGGCGGGGCCCGCCCATCCGCGGGCTCGATCTGCGCGCCAAGGTGGATGCGCACGGGAAACTCCATCGTCCAGGCCGTGTCTCCCTCAATCCTGCCCGTGATCGAGCCGCCGGTGAGCACCATGCGCAGCGAGGCCGCCGCGGCCGTCTTGAGAAAGGGGGCGTCAAAGCTCCCATCGGGCGCAAAGGCCTCGCGGGCCGCCGCATTGAGGGATACGGCGCTGCCGGAAGGGTCCAGCGCCCCGGAGAGCGCCCTGAGGACATTCGGTCGGCTTAGCGAGACGATGCGTGCCGATAGTGCGCCGGTCTCCCGGTCCAGGCTGTCGATTTCGAGGCGCGCCTGGCTCCTGAACCCCTGCTCTTCGCGAAGGACCCCGTCAAAGGCTATCCCCGGCCTGAAGATGTTCACGAGCTGCGCCATCCGCTCCCTGCGCTCGGCCTGCAGCCGGCGGAGGTCCGCATCCGATGCGGCGGCGAGCCGGTACGTGAACTTCGCGTCCTCTCCGGCCAGCGACGGCCCGTTTGCGGCCAGGCGGAGCTCCAGGTCGTCCCTGCATCCAAAGACCGATTCCGGCGGGGCGTCTCCCACCGCATCATTGGAGGCCGCCTGGAGCACGATCGGCTCGCCTCCGGAGCGCTTGGAGTTGGTGGCGATCGCCCCGTGAAGGGGCCGAACCCACGAGTGTTCCGGGGACTCGATGCGCGCGTCGAGAGACGAACCGCCTTCCCCCTGGGAGACGAAACGCAGGAGGATGGCCTCGGATTTGCCCGACGCGCCCGAGGTGGCGGTCCCAATGAGGAGCAGGCCCGGCTTCGTGGCGCCGAGGGCCCCTGCGAACTCCCGGTTCAGGCGGTCCTTCACCTCAGATGCCTGCTGCGGGCTCATCGCGCGAAACTGGAGGGTGTAGCGTCGACTCTCCCCGAACAGCCCGCGTTCGGGATCCCAGCGCAGCGCAAAGGACCACGTTTGGGCATCCTCCAGAAACGGTCCTCCGCCGCGGACGGCCTGGTTGGGGCGTGATGTGAGGCTCAAGGTCGGGCCCTCGGGTCCGTCGCCGGGAATCCACACGCCGTCAAAGGCGCGCGCCAAAAGCCATCCCCCGTCATTGCGAAGGAGCGCGCGCACCTCGTTGTCGGGGGAAACATTCACCACCTCCAGATAGAGCGTCGTGCCCGGTTCCAGGCCCTTCTCGGTGGCCGTGCCGCGAAGGATCGTGCCCGGGGCTACCCGGGCGGGGAACGCACCCCTGGGACCCTCCGGCCCCGCGGGGTGCTCCGAGTCGGACTTTCCGCGGATGCGGGCGACCCGGCCGGCAAACACCTCAAGATCGCCGACAAGGCCGCGAAGCCGGGCCTCGTCCTGCGCGTCGCCCGCCACGAAGGTGGGACCCGGGAACGAGGACCGGACGTCCCCAAGAGGGGCGGCGTTCACGAAGCCCCCGGAAATCAGCGTGAGACCGGGTTCACCGCCCCCGAGCCGGGCATCGATGATTCCCTGGAAGTCGAACGTGGATCCCGCCTGCGAGGCCGGTTGCAGCACGGTCGCCCGATAAGGATCCTCCGGAAAGGGCCCCGCGGCCTGGGTTTCGGGGCTTCGCGCCCGAGAACCCTCCTCCAATAGGCGCCGGGCGTCCTTGGCCGCCGCGGGATCTGCGCGAAAGGTCCGGAGCAGGTAGTCTGAGGTGTCGACCCTGGTGTAGAGGGGCGCGAGCGACCGGGCCTTGGCCACAACCGCCATCTGCGCCCCGCCCCCGTCCCGTTGCAGCGTCACGACGCGCACCACGTTGAACCGCACCCGCCCGGCGCCCTGCGTTCGATCGAGGAACGCCTCAACCGCCGCCGCGCGGACCGGCGCCCGACCCGGCCACCAGAGGAGGAGGCCACCCGCCACGAGCGCAGCGATGGCGACGGCGCCGAGGAGCTTGCGCCCGGGGGACCTGGGGACCGATGGGGTCATGCGCGAGCATCCATTGCCGCTTCGCCGCCCTTGGGCAACCCTGCCTTTGCTCCCCGGGACGCGGCTCCCTGGGCGGGAACGAGAACCGGTGGGTTGCGATGCCCGGGCCGCTTTGCTTTAACCTCTCCATGCCC
Organism: uncultured Opitutaceae bacterium; assembly: GCA_964419075.1. Lineage (GTDB taxonomy): Bacteria > Verrucomicrobiota > Verrucomicrobiia > Opitutales > Opitutaceae > Palsa-1447. The sequence continues at coordinate 6,243 of CAYQOH010000020.1, read as the reverse complement.
CACCATTCCGAACCCGGGCCGAAGCTGTCGCCCGGGGCCGCGCGCGCGCCCAAGGCGCGCCTTGCCACACGCCTCTTCTGGCTCATCCCTCTCGTCGCGCCCCTGGGGCTTGCAGCCCAGGCGCCTCGCTCGCCCGAATACGAGGCGGTCCAGGCGAACCTCGGGCGCGGATGGAACACGTGGGACGTCTACAGCGTGGCCGCTCAGGCTCTGCTCCCCGAGGGCTTCGCCCTTCGCGTGGGGTTGAAGCACAACTCCACGCTTTACGCGGACGCCTTCCTTCCCGACGTCCGGATCGGCCTCTGGGGCAAGGAGGACGAGGACGTGTTCCCGGGACCCCACACGTGGGACGGAAGCTACACGGAGCTGCGGTTCTCCTGGCGCGGCCACGAGGTCCTCCTGCAGACGGCCCACGACGGCGCGGATTTGGTCATGCTGGCGACCCCGGGCGCCTCGAAGACCTCGGTTCCCCCCTCCCTGGTTGTCTCCGCAGGCATCTTGTGGAACCGCCCGGGCAGCGCGGCCAGGTCCGGGGACCATATCGAATTCACAAGCGGTTCGCGCAGGATCCCGGTCTACTGGACGGGCTCCCAGCAGGCGCCGGCCACCCTGCCGCTCGCCACGCCGTACCTTGCCGCGGTGTTCCAGAATCCGATCGGCGTCAGCACCGGCCGCCCGAGGTCGGTCGAGCAGATCCGCGCGATCCTGGACCGCCAGCGGCCGAGGGCGAAAGGAGTCCCGCAGGCGATCGAGACCGTCATGGGCTGGGACACGATCTACGATCCCTCGCAGTCGCGGGTCATCTCGCCTGTCAGCCGCCTCTGGTCGGTCGGCTGGGGAGGCTACGTCCTCTTTGAATGGGACACCTTCTTCGCGGCGTCCCTGGCCGCGTCCGGGGACCGCGACCTGGCGTACGCCAACGCGATGGAGATCCTGAGGGAGGCGGCCCCGTCGGGCCTCGTGCCGAACTACGCCCGCCCGGGCGGCTGGAAGAGCTTCGACCGGTCTGAATCCCCCGTGGGCGCGCTTACGGTCCTGAACCTCTACCGGAAGTTCCACGACGCGTGGTTCCTGCGGGACACGTTCGAGCCGCTTCTCCGCTGGAATCGCTGGTGGAACGAGCACCGCGAGCTGGGCGGCTACCTCGTCCTCGGGTCCGACGCCTCCAACAGGCCGCTCAACCCCGACGACACGGCGGTCGGCACCCTGCAGGGCGCCAAGTACGAGGGCCTCGACAACAGCCCGATGTATGACGACGCCCCGTTTCACGCCGACACGGACCGGATGCACCTGGCGGACGTCGGGATCATGGGGCTGTACGTCGCCGACTGCCGCGCGCTGGCCGAGATCGCGGACGTTCTCGGGCGGCGCGCGGAGGCCCTGGAGCTGCGGGCCCGCGGCGAGCGCTACAGCACGAGCCTTCAGACCCTGTGGGACGAGAGGACGGGGATGTTCCTCAACAGGAACCTCGACACGGGGGCCCTTAGCCCGCGCATGTCGCCCACGAACTTCTATCCGCTCGTGGGCAAGGTGGCGACCTCCCTTCAGGCCGACCGCATGGTCCGGGAGCACCTGCTCAACCCGGCCGAGTTCTGGGGAGACTGGGTGATCCCCTCCATCGCCCGGTCGGACCCCGCGTTCAAGGACCAGGACTACTGGCGCGGCCGGATCTGGGGCCCCATGAACTACCTGGTGTACCTCGGCCTTGCCAACTACGACCAGCCCGCCGCGCGTCGGCAATTCGCCGAGAAGTCGCTCGCCCTGTTCAACAAGGAGTGGACGGAGAAGGGCCACGTGCACGAGAACTACAACGCCATCACGGGGTCGGGCGACGACGTCAGCAGCAGCGACCGCTTCTACCACTGGGGCGCGCTGCTCGGCCTGATCGGCCAGCTGGAGGACGGGAAGGCGGCGGAGAGCCCCCGGGCGCCCCGGCTCAGTTTGGATCGCTAGACAGGCCTATAGCGTCTATGGCCATCACCTTATGAGACGGCTGCTCCTCTTCGTCGTCGTCGGGTTCGGGGTCTACGCCGCCTACAAGCAGTTCCGGCCGGCGGCTCGGTTCAACAGGGCCGAGGACACCCTCGCGGTCAGCCGGCTCCATCTCAACGGCGAGGTCGCCCGCGAGGACTTCCAGCCCCGCCTTGCACCCTACCTCGCCGTCTACCACGGCGCCAGCTGGTGCCCGCCCTGCCAGCAGTTCTCGCCGCGCCTCTCGCAGTTCTACCACGCCGCGGACAAGACGAAGCTCCGGTTTCAGCTCCTGATGGTCAACTATGACCGGAACGACGGGGACATGGTCGCGTACATGCGCCAGCACAAGATGGAGTTCCCGGCCGTGAGGACCGGCGAGGCCGGCGGCTGGGCGGCGTCCACCGGAAGCGGGATACCCAACCTGATCATCATCGACACCGCGACGAACAAGGTCGTGTCCTCGTCGTTCAACGGATCCGAGTACCAGGGCTGCGACGTGCCGCTCGGGGTCCTGCGGACGATCATCGCCCAGGGTCACCCCTAGGCCTCCCGCACAGGCGCCCGACCCGGCCGGCCGCGACGCGGAGGCCTGCAGCGTCTCCCGGTCCATGCCGTTGAAGACGCGGCGCTCACCTGGGCTGGGAGGATGGCAGCGGAGGGGCCCCAGCGGGGAACTTGTCGATCACTCCCCCTCGAAACGATAGCCGACTCCGGGGACGGTCTTGAAGAGTCTCGGGTGCTTTTGGTCCTGCTCCAGCTTGCGCCGCAGCCGGTCGACGTACACGCGCAGGTAATGCGTCTGCTCCTCGGCGTTGGGCCCCCAGATGTCGCGCAGGAGCTGCCTGTGGGTCAGCACCTTGCCCCGGTGGGTCACGAGCAGGTGAAGCAGCGCGTATTCCTTGGCCGTCAGCGCCACCGCCACACCGCCCTTGGTCACCGCCTTTCGGGCGAGATCCACCTCCATCGCCCCGAACTGCACCACGCTGATCCCGTCGCCGGGCTTCGAATGACGCAGCATGACGCGAAGGCGCGCGAGCAGCTCCCGTCCGTTGAAGGGCTTCGTCAGGTAGTCGTCGGCCCCCGCGTCGAGCGCCGCGACCTTGTCGTCCTCGCGGTCGCGCACGGAGAGGATCAGGATCGGCACCTGCGTCCATTCCCGCAGGCGCCTGAGGACGTCGACGCCCGAAATGTCGGGCAGGCCCAGGTCGAGGACCACGATGTCGGGGCGCCTGAACGCGATCTCATTGAGGCCGACCTGCCCGCTGTCGCAGTCCCGCACCGAGAATCCGCCGGACTCGAGCGTCACGCGAAGGAGCCGGCGAATCTGGATCTCGTCGTCAATCACCACCACCTCGGGCTTTCGCGTTTCGGCCGGCATACGTTTGGCGCATCCTCTAGCATTCGGTGGCCGAGGCAAACCGCGAATGCTGCGCCTTCCGGCGCGGTGCGCCGCCGGTCCCGCCCCCGGGCGATGCCGCCCCGTCAGGACTTCTTGGCTGCGTCCGCGTCCAGCGCCAGATTAAGGAGCAGCACGTTGACCCTGGCCTCGCCGAGGAATCCCCACTGCGGCGGCTCGACAAACCGCTCCACGAGCGCCCGAACCCGGTCCTCAGCGATGCCGCGCGCGGAGGCGACGCGGGTGATCTGGAAGCGCGCAGACTCCGGGCTGATGTGGGGATCGAGGCCGCTCGCCGAGGCGTAGACCAGGTCTGCTGGGACCGGGGCGTCGGCCGCAAGCTTGTGCGCGTCACGCAGCGCCTTGGCGTTGGTGCGGACATTGGTCTGAAGCTGCGCGCTCGTCGGCCCGAGGTTGCTGCCGCTCGACGCACTGAAACCCGAGGCGCCGGTGCCGTAGGTGGCGGCCGAGGGCCTCGGCCAAAAATACGTGGCGCCCTGAAACTGCTGTGCAAGGAGCTCCGACCCCACGAGCTTCCCATCGCGCTCGACGAGACTTCCGTCCGCCTGGTGCTTGAAGGCCAGCTGGGCTAGCGCGGTGACGGCGGCGGGATAGACGATGCCCGCGGCCAGAGTCCAAAAGATCGTCTGACGAATCGCTTGAATAATGAGTTTGAGCATGGGTGCTGCCTTTCGTGTCGGTTGGGCTCAGGGCGCGAGGTGGAGCGCGACGAGCACGATATCGATGAGCTTGATGAAGAGGAACGGAACGAGGATCCCGCCGATGCCGTAAATGAGCATGTTCTTGCGGAGGATCACCTTGGCGCCGAGCGGCTGGTACTTGACACCCCGCAGGGCCAGCGGGATCAGCGCGACGATGATCAACGCGTTGAAGATCACGGCACTCAGGATCGCGCTCTGGGGCGAGTGAAGGAACATGATGTTGTAGGCCTGCAGTGGGCCGAAGCCCCCCTTCTCGGTCGCGTAGAGAAGGCCAAACATCGCCGGCAGGATCGCGAAGTACTTCGAGACGTCGTTCGCGATGCTGAAGGTCGTGAGCGCCCCGCGGGTCATGAGCAACTGCTTCCCGATCTCGACAACCTCGATCAGCTTCGTCGGGTTGCTGTCCAGGTCCACCATGTTGCCGGCCTCGCGTGCGGCCTGGGTGCCGGTGTTCATGGCGACGCCCACGTCGGCCTGGGCGAGCGAGGGCGCGTCGTTGGTGCCGTCGCCGATCATCGCGATCAGCTTCCCGCCCTCCTGCTCCTTGCGGATACGCGCGAGTTTGTCCTCCGGCTTGGCCTGCGCGATGAAGTCGTCCACGCCCGCCTCGGCGGCGATGGCGGCCGCCGTGAGCGGGTTGTCGCCGGTGATCATCACGGTGCGGATGCCCATGGCGCGCAGCTGCTCAAACCGCTCCTTGATGCCCCCCTTGACGATGTCCTTGAGAAGGATGACGCCGAGCACCCGCTTGACCTCGGCCACGACAAGCGGCGTGCCGCCGTCCTTGGAGATCCGCTCCACGACGGCCGCAACCTCGTCGGGATAGGAGCCGCCCTGCGCGATCACCCACGCCTTCACGCTCTCCGAGGCGCCCTTGCGTATGCGACGGCCGTCGAGATCGACGCCGCTCATGCGCGTCTGCGCCGAAAACGGAACGAACGCCACATGGGGCTCGGCGACGTCGCGGCCCCTGAGGCCAAACTCGTCCTTGGCCAGGGTGACGATGCTGCGCCCCTCCGGCGTCTCGTCCGCGAGCGAGGCGAGCTGCGCCGCGTCGGCGAGCTGCTTGATGTCGATGCCCGGCGCCGGGATGAACTCGGTCGCCATGCGGTTTCCGAGCGTGATCGTGCCGGTCTTGTCGAGCAGCAGCACGTCGACGTCGCCCGCCGCCTCGACGGCGCGACCGGAGGTCGCCAGGACGTTCCGGCGCATCAACCTGTCGATTCCCGCTATACCGATTGCGCTCAGCAGCCCGCCGATCGTCGTCGGAATCAGGCAGACGATGAGCGACAGGAGCACCGGTAGCGAGGTGAGGACCGCTCCGGTCTGGTTCGCCGCCTTCTCGTCGTAGATCGCCATCGCCGGCAGGACGAGCACGACGACGATGAAGAGCGCCGTGAGGCTCATGAGCACGATATTGAGCGCGATCTCGTTCGGCGTCAGCTGGCGGCGCGCGCCCTCGATCATCAGGATCATACGGTCCAGGAAGGAATTGCCCTCCTCCGCGGTCACCCGGATGACGATCCGGTCGCTCGTCACACGCGTGCCCCCGGTCACGGCGCTGCGGTCGCCGCCGCTCTCCCGGATGACGGGCGCGGACTCCCCGGTGATCGCCGACTCGTCGACCGTGGCGATGCCCTCGACGACCTCGCCGTCCGCCCCGATGAGGTCGCCGGCCGTGCACACGATGCGGTCCCCAATCTTAAGCTCGCTGCTGGAAACGGAAACCTCGCGTCCGTCGACCAGCTTACGGACCATGGTCTTTGTCCGCATCTTGCGCAGCTCGTCCGCGTGCGCCTTGCCTCGGCCCTCGGCCATCGCCTCCGCGAAGTTCGCGAAGAGGCAGGTGAACCAGAGCCAGATGCAGATCTGCAGGTTGAAGCTCGAGAAGTCGACGAACAGCCAGCCCGTCGTCAGGATCGAGCCGAGCCACACGACAAACATGACGAGGTTCTTGATCTCGTCCTTCGGGTGGAGCTTCTTGAACGAGCCGATCACCGCCTGGCGGACCAGCGAGGAATAGTTGATGGTGAAGGAGGTGCTCATGGTCGAAAGTGCTGTCTGCGGTTAGAATGCCCGCCCGGCCTGCATGAGCCCGTGCTCGAGGAGCGGCCCGAGGCAGAGCGCGGGGAAGAACGTGAGCGCGGCGAC
>CAYQOH010000019.1:0-22251 GCA_964419075.1 uncultured Opitutaceae bacterium | reverse complement strand
TGGCAAAGCACGGTGCCCTTCGCGACGCCCTGCGCCCAAGGCTCCAGCGCGGGCTCATCATCGCCTTCTCCGGGGGCGTCGACAGCGCTTTTCTGCTCTGGTGCGCCGAGCAGGAGCGCCTGGCGTCGGGCGGGCGCCTGCTGGCCGTCACGGCGGTCAGCGCGAGCCTCTCCCGGGCGGAGCGGGAGGACGCGGCGCGGTTTGCGAAATGGCTTGGGGTGGTGCACCGCTGGGAGGAGAGCCGCGAATTCTCGAATCCCGATTACCTTCGAAACGACGGCTCCCGCTGCTACCACTGCAAGACCGAGCTGTTCCGTCTGACCGGGAGGCTCATGGAGGAAGGCACATATGGATTCGTCGCGTACGGCTACAATGCCTCCGACCGCGGGGATTGCCGCCCGGGCCACCGTGCGGCGCTCGAGAACGGAGTCATCGCGCCCCTTGCCGACGCGGAGCTCACCAAGGACGAGATCCGCGCGCTCATGAGGGAGTTCAAGCTTCCGCTTGCGGACAAGCCGGCCAGCCCGTGCCTGAGCTCAAGGCTGATGACGGGGGTGGCGGTCACCCCGGAGAAGCTCCGTCACGTCGAGGAGATTGAATCGATCCTGCGCGCCCGCGGCGTCGAGGTTGCGCGCGTGCGCATCCACGAGGACGGCCCGCTTTCCTTCCTTCGTATCGAGGTCGGGCCCGGCGAGATGGAGGAGGTGCTTGCGGCGCGGGCCGAGCTCGTGGCCGCGGGGGCGTCGCGCGGCTACCTGCGGGTGCTGCTGGACCTCGGCGGCTACCGCACCGGGGGCGCCGTCGTTCGCTGAAAGGGGACCATGCGCGAAGCCGAACTGCTTGAAATGCTGGAGGCGGTGGGGGCGGCCAGAATCTCTCCTGAGGAGGCGCTCCGCAGGCTCAAGTCCGGCCCGTTCCGCGAGGCGGACCTCGGGTTCACGGTCCCCGACCATCACCGTCGCCTCCGCCACGGCCTTAACGAGGTGGTCTACGGAGAGTCGAAGACCATCGAGCAGCTCCTGGGAATCACCGCCGAGCTGGGCGGATCGGGCAAGCCCGTCCTGGTCACCCGCCTGCAGCCGGAGAAAATCGCGGCCCTTAAGCGCCGGTTTGCCGATGGCAGGGTGAATGCGGTCGCGCGCACGTTCATCGTGAACCCGCCGGCCCCCCGCCCGGCAGAGCCGCCGGAGCCCCACGTCGCCATCGTCGCCGCCGGCACGAGCGATCTGCCTGTGGCCGAGGAGGCCTGCGAGGTGTGCGTGGCCATGGAGACGCCGTTTGCGCTGATCTGCGACGTCGGGGTCTCCGGAATCCACCGGCTTCTCGGCGCCGCGCAGAGGCTGCAGGCGGCGACGGCGATCGTGGTCATCGCCGGGATGGAAGGGGCGCTTCCGAGCGTGGTCGCGGGCCTGGTGGGCTGCCCCGTGTTTGCGGTTCCGACCAGCGTGGGCTACGGGGTCAGCCTCGGGGGCATTGCGGCCCTCCTTGCGATGCTCAATTCATGCGCGCCCGGCGTCACCGTCGCAAACATCGACAACGGGTTCTCCGCTTCCTTTTCAGCCTGCCAGGTGGTGCGCGCCGTTCGCGGCGCCCGGCAAGGACACCATGGGTAAGGCCGTCTACCTGGAGAGCGTCGCCGGCGTGGCCGGGGACATGTTCGTCGCGAGCTTCGTGGACGCCGGCGTGGTCGGCGCGGCGGAACTCGCCGCCCTGCCGGGCCTCGCGGGCCTTGAGGGGGTGGAGGTGAGGGTGGGCAAGGTCCGGCGGGCCGAGCTCGAGGCCACGCATGTCGAGGTCGCCGGCGTCCCGGAGTCCGACCTGTTTCAACACAGCCACGGGGAGGCTCCCGGGCCGCACGAACACCGGCGCCCTCCCGGGCCCGGTGCGGGAGGGGGAGACGCGCACGTCGCGTTCCCGTCAGCCCCCCACGGGGGCGGGCACACCCACTATTCCGATATCGACCGGCTTCTTTCAGACTCCAGGGTCGATGCGCCCGTGCGGACGCTGGCCCGCAGGATATTCCGGCTGCTTGCCGAGGCCGAGGCGACCGTCCATGGCATCCCGGTCGATGACGTGGCGTTCCACGAGGTCGGGGCCGTGGATTCGATCATGGATGTCGTCATGGCTTCCTATTGCGTGGCGAAGCTCGGGACCTGCTCCGTGTACGCCTCCCCGATTCGGCCCGGCCGCGGCCTCGCGAAGATGGCGCACGGCACCTACCCGGTGCCGCCTCCCGCATCCCTGAGGCTCCTTGCGGACATGCCGGTCGCGCAAACCCCCGAGGCGATCACGCGCCCCAACGTGGAACTTTCAACGCCCACAGGGATAGCGATCCTGAAGGCGCTGGCCCCGCGGTTCGTCGCCGAGCTTCCCCCCGGGACGATCATCGCACATGGCGCCGGCGCCGGCACGATGGACCTCGGGGGATTTCCGAACATCTTCCGGATGACCCTGTTCGATGATGCGCTCCCGTCGGACTCGGCGGAACCGTTTGACCGTGACCGGGTGGTGGAGATCGCCTGCAATATTGACGACGACACGGCGGAGCACACGTCGTGGATCGCCGCTCAGGTGATGGAGCGCGGGGCCCTGGACGCCTGGCTCTCGCCCGTCACTGGGAAGAAGGGCCGGACCGCGGTCTGCCTTTCGGTGCTTGCCGGCGAGGCCGACTGGCCCGCGCTGGCCGCGTGGATCCTGGAGCACAGCACGACCTTCGGCGTGCGCTACCGCACCTGGGATCGGCTGAAGCTCTTCCGGCATTTTGAGCGTCGCGAGACGACAAAGGGCCCGGTGAACTTCAAGGTGGGGACGACTCGGGACGGGAGGGTCGTTAAGGAGAAGCCGGAGTTCGAGGACCTGCGGCGCATCTGGGACCGACCGCAGCCATAGGCCCGTCTCCGCGGAGATCTGACCTCGCGGGGGAGTGGCCCGCCCGGGGGGGATCCAGGCGGGCTCCGTGGGGGATTCCCGTGCCGCGGGCGCCACGGCGCAGCGCCTCGGCAAGCTACCCTGCCAAACGGGGCGCGGCAGGCGCGCTACTTCTTCGCCTTCGGCGTCAGCTTGGTGATCGCGGCCTCGGCCTGTTCCAGCTTGGCCTGCAGGTCGGCGACCTTGGCGTTCGAGTCCTTGAGCTGCGACTGGAGGCCCGTGCACGCGGCCGCGGATGCTCCGGATTCCATCTCCAACTTGGTGCATTCGGCCTTGGCCTGGGTCAGCTCCGCATCGAGCTTGCCCGATCCCTCCGCGGCCTTGTCGAGCTTCACCATCAGCGCCGCGCATTCGGCGTTCGCCTTGCTCAGCTCCTTCTCAAGCTTGGCCGACTTGTCCATGGACTCGCCGCATTGAGCCATCAGCTTGGTGCATTCGGCCTTGGCCTTGTTGAGCTCCACCAGGAGCGCGGCGCCATCCGCCTTGGCCTTGTCCAACTGGGTCTGGGTTTGGGCGGTCAGGGCCTGGGCCTGGGCCAGCTGGGACTGGGTATCGGAGACCTGGGCGTTGAGGCCGCTGATCTTGTTTCCGAGGACGGCGGCGACAGCCACAAGGGCGATCGCGAGAAGTCCGATAACGATGGCCGCTACGGGACTTTTTTTCTGGGGCGTGGGTACTGCTACTGGGTCGCTCATGGTTTCTGGGGTGCTTGCAGCCCGCGCAGGGCCGCATCCTGCGAATAGCGGTTTGTGCCCAAGGGTTCAAGAAAGGATTGCGGGCTGCGCGCCTCCGCGACCGTTGTAATTTGAATCCTGATACACATTAAGCGCCGCCCGCTCCGGGGGGCCCGGGCAGCCGCGGGGCCGCGAGGGGGCCGAGGAGCCGCCAAGGGTCCGCGCGCCACGCGCATGTTAATCCTGTTCAACACGGAATCGGCGGTTTACGCTCGGGAGGTTGTGGAACACGTCAACGAGTCCATCATCCAAAGCGAGGCGCGGTTCCGGGAGCTGTTCGACGAGGCGCCGGTGGCGTATCACGAGATCGACGGGACCGGCGTCATTCGCCGGATCAACCGGGCCGAGTGCGCCCTGTTCGGATGCGAGGCCGCAGCGATTGTCGGGCGCCCCGTATGGGATATGGTGGCCCCGGAGGCGCAGGCCGAGGCAAGGGATGAACTCCACAAGAAGCTGGCCGGCCAGATGCCACTGGCGACGTTCGAGCGCCGGTTTGTGCGGCGCGACGGCAACGAGCTGTGGATCGAGGTCCACGAGACCCCGGTCCGGGGCCCCTCGGGCGAGATCGAGGGCATCCGCGCCGCTCTGCTGGACATCACCGAGCGCAAGCGGGCGGAGGAGGCGCTTCGGGCGAGCGAGGCGCGCCTGCGCCGTGCCGAGCTGGCGGGCGGCTTCGGGCACTGGGAGTGGGACCTGAAACGGGGGGTCATCACCGGCTCGGCGGGAGCCTGCAGGATCTACGGCGTGGAAGAGGCCGAGCACACGGCGGCGTTCGCTCAATCCCTCCCGCTTCAGGCCTACCGGGCGGCGCTCGACGCGCAGCTTCGCCAGCTGATCGCCGGCGAGGGCACCTACGACATCGAGTACGAGATCAGGCGGCCCGTCGACGGGCGGACCGTCGCGGTGCATTCCACGGCCTTCAACGACCGGGCGACGGGAAGGGTCTTTGGCATCATCCAGGACGTCTCGGAACGCAAGCGGGCCGAGGCGGCGCTGCGCGAGAGCGAGCAGATGCTTCAGGAGACGCAGTCGATCGCCCGCATCGGAGGCTACGTCTACGACATCCCGATCGGCACGTGGAGGAGTTCCAAGGTGCTCAATGAGATCTTCGGCCTCAACGGCCTTCGCGCGCGATCGGTGGAGGAGTGGGCCGCGATCATCCACCCCGACTGGCGGGAGCGCATCGTCGCCTATCTCCAGAGCGAGGTATTGGGCCGCCACGGCCGCTTCGACCGGGAGTACATGATCATTCGCGCCAAGGACGGCGCCGAGCGGTGGGTGCACGGGCTGGGCCAGCTGGAGTTCGACGAGCACGGGCGCCCCATTCGGATGCTGGGAACGATCCGCGACATCACCGATCAGAAGAACACGGAGATGATGCTGCGGCAGACCGAGGAGGCCTTTCGCCAGGCGCAGAAGATGGAGGCGGTCGGCCAGCTTGCCGGCGGCGTCGCGCACGATTTCAACAACATCCTGGCCGCGGTCCTCATGCACATAGGCCTGCTCCAGGAGGAGCCCTCGATTGACCCGGAAACCCGGGATTCGCTGAAGGAGCTTGAGAAGGATGTGCTCCGCGGCTCCGCCCTCACGCGGCAGCTGCTGACCTTCAGCCGCCAGCAGGCCATGGAGCCCAAGGTGCTCAATCTGGGCGTGGTCCTGCGGGGCCTTCTGAAGATGCTGCGGCGCCTCCTGGGCGAGAACATTGTGCTGTCCCTGAACGGGCCGGAGGAACTGCCCATGGTCTATGCCGATGCAGGCATGATGGAGCAGATCGTGATGAACCTCTGCGTGAACGCCCGCGACGCGATGCCCCACGGCGGGCGGCTTGACCTAGGCCTCGAGTCGGTCGAACTGCGAGCCGAGGACCTTGCCGCCCAGCCCGAGGCGCGGACGGGGCGTTTCGTGCGGCTTAGCGTCAGCGACTCGGGCGCAGGCATGGACGAGGAGACGCTTCGGCACATCTTCGAGCCGTTCTTCACGACGAAGGGAATCGGAAAGGGCACCGGGCTCGGGCTGGCGACGGTGCACGGCATCGTCAAGCAGCACGGAGGATGGATCGAGGTGCAGAGCGCCGTGCGGCAGGGCACCACGTTCAGGGTGTACCTGCCCGCGTCCCGGATGATCGCGGAGGCGCCGGCTGGCGCGGTGGATCTGCGCCGCATGCCGGGAAGGAATGAGGCGGTGCTGATTGCCGAGGACGAGGACAGCCTGCGCGCGGTGTCGACCGCTGCGCTGCAGCGCCACGGCTACCGGGTCTTCAGTGCGGTGAACGGGGACGACGCGCTGCGCATATGGTCGACCCATCGCGACGAGATCGACCTTCTCTTCACCGACATGGTCATGCCCGGCGAGATGACCGGCTGGGATCTGGCGTCCCGGCTGCGCGCGGACAAGCCCGGCCTCAAGGTCATCATCTGCACGGGCTACAGCCAGGAGTCGGCCCTGCAGGAGCTCGACGCTGGCACGCGGACGGCCCTGCTGAGGAAGCCCTTCGACATCGCGCGGCTCCTGCAGGCGGTGCGCCAATGCCTTGATTCAGGCTGAAGCGCCGCCGTCGTGCGGGAGACGCCCTGCGGAAGGCGAGGTCCCTAATTCAATGATGGACATTCTATTGAGAGATTCACCCGGGGGCCGTTCGCGGGCGGGACGCGGAGGCGCCGCCGCCGGGGATGGCCAAATGCCGCCGCAAAGTTGGCAAGATGTGCGCAGCAGCCGGGCCTGGAAGTGGGATAGTACTTTGCGGTAGAAGGATCGTCGTTCTGGTACCGTTCAGGTCAACCCCACATATGAAATCCCTACGCCATCTCCTCGCACTGCCACTGCTGACCGTGGCGATCAGCGCGCAGACTGCCCCCACGCTTCCGGACCGCCCCGCCGCCGCGATCACCAATTACAAGGGCACGTGGCTTCCCGTCGTGGGAACGAACAGCAACGCCGCGGTGGTCGTCTCCGGCGGAAGCCCGGTAACCCTGGCCCTCAACGCAGGGATCATGCTCACGGTCGGCGACCGCTATGCGGACGGCTTTGTCACCGTCAAGGACGCCTTCTCGGCCGACGTTCCCACATCGAGCGACCTGGAGGCCGCCGCCACGACGGCTGAGATGAAATCGACGCAGGTGACCCTTCAGGCCACCCTGACCTCGGACGTCGACATTCCCGACGCCTATGCGCTCCTCATCGCCTATCCTCCGAGCAAGAACCCGGACGCGGCGCCGATGCTCGCGGTCGTGGCGCACACGATCGGCGACCTGAAGGCCGGTGTCGAAAAGCACATGAGTGCCGTGCTTCCGAAGCTCAGCCAGGATGAGGGAGCGGGATGGAGCATTTTGGTGTTTGACGCGGGGAGGCAGGTGCGCAGCTCGACGATGGGCGAGGTCCTGCCCGGCTACTTCGACCGGATCGAGGCGGGCTCGCTGAAGAAACGCATTGCCGAGCGAACCGACAAGAGGGTGGACGCCCCGATTGCGGTCTTCCGGCAGATGCCGCTCGGCCTTCCGGACGCGGTCAAGGCCAAGTACCATGGCACGACCTTGAAGGTCGAGATTAGGGTGAGCGTCGACGGCCATGTGGTTTCGGCAAAGCCGGTCGGCGTGGCGGACCCCGATCTCTGGGAGGCGCTCAACAGGGGCTTTGCGACCTGGCTCTTCCTGCCGCCCGTGAAGGACGGGGCCCCGGTGCCGGCGAGCGCGGTTATCCCCGTGAAACTCTAGGTTTGGCGGGCCGCCTTGGGATCTAGAGCCAGCGGCGCACCCGGCCCCGGTAGGCCGAGTACGCATCGCCGAACTTGCGCTCGAGGTAGCGCTCCTCGCGGACGATCACGCCGTAATGAAGGACGGCGGCCAGGACTGCGGTCAGGAGCACCGGGACGAGGTCGCACCACAAGAGGGCTATCCCCAGGTTGAGCAGGCACAGCGACAGGTACATCGGGTTGCGCGTGAACCGAAAGGGGCCGCCGCTCACGATCGCCGTGGCGGGAAGGCTTGGATTCACATTCGTCCCGGCCCGGGCCATCGCCGCGCGGGCTGTCAGGACGATGCAGGCCGCCGTGCACGCAAGAAGCGCCCCGGCGACGCGGGCGGGCAGGCGCGGCGAGAGGGGCAGCGGATGCAGAAAATGGGCCCCGGCGCCGACCAGCAGGACCGCAAGCGCGAGCGCCGGCGGGAAGACCAGGACGCCGGGTGAGTCGGCGGCGGGGTTCCGCGCGTCTTGGCCTAGTGCGGTCGACGCCATCAGACGGCGGTCTCGGCCTCCGCGGCGGTCTGGCACGTGACCACGCGGACGCCTCGCCGGTAATGGACAACCGAGAGAATATTGAATCCGATGTCCTTGGCGGGATCGGGGACGATACGCACGACGGCGCCGATGCCCCTTGCCTTGAACGCGTCCATGACCTTCGTCAGGCCGGGCACGCAGTCCAATTCCATGGTTTCCAGACTGCTCAGGTCAGTCAGAAGCGTGAAACCCTTTCGCGTCAGGTTAAGGATGCTCGTCATCGCTTCACTGTACGGCTTCATATCGGCGGCAGAAACGTGCCCGATGAACCGTATCCGGATCAGGTTGCGCGGCGCTTCGAACAGCACTTCGAATTTGGGGCTTTCTGCCATGGGTTGATTCGGGCTGGCGCGGTCGGTTCAATCGTCTGCAGGCGGGTGCCGGGCCGATCTCGCCGATCTAGCCTTCCACAAGGAACTTCTCAAACCGCCCGCGCAGGCTCCGGCTGAGCGGTATCCGGATGCCGTTGCGAAGGAGAATGCTGTAGTCGCCCTGGGCGTTGGGCTGAAGCTCCTTGACCTGGTCTATCCGCACGAGGGCCGAGCGGCTGACCCGGGCGAAGTGCTGGGTCCCCAGGCGCCCCTCGATGGACGACAGGGTGTCCCTCGGCATCAGCCGCTCCCCGGCCGTGGTGTGGATGACCACATAGTTGTCGGCGGCCTCCACCCAGACAATCTCGTCAAACTTGAGGAAGACGTACCGCCCGTCGGCCTTCACGGCAAGGCGCTCGGGCCTCTGGGCCCCGGTGGCCGCGATCCCCGCCAGCGCGCCCTCGATGCGGGCGCTCAGGTCGCCGGCCCGGCGGGCGCTCACGTACTCGGCCGCCCGCTCGAGCGCGGTCTCGAGGCGCTCGCGGTCGAAGGGCTTCAGGACGTAGTCGACGGCCCGTACGCCGAAGGCGTCCACGGCGAACTTGTCG
This sequence comes from uncultured Opitutaceae bacterium, assembly GCA_964419075.1. Lineage (GTDB taxonomy): Bacteria > Verrucomicrobiota > Verrucomicrobiia > Opitutales > Opitutaceae > Palsa-1447. The sequence goes on along the minus strand of CAYQOH010000019.1, from coordinate 13,398 downwards.
TGCGCCGTGACAAACACGACCGCCGGCCGATTTTCCGGATCGATCCCGGCGACCACCTGGAGCCCGTCGCAGCCGGGCATCTGCATGTCGAGAAACGCGATGTCGGGCTTGTCCCTGCGGATCGCCTCGACCGCCTCGGTTCCGCTCCCATACTCTCCAATGATCTCAATCGAGAGGTCCTTGGGCAGCAGCGAGATCAGGCGCGCGCGCGCCAGGGGTTCGTCGTCGGCGACGATGATGCGGAGCTTGGTCACGTCTTGGTGGTGCTGAAGGGAAGGGTGATGCGCACACACAGGCCGCCTTCGGGCCGGTTGACCAGTTCAAATTTCTGCTGGGAGCCGTAGAGCTCGGCGAGGCGGGCGCGTGTGTTGGCGACCCCGATCCCCTCCCGGCTCGGGCCCTCGGCCGGGAGCCCCGCCCCGTTGTCGCTCACCGTCAGGACGAGGTTGCCCTCCTGGCGGACCCCCCGGAGCTCGATCCGGCCCGTCCGGGCGTTGGGCTCGACCCCGTGGCGCATCGCATTCTCCACCATGGGCTGCAGGATGAGGCTCGGAACCTGGGCGTCGATCACGTCGTCGTCGATCGCAATGGTCACGTCCAGGCGGTTGTGGAAGCGGATCTTCTCGATGTCCAGGTAGCGCTCAAGGAAGGCGATCTCGTCGCGGAGCGTCGTCTGCGGCGCCCCGGTCTGGGACATGGTGATCCGCAGGAGCTCGCTCAGCCGGACGAGCATGCGGTCGGCCGCTTCGACGTCCGTGTGCATGAGGGAGGCGATGCCGTTAAGCGTGTTGAACAGGAAGTGGGGCTTGAGCTGGTGCAGGAGCGCCTGCAGGCGCGCCTCCGTGAGGTGCTTCTCGAGCTCGAGGGTCTGGACGGTGCGCTCGTTGTACTTGCCGTAGTAGTCGAGCGCGTGGCTGACCGCGATGATGACCCCGTAGACCAGAAGGTTGAACGGAAGCGTGCGCACAAGCAGCGGGTGGAAGATCTCGCCGAAGGACGCGGGCTCGCCGCCGATCCAGCTGTCGGCCTCCCCCACAAGCGTCCTCACGACGATGTAGACGAGCGAGAAGACGAGCGCGGCCCCGAGGTGGAGGGCCGCCGTCAGCCAGCGCGAGCCGCGCTCCGGCGGGTAGCGCCGCGCGAACCAGACGACGGGCAGGGACAGGAAGCCGTACACGTACCAGTCCTCGAGCGAGTCGCTGATCGCCTCTCCCCACGTGATGGACCTGCCGAGGAAGTTGCTCGAAAGGTAGATCTCGCTGGCGATCGCCAGGCCGACGAGCGTCCAGAGCGCCACCCATCCGGATCCGCGAATCAGCGAGGGGGCGAGTGTCCGGGTGCTCATCAATGGAAAGGTTTTTACTTCGGCGGAGCGTAGGTCAATAGCAGTCCTTGCCTGTTATCGCGCATTCGCGATCCGGGCACGAATGATTTCACCTCGACATGCCCACCCAAGGCCACGCTGATCCCAAGGGGAATCCGCCCCGCGGCGCGATCTCGCCGCTTGTCCCGGTCCTGGTTCCCCTCGCCGTGGCGGCGATTGTGGTCGGGGTGGTCATCTCGAGGCTGTTCCCCTTCGCCCCTCAGGGAGGGACCGCGCCGCCGGCCCGTTTTGTCGACGTGACCGCCGACGCGGGCATCAACTTCGTGCACGACAATGGCGCGAGGGAGGACGAGGAGACCCCGACGACGCTTGCGGGGGCGGTCGCGGTTCTCGACTACGACAACGACGGGCACCCCGACCTCTTCTTTGCCAGCGGGACGACGTGGCCGTGGACCCCCTCGGCCATGGGGGGCCCTCCGACCTGCGCGCTCTACCACAACAACGGCGACGGACGGTTCACCGACATGACGCGTGAGGCGGGGCTCGACATCACGATGCTCGGGATGGGTGTCGCCGTCGGCGACTACGACGGCGACGGGTATCCGGACATCTTCATCTCGGGGATCGGGGGCAACCGCCTCTTCCGCAACCAGCGCAACGGCACCTTTGTCGACGTGACCGACGCGGCCGGGGTCCGGGGCGACGACCACGTCTGGAGCACCGGCGCCGTCTGGATCGACCTCTACGGCGACGGCAAGCTCGACCTGGTCGTCTGCAACTACGCCCGGTGGGCCCGCGAGACGGGGCTCAGGGACGCGTTCATGGCCGAGATCGCGGGACCCTCCTACACCGCACCGGCGGGCTTCGTGAGCGCCTTCCCCTCGGTGTACCGTAACCTCGGAAACGGGAAGTTCGTGGATGTCTCCTCGAGGACCGGCCTGAATCTCATCGACCGCCAGACCGGCTACCCCCGTGCGCACCCCCTGGCGGTCGCGGCGGTCGACGCCAACGGCGACGGCCGCCTCGACCTGTTGTTCACCTACCAGTCGGGCGGGGACATCCTGTTCCTCAACCAGGGCGACGGGACCTTCCGGCAGTGGAACCCGCCGGCGGAGGAGCGGCGCGAGGGCGCTTCGGCCGGGCTCGTCGGCGCGGGCACCCTGTCCCATTCGCGCCAAGGCCAGCCGGTCGACCGCTTCGGCATCCTGCGGGCGGCGGGCCTCGCGATGGCCGCGAACGCGGACGAGGGGGAAACGACCTGCAGGCTCTGCGACAAGCTCGGTGTGGCGCTCATGGACTACGACCTCGACGGCCGGGTCGACATCGTCTCCGGGAACGGGCTCGCCGAGCCCGGCCTCGCCCACTTCGAGCACGGCCGCGCGTTCCTGTCGGCCCCGCTGCTGCTGTGGAACAGCGGGCACGGCTGGATCGAGGCCTCGGCGCCGAGGCGCGAGTTGCCGCTCGGCGGGCCGCTTGTGGCCCGCGGCGTGGCCGTCGGCGACCTGACGGGCACGGGGAACCTCGACATCGTGGTCGCGCGCAACGGAGGACCGCCGCGGCTGCTGCGAAACGCGCAGCGGACGCACAACTCATGGCTGAGGATCGACTTGGTCGGCACCCACTGCCAGCGCGACGCCGGCGGCGCGAGGGTGGAGGTGCATACGCCCCGGGGCGTGCTCGTGCAGACCATGGAGCCGGCCACCGGCTTCATGGCCCAGTCCGAAAAGACGCTCACGTTTGGCCTGGGAGGCGACGACCGGGTCCGCACGATCGTCGTGCGCTGGCCGAACGGCGTGCGCCAGGAGGTGCAGCCGGCGGGCATCAACCGGCGGATCGTGATCACCGAGCCCAAGTGAGCGCAGCGAGGCGCCGGGTCGCGGATCGTCCCGCGGCGGCGACATTCCACCCCGTACGATCCCGGATTCACCACAAACGCCTTTCAATTAGGGGGCTTAATGGGCCAATTCAGATGTGCAGGCGAACCCCACTCTCGTGCAGCCCCCTCTCGTTGGCCTCCAACGGATATTTCATAAGAATATGATAAATAATAGATTCCGCACCGTACTGACCCTGATATGCCTGGCGGCGGCCACCCGCCTCTTCGCCGGCAACAGCGTCCTGGATTGGAACGAGGAGGCGATCGACGCCACGCGCCTCGCCCGAAACCCACCGCCGCTGTCCTCCCTTTACCTGGCCACCTACCACATCGCGATCTTCGACGCCGTGAATGGGATAAGCCGCACGAATCACGGGTGGCTCGTCAATGAACCGGCGCCGGCGGGGGCGGACATGGATGCCGCGGTCGCAAGCGCGGCATACACCGTCCTCAAGGAGCTTTGGGTCTTCACCAATCCGCGCACCGTGCAGGTGGCCTATGACAAGGCCCTGGCGGCCATTCCCGACGGACAGGCCAAGACGGACGGAATCGCATGGGGAAAGAAGGTGGCGCAGGCGGTCCTGGCGAAGCGGGCGGACAGCGGCTACAACAAGCCGATCCCGGGCAAGTACGCGAGCAGTGAGCCGGGAAAATGGAGGGAGACCCCGCCTACGTTTCGGCCCCCGACGACCCCGTTTTGGGGCAAGGTGACGCCGTTCGCGATGACCTCTCCCTCACAGTTTCGCGCGCCGCCGCCGAACCCGGTGACATCAAAGGAGTACGCGGACGAGGTGGCGTTCGTGAACAAGGTAGGGGCCCGGGACGGCGCCGACCGCACGGAATATCAGACCATGACCACCCCGTTCTGGTCGGACGACCTCGGGACCTCGACTCCACCGGGCCACTGGAACATGATCGCCCAGGACATTGCGCGGAGGAAGAACTTATCGGTGCCCGAGACCGCGCGCCTGCTCGCGCTGCTCAACATCGCCGAGGCCGACGCCGCGATCGCCGTCTGGGACACCAAGTTCTTCTACAGCACGTGGCGCCCGGAGACGGCGATCCGAGAGATGGATTCGAAGCTCAATCCAAACGCGGCCCCGAATCCCAATTTCATTCCCAATCTGGCATCGCCCGCCTTCCCGTCCTACGTCTCGGGCCACAGCGCGTTCTCGGCCGCCGCCGCCCGGATCATCGCCCTCTTTATCGGGACTGACGACATCGAGTTTTCGACGACCTCGGACGGCCTCCCCGGCGTCGTTCACTCGTTCAAGAAGCTCTCGGAGGCGAAGAGCGAGGCAGGGATGAGCCGGGTGTGGGGCGGCATCCACGTCATGTCGGACAATATCGAGGGCCAGAAGGTGGGGGCGAACGTGGCCGACTGGACGTTCAGCCACGAGCTTCTGCCCCTGACGGAGGCGCCTTTGGCCTCGGGCGCGCCGAGCGCCAAATGACGCTTTTGCCCACAGGCAGGGCGAGGAGCGAGGCGGTCGAGCTCGCGGTCCCGTGGATCCTCAGGATCGGCGTTGCGGGCTGTTTCATTGGGCACGGGGCCTTCGGCATCATCACCAAAGCCGCATGGCTGCCGTATTTTGCCGTCGCGAATATCGGCGAGCCGCGGGCCTGGCAGCTGATGCCCTGGATCGGGATGATGGACATTGCGGTCGGCGTGCTTGCGCTCGTGTGGCCGTGCCGCGCCCTCTTCATGTGGGCCGCCACGTGGGGCATATGGACGGCGCTGCTGCGGCCGCTTTCCGGCGAGTCGTGCTGGGAATTCTGGGAGCGCGCGGGGAATTTCGGAGTGCCGCTTGCGATCATCACGGTGGTTGGCTGGAGCGGGCCGCAGCTGAGGAGGCTGTCGTCGCGTTGGCCTGACACCGGCGAGGGCGCGCGGCTGCGGCTGAGCCGGGTGCTTTGCTTGGTCACGTTCTCGCTTCTAGCCGGGCACGCGGGCTGCACGTTGTTGGAGCCGCGGGCCTCTTTTGCCCACAACTACGCCGCCGTATGGCCGCACGGCCCCGCGGGCGTCGTGCCCGCGGTGGCGCTGCTCGAGCTCGCGATGGCGGCGGGCGTGCTTTTTCGGCCCACGGTCGGCCTCCTCGTCGGCGTCTGCGCCTGGAAGGCTGCAACCGAGGCTCTGTTTGTCCTTGCGGGTTCGCCGGTGTGGGAGGTCGTCGAGCGCTTTGGGAGCTACACGGCTCCGCTTGCGCTGGCGTTCCTACCCGGTCCTTGGCTGGCCGAGCGCTCGACGATAGCCGCCGCCCGCCCGAATTTCCCTTCCACACCATGATCAAATCCCTGACTGCCCTCGCCCTCGCGGGCGCCTCAATGCTTAGCGCCGCAGGAGCCGACTACACGGCCGCGCCCCTGAGGGAGCGGAAGCCGCCGCAGAACGGCGCGAAGGTGTTCGAGATCCTTCCGCCGGAACAGACGGGCGTCACCGTCAGCAACGTGTACAGCGACCCTCGGATGTGGGCCGACCGCTTCCGCGAGTTGACACTCGGCGCCGTTGAGACCGGAATCGCCGTTGCGGACTTTGACCGGGACGGCCTTCTCGATATCTTTGTCGTGTCCCGAAACGGGCCGTGCGCCCTTTACCGGCAGACCGCGCCCTTCAAGTTCGTGAACGTGGCGGCTGCGGCGGGCGTGGACTGCACGGATAAAGGCCAAGGCAGTGTCACGAGCGCGACCGTCGTCGACATCAACCAGGACGGCTGGCCCGACCTCTACGTCTGCCGTTTTGACGCCCCCAACCTCCTTTTCGTGAACAATGGCGACGGCACGTTCACGGAGCGGGCCAAGGAGTACGGTCTCGACGTGCAGGACGCCTGCGTCCAGGCGACATTCGCCGACTACGACGGTGATGGGTACCTGGACTGCTTCATCCTCACCAATGTTCTCGACTTCTCCAAGAGCCCCCAGGGCCGCAGGAACTACCTCTTCCACAACAACGCCAACGGGACCTTCACCGATGTCTCGAAGAAGGCGGGGATCTGGGGGCTTTCCCAGGGGCACACCGGGATATGGTTTGACGCGAACCAGGACGGCTGGCCGGACCTCTACATTGCGAACGATTTCGAAACGCCCGACCGCTTCTACATGAACAACGGGGACGGCACGTTCACGGACGTCGTGGACGAGCGCCTCCCGCACGTCACGTATTTCTCCATGGCGGCGGACTCGGGCGACCTGAACAACGACGGGCTGATCGACTTCATGGTATCGGACATGCGGGACCACACGCACGCCGGGTTCATGACCGGCCTCGAGGAGATGGGCCGTGGCCTCTGGGAAATGGAGCGGGTCCCGGAGCTGATCCCGCAATACATGTGGAATGCCGTGTACCTCAACACCGGCACTGACCGCTACCAGGAGATTGCGCACCTTGTCGGCGTGGAAGCGACCGGGTGGACTTGGGGAACCCGCATGGCGGACCTCACCAACTCGGGCCGCGAGGACCTGTTCTTCGTCGGGGGTATGATCCGCGACTTCACGAACCCGGACCTGGTCGACAAGCAGAACCTGGCCCCAAACCTGAATGCCCGTGGGGCGGTCTGGAAGAACTCGCCTATTCGGCGCGAGCACACGTTGGCCTTTCATAACCTAGGTGACCTGAAGTTCAAGGACGTGAGCACGACATGGGGGCTGGACCAGCTCGGCGTCGCCTTTGGCTGCGTGCTGGTCGACCTGGCCGGGGACGGCAATCTTGACATCGTCTACAACAATTTTGACAGCCCGCCGACCGTCATCCGCAACAACAGCTTCGAGGGGCACAGGGTCATGATCAAGCTCGCGGGCCGTCCGCCGAACCGAGACGCGATCGGCGCCGAGCTGCGGATTGAGACGGCCTCGGGCGTGCAGGTGCACCAAATCTACACCGAGCGCGGCGTCGTGGCCAGCGAGCCCGCAACGGTGCATTTCGGGCTGGGCGGGGACACAGTAATATCGAAGCTCACCATCCACTGGCCGAACGGGCAGGTTCAGGTCCTGGAGGATCTTCCTGTCGACAAGACCCTGACAATAAGCCAGCCCGAGCTTGCGGCCGGTGAGATCGTTCACCGCCCCCCGGCAAAGGTCACGCACCCGGCCAACCCGGCCGCCCTGTTCACCGAAAATTCCCACGCACGCGGGGTGAACTTCGTGGACGGCTCGCTTCCCGCGGACGAATTCAGCCGCCAGCGCCTCCTTCCTCGCCGCCAAGGCATGAACGGCCCCGCGATCGCGGTCGCTGACGTGAACGGGGACGGAATCGCGGACCTATTCGTCAGCGGCACGGCCGGCCAGTCCGGGATGCTGTACTTCGGGCAGCACGACGGCACGTTCAAGCCCGCGCCCGAGCAGCCCTGGGCCTCCGTCAAGGACACGGATGACGTTGGGGCGGTCTTTTTCGACTCAACCGGCACGGGCCGCCAGGACCTCTTCATCGCGAGTGGCGGGGTGCGCCACGACCGTGGCGACCCGGCCTTGGACGATCGCCTGTATCTGAACGACGGACACGGGAATTTCACGCTGGCGCCCTCCGGCACGCTGCCGGAGGACAGCGAGTCGACCTGCGCTGTCGCGGCCGCCGACTTTGACGGCAGCGGTCGGGTTGGGCTTTTCGTGGGAGGAAGGGTGGTTCCCGGCCGCTGGCCCGCGGCGCCCCGAAGCTTCCTGTTCAGGAACATCGGGGGAAGGTTCGTCGACGTGACCGACGAGCTGGCGCCGGGCTTGAAGAACATCGGGATCGTAACGGCCGCGGTCTGGGCGGACCTCGACCACGACGGAAGGCCCGACCTTGTGCTGGCGACCGAATGGGGACCCATCGTGTACTTCCACAACAACGGGCACGGGCTTGAGAACTGGACGGAGAAGGCGGGACTCGCGAAGCGCACGGGGTGGTGGAGCGCCCTTGCGGTGGCCGACCTGAAGGGCGACGGGCGCCTCGACCTGGTCGTGGGCAACGCCGGCCTGAACACGAAGTACCGCGCAAGCCAGGACTGGCCGACGGTGCTGTATTCGGGCGACCTGGACGGAAGCGGCCGCGAGCAGCTGATCGAGGCGCAGTATGAGGACGGGAAGCTCTACCCGGTACGCGGCCGCAGCAAGCTGTCCTATTCCTTCCCCTGGATCCCGAAGAAGTTTCCGACCTTTGAATCCTACGCCCACGCCACGGTTGACGAAATCTTCCCTGCGGACCGCCTGGCCAAGGCCCGGCGCTACGAGGCCACCGAGCTGGCGAGCGGCGTGTACTTCCAGCGGCCGAACGGGACCTTTGAGTTCAAGCCCCTGCCCACCATGGCCCAGATCGCCCCGATCAACGGCATTCTCGTGCGCGACCTGACCGGCGACGGGCATCTTGACGTCTACTGCGTGGGCAACAACTACGGCCCGGAGCCGTCCACAGGACGTTTCGATGGCGGCGTGAGCCTCCTTCTGAAGGGCGACGGGAATGGGGGGCTGACCCCGGTGCCCTCGTGGAAAAGCGGGCTCCTTGCCGCGGGCGACGCCCGCGCGGTGGCAGCCGTGGCCCTTTCCGGAGCGAAGGGGGTCCCGGCGATCGCGGTTTCGCAGTGCAACGGGCCCGTCCTGCTTTTCAGCCCGAATCCGAAGGCGGGGCAGGCGGCGAACACGGTTGCGGCGCACTGATTCCGACGACTGCAAGCTGCGGTGCAGTGTCAACTATTGTCTTAAGGCAATAGTTGATAATATGTTATGAACTTGGGTGAGAAAATGCATGGACAGATATTTATATGATATCATATCAATATCTGTCCAATCCCTGAAACGCCCATGAACACTGCTTCACCCGCAACCCTCACCACGCACCGCGAACAACCGACTTCGGTTGGGAACGGTTGGATTCTTTTCTTCGTCATCATCGCCCTCCTGGTGCTCGCCTTCTTCCTGGTCATCGACGTGCAAGGCCGATCGGTCCTTTCCATCGTTGCCGGCATGATCATCGGGATCGTCTCCTTCGTGATGCTGGGAGGGTTCTTCACGCTCCAGCCCAACGAGGCCGCGGTCCTGACGCTCTTTGGGGCGTACAAGGGGACCACGCGCCAGAACGGGTTCCTGTGGGCCAATCCCTTCTACAGGAAGCAGAAGATCTCGCTGCGCGTGCGCAACCTGAACGGCGACAAGCTGAAGGTGAACGACAAGCGGGGCAACCCGGTCGAGATCGCCGTCGTCATCGTGTGGCGGATAAAGGACACCGCGCAGGCCGTGTTCGACGTCGACAGCTACGACAACTTCATCCGGATCCAGAGCGAATCGTGCGTCCGGCACATCGCCAGCAGCTATTTCTACGACGACGGCGACGCGGGTGAGCTGACGCTTCGCGGAGGAGGGGTCGAGGTCGCGGCTGCCCTCGCAAGGGAGCTCCAGGAGCGGCTCGAGAGGGCCGGCATCGGCATCGAGGAGGCCCGCCTCACCCACCTCGCGTATTCCCCGGAGATCGCCCAGACCATGCTTCGCCGCCAGCAGGCGGAGGCGGTGATCGCCGCCCGCCAGAAGATCGTCTTTGGTGCGGTCGGGATGGTCGAGATGGCGCTGCGCGAGTTGTCCGAGAAAGGCGTCGTCAAGCTCGACGAGGAGCGCAAGGCGGCGATGGTCTCGAACCTCCTGGTGGTGCTCTGCAGCGAGTCCCAGGCGCAGCCCGTGCTGAATGCGGGAACGCTCTACGGCTGACCGGCGGGGCCTCCAAGCCATGGCCACGGTGAACCAGGTGTTTGAGTCCGCTCCCATGGGGCGGCGGGTCATTGCGCCCGTGGTGTTCACGGCTGTCGTCCTGCTTGGCGCGGTCGTCTTCAACGCCCTGGTGGTCGCCAGGCAAATGCCCGCGGCCACGCCGGTCGTCGCGAGGGCCGCCGCATCGCTCGCGCCCTTGGTGGTGTTTCCGATCGTGTACGCGGTCTTCCTCTTCGAGCGGTCAAGGACCGCGCAGATCCGAATCGAGGAGAACTGCCTTGTCCTCGGGCGGAAGCGCTTCCCCCTCACGGGCCTCGTCGACGCCAGCCGCGACCCGAGCATCATGCGCTGGGCGGTCAAGCGGTTTGGAAATGGCGGCCTGGGTTCGATCCGGGGGCGCTTTTGGAGCCGGCGGGTCGGAAGCTTCTACGCCTTCCTCACGGGCACCGAGAATGCGGTCGTACTCCGGTGGCCCGACAAGGTCGTGGCCGTCTCCCCGGCGGACCCGGAATTCTTCATCTACTCGGCCCGCTCGGCGGCCGGCCTCAAATGAGCCGCCGCGCGGCGGGCACCCCCTGAATGGCCGACGAGAGGAAGGCATTCCTGCTGCGGGCCGACCCCCTTCTCTGGAAGGCGATCGAGAAATGGGCGGCGGACGAGCTGCGCAGCGTGAACGGGCAGATCGAATTCATCCTCCGGGAGGCCGTGCGGCGGCGGAGCCGCGCCCACGGCGAGGAGGCCCCGGGATCGGGCCCGCCGGCCGGCCCGCCCCCTTCGGGTGGATAGGCCTGTTTTACACAATTGCGTCGGGCGCGGTTTCTCTGGATTTTGGGTGGGCGCATGACCGTGCCCCCCGCCGCTACCGATGACCCCGTCTGAGGCCCAGCAGAGAATCGCCACCCTTCGCTCGGAGGTCGCCTACCACGACGTGCGGTACTACCGCCAGGCGCGGCCCGAGGTGAGCGACGTCGAGTACGACAGGCTGAAGCGCGAGCTCGCCGACCTTGAGGCCCGGTTCCCGGACGCCGCGAGGGCCGCGGGCCGTGAGACGCCGACGAAGCGGATCGGCGACGACAGGGCCGAGGGCTTTGTGACGGTGCGCCACCGCCAGCCGATGCAGAGCCTTGACAACACCTATTCGGAGGCGGAGCTGCGCGAGTTCCACGCGCGCCTGGTGCGGCTGCTGGGGCGGGAGGATCTTGCCTACGTGGTGGAGCCGAAGATCGACGGCCTGGCGGTCAGCCTGACCTACGAGAAGGGCCGGTTCGTGCGCGCGGTCACGCGCGGCAACGGCGCCGAGGGGGACGACGTCACCGCAAACGCGCTCACCATCCGGGCCCTGCCCCGGGAGCTCAAGACGGCGGCGCCCGTGCCCGAGCTGATCGAGGTCCGCGGCGAGATCTACATGACGCTCGCCGAGTTCCAGCGGATCAACGCGGCCCGCGACGAGGAGGGCGAGGAGCGGTACGCCAACCCGCGCAACCTGGCCGCAGGCACGATCAAGCTCCTCGATTCCCGCGAGGTGGCGGGGCGCCGCCTCGAGCTGGTTCTCTACGGGGCCGGCGCGTGCGAGCCCCCTCAGGCGGGAGGCGACACCCAGTCCGGCTACCACGCCCGGGTGCGCGCATGGGGCCTTCCCACGGTCGAGAAGTTCTGGAGGGCCCGGGGCATCGACGAGGTGTGGGCGGCGATCGGCGAGCTTGACCGGATCCGCCAGGGCTTCGCGTACGCGACCGACGGCGCCGTGGTGAAGCTCGACTCCCTCGCTCTCCAGCGCGAGGCCGGGAGCACGAGCAAGGCCCCGAGGTGGGCGATGGCCTACAAGTTCGCCGCCGAGCGTGCCGAGACGAGGCTGCTGTCAATCTCCGTCCAGGTCGGCCGTACGGGCGTCCTGACCCCCGTGGCGGAGCTTGAGCCGGTCCTCCTCGCCGGATCCACGGTCGCGCGGGCGACGCTTCACAACCGAGACGAGATCGCGCGCAAGGACATCCGGGTGGGGGACTTCGTGTTCGTGGAGAAGGCGGGCGAGGTGATTCCCGCGGTGGTCGGGGTCGACACGGCCCGGCGGACCCCGGAGTGCGTCGCGTTCCGCTTCCCGACCACGTGCCCGTCGTGCGGGAGCAGCGTCATCCAGGCCGAGGGCGAGGTGGCCCTGCGCTGCCCGAACTACGACTGCCCGGTCCAGGTGAGGAGAAGGGTGCGCCATTTCGCGTCGAAGGCGTGCGTCGACATCGACGGCCTGGGCGAGGCCATGGTCGACGCCCTGGTGGAGAAGGGCTGGGTGCGCGGCGTCTCCGACATCTACAGGCTCCGGCGCGACGACCTCCTTTCACTCGGCAAGAGCGTCGAGAAGTCGACGGACAACCTCCTGGCGGCCATCGAGGCCAGCAAGGGAGCGGACCTCTGGCGCTTCATCCACGGCCTAGGGATCCCCCACGTCGGCGCGGCGGCCGCGAAGGACTTGGCGTCGAGATTCCTGAGCCTGGAGGCCCTGTCGGAATCCAGGCTCGAGGACTACATCGGGGAAGGGAAGGAGAGCCGGATTGCGGGGATCGGCAGGACGATGGCCGATGCGATCGTCGCCCACTTTAACCAGCCGATGAACCGCACGCTCGTGCGGGACTTGGTGCGGGCGGGCGTCTCGCCCCGGGCGCCGGCCTCGGAGGCTCGGGGCCCCGGTCCGCTCACGGGCAAGACCTTCGTCCTGACGGGCACGCTTCCCTCGATGACCCGCGAGGAGGCGGCCGCGAGGATCGAGGCGGCGGGCGGCAAGGTGGCCTCCAGTGTGAGCAAGAAGACGACCTATGTCCTCGCCGGCTCGGACGCGGGCTCGAAGCTCGAGAAGGCGAGGGCCCTTGGCGTCGCCGTCATCGGCGAGGACGACCTCGCCTCGATGCTCAAGGGCGCCTGAGCGCCGCCAGGCGGGGGCCGGGATCCTAAAGGTGCTGGAGCGCCATGGAAAGCTCCTGCATGAACGCCTGGGCATCCGCGGGCGACGGGCGGTAGCCCGGCTTGCTGACGCTGACGAGGCCGGGCCTGCCCTGGAGGTCCACGATCCACCTTCCCGTCACGCCGTCGGGGAAGGCGACCGTGCCGCTGGCCATCGCATTGGGATTGATGCTGACCTTGTCCACGGCGACGGTGACGCCGGACGGGGGGACCGCCTCCTCCTCGCCGGGGGCCTCCTCGCCCTCGCCGCCCGCGAGGCCGAGCTTCTCCTTCGCCTTGTCCAGGAAGCCCTTCTTCTCGGGGGCCTGCTTCGCGGGGGGACCCTTGCCGACGTCGCTGGCATCCGCCTTGGGCTCGGGGTCCTTAATCTGGAGGTCCAGGTCGTCCACCAGAAACCGGACATCCATGTAGGTCATCGACACCCTGAACTGCTCGGCCAGCTTCTTCTGGACGGCGTAGAGGTTGTCGCCTGAGGCGATCCATTCGGACACGGACTTCGTCTGCTCGGGAGTGAGATTCATGGGGGAGTTCGCTACCCAAGCCCAATTCCCCCGCCAACTCAAGCCGGACGAGCCGGTTA
>CAYQOH010000018.1:0-23186 GCA_964419075.1 uncultured Opitutaceae bacterium | reverse complement strand
GGCCCATTGGTAAACGTGGTCTCGTTCCCATCATTGCCTTCCCGGCGCTCACCGATGATGCCTGAATATGGACTGGACTGGGAGTAGTTATTGTCCCCGGGAGTGACTGCATACTGACCGCTGCCATAAGGAGAAAAATAGCTGCCAGCTTTGATCCAGGGAGTGATGTTGTCGAAGGGCCCCCATGGCCGCACCTTATTCTGGTGCGTTTTGCCAAATTCGCCATCGAGCCGTATCGTCAATGAATTGGTCGGCCTCCAAGTGACCGCGACCGCGCCCTTTTCCTCATTGTCGGTCTCAAAGTCGAAAAAGCCATTCGCCTTCTGGTTCATCAGATTGATGCGTACGGCCAGTGTATTATTCATCAGCGTGCGATTGAGATCCAGAGCCTCTCGAGTGAAATCATAACTCTCCACTCGCAAGTCCAGCTCGTCGATGTTTTGTCCAATTTGGGCGCTTTTGGGCGTGAAATTTACGATGCCCCCCGCGCCACCGACGCCGAACAAAGTCGAGTTCGGCCCGCGGGAAATATCGATACGCTCGAGATTAAAGGCATCCCCCTGCAGAATCGTGGGGAAAAAATCACGCGTCGTCTGCACGAGGCGATACCCACGAATCATGAAATTATAATCATTTTCTATCAAACCATTGCCAGTCGTGGCACCGACCTGGTAGCCGCCGCCGCCGATGTCGTTGCCGGCGCCCGTCGCATATTCGATCGCATCGCTGATCTTCAACGCACCGATATCCTCAATGAAGTCCTTCGTTAATACAGAAACGGCCAGCGGCGTGTCGGCCAGCGGGGTATTGAGGAAGCTCCCGGCCAGCGTGTTGCTGGCAATATACCCGTTGTCCTTATCGGTCGAAACGACAAACGGCGACAGAACGACCGCTTCATCCCTAAGCTTCGCTGTTTCCTCAGGAGGAGTCTGCTGAGAAGGAGGAGCGACAGGCGTCACCTCCTGGGCATTTACTGAAGCCGGAACGGTGGCCACGAATAGTGCGGCAAGCCAACCGAGCAAGGTCTTACGGGTCTGCGTATAGGTTTTCACATTGGTCTCATTTTGGGGTGTTGCGGAGGTTGACGAAATCGCTCGGGAGCGATTCCGATCCACCGTGAGTGCGCCCGTCCTGTCGTCTTGCACGACGAATAACTCCGTGCCAGACACAAGGCGGTCGAGCGCCTCTCGTGGCGCATAGCTGCCTCTCAGCGCATTCGTGCGTACCCCTTTCACCTTGTCCGCAGAAAAGACAAACTGCGTATCGGCCTGCTCCGCAAAGGCGCGGAGGGCCGTTTCGGCATCTTCGGCGGGGATATCGAACGCGTGATTGGCGCTCTCGACATCCACCGTTGTTTGCGCCCCAAAGACGGTTCCGGTCGTAAATAAGATGGCGACGCCGAGCAATCGGCAACACCATCGCGACCGGGGGCCGCAAGATTTGGGGAACATTCTCAGGCATTCTTGGGTGTCAGGCGTCGCATGGAATGCGCCTTACAACCACAAGACTTGGATTTCAGGAAATTCCGTTACGGGTTTCGCTGAAAATCTTCTGTTAGGGCCCTAGGCCAATGGCAAGCCCGGACCGGTCCCGCCCGCCTTCCCGCGGTCAGCGCGCAGTCAAGGCGCCGTTCGAAGGAGGATGCGGCCATCGTCTTGGGGATCGGCGACCACGTCCACGCTGGCGCGCAGCAGATTGATAAACGCGTCAAGATTGTCCGCACGAAATACACCGGACAACGTGAGGCTCCGCACCTTAGGGTCTGCGAGTACCAACTGGCGCGAATTGAAATGGTTAAATGCGGCAACCACTTGGTCAAGCGGCGTGCGGTCGAACGCAAGCTGTGTCCCTTCCCATGCCAATGTTTGGTCGATCTCACTCTTGGACGGCAACTCGACGGAAACTTTGACCCTGCCGGCGACCGCCGCCCGTACAACGGCACGTTCGCCAGCGCTTAGAGCCCGCCCAGCGGACATTGGATCGAGAAGCTCTTCCGGTAGCGGCTGCTGCCCGGATGCATGCGCCGATTCCTGCAGATGCACGTTGCCCTCAGTTACGAGTACCTCAACAGAGTCTGCAGCGATACGCACGTCAAAGGCAGTGCCGACGGCGCGCACCGCAATCGGCCCGGCTGAAACGACGAATGGGCGGGCGGGATTCTTAGCTACGCTAAAGTGAGCCTCGCCGTGCACGAGTTTGACCCGGCGCTCCGCAGGATTGAAGTCCATCTCGATGCGGCTGTCCCCGTTCAATTCCGCCATGGAACCGTCGGGCATCGTCACGTGCCGCGCGGTGCTAGCAAGCACGATGTAATCCCCATTCTTGGGCCCGGCTGAGCCGGGAGAACGAACCGATCTCCACAGCCCGAATGCCGCCACGATTGCCGCTGCGACGCTCGCTGCTGCAACCCAGGTTCGACGGCGCTGTCGCCGGGCTCTGGCGCGCACTTCGAGCGAATCGGCCATGGCGGCCAACCCCGGCACAGCACCGATGACATCGAGTCTCTGCCAGCTGTTGGCAATCCGCGCGAATTCTACAGAATGGCGCGGATTCGCGTTGAGCCATTCCGTGACAGTTCTTACCTCTTCTGCGGTCAAGCCACGATCCTGCCGGGCCACCCACGCCGCCGCAGTTTGCGCGATAGGGTCCGTGGACTGAGGTTGTCCGAAATCGGTAGACTCAGGGTTCCGGATCATGGCTGTTGTCTATCGGTATTTGCGCGCAGGTAGTCAGCACAGCGGCGCACCCCTTTTGCAGCGAGCGACTCAACCGTATGCTCCGCAATGCCGAGTAGTTCGGCGATCTCTCTCTGGGAGAGGCCTTTGATCTTTCGGAGCATGATCACCTCGCGGCAGCGTTCAGGAAGGGAATTGAATGCATCGCATAGAAGCGCCAATTCCTCTCGCCGACAGACGCCTTCGACCAAACCTTCGTCATTGCTTAAGAAGACGGGAATCACGCCATTTTCCGTGATGGAAACAACGTTAGCATCATTCTTTTGGCGAAAAAAATCATGTACCAAGTTGCGCGCAATGGCGAAAAACAGGCCCTTAATATGCCGGATCGAGCCCTTTCCCTTTGCTTTCAGCAGACGAACATAGGTATCCTGAACCAGGTCATCCACATCGGCCTGAGAAGGCAGTGACCGACTTAAATAGGCACGCAACGGGAGATCGAACGGTCGGACTTCTTCGGTTAGCCAACGGGTGGACTCGGCGTCGGTCAATTTTTCAAGTGGTTCCATTCGGCTTACTTATGTCATCCCGACTGTACGGATCAGCGACAGCATAGGTGGCCGCACTTCGAGTAATGTCAATTTAGAAATGGGCGTATGCAGCCGACCAACACTCGGAGATCGCAACGGGCGCGATCCGGAAATCAGGCCGTTCCTTTTGCATCAGCGCCGATTGGCGACCCGCCAGGAGCCCGCGACAATCGGCTGCGTGTCGATTTGACCGCCACACGAAGCCATTGAGTTTCAGTCAGGACCGGTGGTGAACTGCGCCCGGACGTTACCCTGTCACCATATAGCCGAGACTCGGAAGCGGCGCCAGATGGGGGCTAGACGGCGAGCAACGTGACTTCGGCACAACTGACCCTTGTTCAATTAGAGCCCGCGACCGACGGTTTATGGTCAGGAACACTTACTGGCGGATAAATGTTCGACAGATTCTCCGCGACAATTGGATTCCAGATACTGTAACCACGAGCATTCAGATGCATTCCATCCGGCAGAAAAATATCCAGACGGAGCTTTCCGTCTCGAAACATAGGGGTCGCCACATCCACAAAACGCAGGTTTTTCTGACTCGCGACAAATTCTTTGATCAAGCCGTTCGCAATCACTCCGTTTTCCCGCACGTCTTTGCCCCAGAAGACGTCCGTTGGCGTTGGCTTTATCGACAGGAAGATGAGCTTGGTATCGGGGAAATCCCTTCCGACGCGGCCAGAGAAATCTTGGAAACGTTTCAGCACCATTGCCGGGACCGCACCCAGATAAATGTCACTATCGCAATAGAGCACAATGACCGCTGGCGCGTATTTTTTGACGACCTCGTTGTAGAAATGATTCACGTCAATCAGCGTTGAACCGCCGAAACCCCGATTAATGACAGGGTAACACGGGAACGCCGCCGCAGTCTCCCACAGGACGATGCTGGAGCTGCCGACAAATAGTACCGCCTTCGACGGCGTGGTGTCGCGTGCATCGAGGTTCTTGAACCTCTCAATCTCCGCCTTGTACTTGTCAATATCCGAGACAATGAGAGCGGGTCGATATAGAGCTTGATTCTTGCAATAGAGAGACAAGAGCGATTGGTATCGATCCGGATTCTGTAGGTAGTCTTGCAGATGTTCCCTCCAAAAAGGCAACGTATGTTCATAGAACGTCTTAACGTCTTCGCTGCCGATCGACGTCTTTTGCAGCGAGTCTTCCAGAAGGACTCGGAACTTATCAATCGCCTTGGAGTCCTGACTGTCTTCGGCAAGAGCCCAAGTGTCGGGTATAAATAACACGGCCAACATGGTCACCAATTGTAGTGTCTTCATTATAACGTCTTCGCGCACGTGGTAAGATTCCGGAACGCGGATGATCAGCGTTACTTTATTGGGGCTACCCTCAAAGTCGGTCTGGCTGGTTGCGGAATGTGTTCGGTATCCTTTGGTTTGAGCTGAACAACAACCTTGTTCATCATCCTAATAACGGCCGCCGGGGACCCCTATTCCTCGTTCCAGTGCGTCGCCTTTCCAGGCACCGAGCTCGGAGCCGTTGGCGAAGATCCGGTAGGTCTGGGTTGGGCTGCACTGGTGAAAGACGAATACAGGCGGGCGCCTCCACGTGAATGGACTGGAGAAGCCCACGTGGATTTCCCCTCCGCCCACGGTGCATGCGGTCACGTTCAGGCCGTTGACGCCCACGGCCTGTCCTGCTGCTGCGTCGACGACGGCGTCGCGAAGATAGCTCTCCTCAATCTCTATCCCCGCCATGCCGCTGCCCGTTCCCCAGTGGAAGCTGCTAATCCCTGTCTTCTCGCCGTAGCCCGAATGGGCCCAGTTCTCGCACGGGGAGACGGGGAACTGCGCCCTGAGCGCCGCAACACCCCGCTCCAGGTATTCGACGGTTCCCGTCGCCCGGTAGTAGTCGAGCAGGATGTTTCCGAACTGGCTTTGCCGCGCGTCTGACCATTCGGCGTCGGAATTCTGGGTGGTGAAGCCGCCGAGGAGCGTCGCCGGGCCGCTCAGGTTATCCAACAGGGGATTGGTCCAGCACTGCTGATACAGGAGCAGATAGTCCAGGAGGCGCTCGCCCCTCTCAAGGTAGCGGCGGTCGCCCGTCACGCGATATGCCGATAGATATGCGGCCACCGCCTGGCCGAGCGCCAGATCATTGGCCGGCCACTGCCGGCTTCGCTCGTCGAAGGTCGGCGCACGCGGGCTGCAGCTGAAGAATGTCTCGAAATCGTACCACTGGCGCTGCGGGACCACGTTCGCATCGAGAAAGGCCAGACCCCGCTCGCCCGCCTCCAGCCATCGGGGGTCTGGATCCTGCGCATAGAGTTCAAGGAGGAAGAGCGCCAGCGGGCCGGTCTCCGCCTTCAGCCTTCGGGAAAGCTCAACGGTGACCGAGCCGTCCTCGGCGAATCGCGTCGGCAGCATACCATCACCCTGCTGCCGATCGCATAGGAATTTCGCCAGGGCACGGCACCGCGGCAGGATGGCCCCGCTCTCGGGAAGGCCTGCCGAGCGCCAGCGCAGGAGCCAATATGCCGTCCAGCTCATATCGTATCCCAGATACCCCTCGGCGGTGCTGTCGCCCGCCCCGTCGCCGGCGGCCCAGAGAACCGGGCCCCCGTTCCCGGACGGGACGGCAATGCACTTGAAGGCGCCGTCGCGGCCCGGGGCCATGAGGGCAAGCTCAACGGTCTGCCGGGCCCGGCGTATCAAGGCCTCGTTGCCGGCGCGGCGCGCATAGAGGGCCATGGCGAACGAGGTTCGAAGCGTGTTGAACCACGCGGTGAGGTAGACCGAGGGTCCCGGGCCCCAGCGACGGGTCTGCACGCCGCCGCCGACTCCGCCGCCGTCCAGCGGCACGAGGAGCCAATTCTGAACCGATTGGGAGTCCCAGACCTCCGTTCGCCATTCGTCCCACAGGGCAAGTCCCTTGATCCGCTTGTCCATGGCCACCTGCTGTTCAACAGGGCCCAGGGACTTGAGCCACGAGTACACGCCGGCAGGCGTGTCCGTGCCGACCTGCTGAACCGCGGCCTCCAGTTGCCTGGGCCGCCCAAACGAGCGCCAATGAAGTCTCACCGCCTCCCGATACGCCTCGGCAGGCTCCGCATCCGCAGTGACGAGAAGGTAGTAGGAGTTCGCTGGCGGAATCGCGACCGACCAGGTCCGGCGCGTATCAGGCTCATAGACCGAATGATAGGCCTGGCGAGCCGGCACGAAACCGACGCCCAGCACGGGGCCGGCTGGAATATCGAGATCCAGCGCGTGATTGCATTGCCGCAGGGTCGCAGGATCCAAAGCGTCGACGTCCGGAACCACGGCAAAGGCCGTGCGGGCCGATTGGACCAGGATCAGAGGAGCCTTATATTGCGGGTCTGGGACGAAGCCGCCGACGGAGGCGGCGAAGCTCCAGTCGGGCCGGAGCGTGGACCTGAACCTGTCGACAAACTCATGGATCCTCGCGCCTGGGGCCGCCTGCAAGAGCGTGGTGACGTGAAGCCAGGGGCCGTGGGGGCAGAGACTCACCCTGCGAATCCCGCGAAGCGCGCCCACTGCGAACTCCTCGACCAGTTCATTTCCCTTCAAGGCGAGGCCCGTGACCGTGCCTCGCTTGACGTTGCGGTCGGTCTCATACACGGCGCTCGGCCCGGCGGATCCGCCCTCCGCCTCGGTAGCCAACACGATCCACCGCCCCGCGGCGCAGGCGAGATATTCCTCATGCAGCCGCCCGTCCTCGATCCAGGCCCTTACCCGGACCTGCTCGTTGCCGAGTACGACCGGAGGTCCCGGGTCTGCCTGTGCCACGGATATCGGTGCCGTCGCGAGAATGCAGAGCAGCCAGGGGATTGGCGTCGTCTTGATGCGCAACGTTCTTACAACGAGTTCGCCCCGAATCCAGCCATTATGGAACGGGTGTGTCCTGGTGTCTGGCCCTTAGTGTCACGGCTCGTGCCAGGCACCCGCTGGGTCTGCGCTCTCGGGAATGGAGTGATGGGGCGCTCGAATCGCCTCGATTGCCGAAGGTCACAGGGAGGCGAGCGCGGTCCTGTGGGTGACAGGCCCAGCGCGTGCGCATCCACCGCAACCTCGCCGCGATTCGGTCATGCCGATGGCGAACGGGAATCTTTCCGAACCGTGCGGTTCCGGGCCAGTGGGCGTGATGCCTCGGAATCTAGGCCAACGAGGCCATGTCGATCACGAAGCGGTATTTCACGTCGCTCTTCAGCATGCGCTCGTAGGCCGTGTTGATTTGGTCCATGCGGATCAGCTCGATGTCGCTCGTGATGCCGTGCTTCCCGCAGAAATCCAGCATCTCCTGCGTCTCGGGCAGCCCGCCAATCAGGGAGCCCGACAGAGACCGGCGCCGGAACAGCAGGGGAAAGGCGCCCACGGGCAGCGGCTTTTCGGGCGCGCCGACCAGCACGAGGTTGCCGTCGCGCTTCAGCAGGTTGAGGTAGGCGTTGATGTCGTGGGTGGCTGAAACGGCGTCCAGGATGAGATCGAAGCTTCCGGCCTGCGCGGCCATCTGGGCCTCGTCCGTGGAGACGACCACCTCATGAGCGCCGAGCCTCTTGCCGTCCGCGACCTTGCCGGGTGACGTGGTGAACAGCACGACGTGTGCGCCAAATGCCTTGGCGAACTTGACGCCCATGTGGCCGAGGCCACCCAGGCCGACGATCCCGATCCTCTGGCCGGGGCCGACCTTCCAGTGCCGCAACGGGGAGTAGGTCGTGATGCCCGCGCAGAGCAGGGGCGCGGCGGCTGCCGGATTCAGGTTGGAAGGCATCCGGAGCACGAAGTCCTCCGTCACGACGATGCTCTGGGAGTAGCCCCCGAGCGTCGGGGTGCCGAGATGCTTGTCGATGCTTCCATAGGTCATGACCATGCCGCTGTCGCAGAACTGCTCCAGGCCCGCGCGGCAGTTCGGGCAGGTGCGGCACGAGTCGACAAGGCATCCGACGCCGACCGTGTCGCCCACCTTGATCTTCTTCACGCCGCTGCCCACGGCGGTCACCTTGCCGACGATCTCATGGCCCGGCACCGCGGGGTACTGGGTGAAGTGCCACTCGTTGCGTGCGAAGTGGAGGTCGGAGTGGCAGACGCCGCAATAGAGGATGTGGATCTGAACGTCGGAGGCGGTCGGGACGCGCCGCTCGATGACCGCAGCGCCGAGCGGGGAGGTGGAACTGGCGGCGGAGTACGCCTTGGTGGAGTAGCAGATGGGCTTGGACATGGACGGGAGTCAGGATTTCAGGGAAGAAGAGACCGGTGGTGCGCAAACCCTCCGCGCCTCGGATGATTATGCAAGTTTCTCGTGGCGTTTGGGGCCCGCCGACGTGAGCCCATGACTCCGGGTGGAAGACGCGCCCGGCTCGAGTCCCGCTTGTCCGCCCCACGTCATCTAGAACGTGAGCGGCGGCCCCACGATCTCCATCCCGTACCGCTCCCAGAGCTCCTTCAGGTCCCTCTCTTGGTTCCTCGGGATGCCCGGGCCCAGCTTGGCCATCTCATGGAAGAAGTCCTCCATGCTGCCGGCCGGCTGGAACAGGATCAGCAGCTGGCCCTCGTCCTCGCTGACCTTGGCAAAGGCGTGCGGGAGCTTCCGCGGCGCGAGGGCCGAGTCGCCGGGATGCAGGCGCAGGGTCTCCTCGCCCACCTGGACAACGAATTCCCCCCGGATCACGTAGAACCACTCGTCCTGGAAGTGATGCACGTGAAGGGCGGGGCCTCCCTTGGACCGCCTGACGGTGTCGTATAGGCAGAACCCTCCCGCGGTGTCCTTCGCCGAGACCTTGAGGTCGAACTGCCCGCCCATGATGAGAAGCTCCTCCCCGTGCCGATCCACGTTCGCGCCCACCCGAAAGCCCCTGTCGGTGCGCTCCTCGCGTGCCGAGGCAAGCTCAGCCGCATGAGCCGTCAGCGCCAGCGGCGTCGCCGCCAGGGACAGCTTGAGGAAGTTTCGTCGGTTCATGGCCTGGTGTGAAAAAGCCCGTAGCCCGAGGGGGGCATCCGTTTGGAGGAAGCCCCATGCAGCGTCCTGTCCGGCCCCCTCGTCAAGCACGGAGTCCGTGCGTGAGGCTCATTGCGTGCCCTTTCGGTCCGGGAGCCGCCCCCAAAGACCCGGACGCGGCGCGGTCAGGCCCCGCCGGGTCCGGCCACCGTGATCACAATCTTTCCCCGGGCGTGCCCACCCTCCAGATGCCGGATGGCCTGGGGGACGTCACTCAGCGGGTAGATGCAGTCGATGACCGGCACGATCTTGCCGGCCCCGACGAGCTCGTGGAGCGCCATCAGGTCATCCCGGTTGAGGCGCGCCATGAACGGGAGCAGCTTCTGGCTCACGAACCGCGCCTGCGCGGCCGCCTTCAGCATCCCCGCGAGCGGGCCCAGCCAGCGCCCGGTTTCGGAGCCTCCCACCAGAACGAGCGTCCCCGTCTTGGTCAGCGCGCGCCTGCGATCCGAAAGGGAATGGTTCCCCACGGTGTCGAGGATGAGGTCATACCGCAGCCCGGCCCTCGTGAAGTCCTCCCGGGAATAGTCCACGGCGTGGTCGGCGCCGATCGACCGGACCATGTCCACGTTGCGCGAACTGCACACGCCGGTCACCTCCGCGCCGAACCCCTTCGCCAGCTGCACCGCGAATGTTCCCACGCCCCCCGACGCACCGTTGACCAGGACCTTCTGTCCCGGACGGATCCCGCCCTTGTCGCGAAGGGCCTGGAGGGCGCTCAAGGCTGCGACCGGAACGGCTGCGGCCTGCTCGAACGTCACGTTCTGCGGCTTAACGACGAGCGAATTCTCGGACGCGCACGCAAACTCGGCGAAGGCCCCCCTGCAGGTTCCGAACACCTCGTCGCCCGCCTTGAACCGCGTTACGTTCCGGCCGGCCGCCTCGACCTGTCCCGCGACATCGTGGCCGAGGCGGCTGTCCTTTGGCCTGCGTATGCCGGATTGCAGGCGCACGGCGTAGGGGATCCCCCGCATGTAGTGCCAGTCGAGCGGGTTCACGGATGCCGCGCGGATCCTGATCAGGACCTCGTCGGGCCCGGGCGTCGGCCTTTCCATCTCGATCACCCTAAGCACCTCCGGGGGTCCGTATTCCGCACGCACAATCGCTCTCATCGTGGGTGAGCTCACGGGCGGATCATAGGGCCGGTTTCATGGTTTGGGGAGCCCATTTCTCTGAATGCCTCCTGTTGCCGGGATCGTGCATGTGAGACCAGAGTCAACAGCCTGTTAAGGTCTTGCGCGTCAGCGGCACACGTGCCGGGCGAATTGACCCGATTTGGACGGCGTGAATACTTTGTGGACGGCATCCCCCTGATGCGACGCCGCGCTGCCTCACGATAGCATTCCCATGCCGCTGACTCCCGAGGAATTTGAGGCGAAATATCCGATCTTGATCGGGTGGATCCGCCAGACGGTCGCGGCCCATGCCGAACGCGCCATGCCCGTGGACGGCTTTGGGTTTCAGCGGCTGCCGGCCTACTTCTCGCCCGCGCTGCTCGCTTTGGCGAGAGTCGTCCCAGTCGAGACGCTGCCCATGCCGCCGCTCTCGCAGATGGGACTGACCCAGTTCACCGAATGGGAACGGATCGAATACGGCGGCATCACCTACCTCGACACCTACTTCGTGACGCAGAATGAACTCACCAACGAGGCGCTGCATTTCCACGAACTGGTCCACGTCCTCCAGTGGCGCCTGCTGGGTCCGGAGCGTTTTGTCGCGCTTTACTCGGAGGGTCTTGAGAAGTTCGGCTACAGAAGCAGCCCGCTCGAGGGCACCGCCTATGACCTTGAGGAGCGGTTCAGGAGCTCGCCGGCGGTGTTTGACGCGGAAGCCGAGGTCCGGCAGCGGCTCAAGGCCTAATATGGGGAGACTCCCGTCAAGCTACTTTTAGGGTGGTTTGAACTTTGGGAAGTACATTGGGAAAGGGTTGAAGCGTCTCCTTCGCGAACGGCGTCGGTCGGGCGACCGGGCCTTATCCTAGGGGCCGCGACGGGTTCGCGAGAACCCGGCGGCATCCCGCGTCGAGCCACGGGCCGGCTCAGCCTGCGTGCGTGACCAACCCATAATACGGGACCATGACGGTCCTTCGGAATCCTAGATGGCGCGCGAGCGCCTGGGATGCGTGGTTCTCGTTGTGGGTCGACCAGACGGGCTCGAGCCCCCGCGACAGGGCATGCCGTATCAATGCGGCGCACGCGGCGTGGGCCAGGCCGCGCCTGCGAGCCTCTGGGTGGGTCTCGATCCCGATTTCCAGGACGTCCCCGACAATCCATGCCGAAAAGGCGACGCAAAGCGGGCGGCTGCCATCGAAGATCGCGAAGGCGACCCCGTCGCGCTCGAAATGCTCGGGGCCGTCCCAGAAGAAGCGGGGCATCACGGGACCCCGCCACGGTTCGTAGACAGTCCTGCCCGCCCGCTCCAGCCGGAGCCCCGCCGGCAGGGGCGGCTCCTGGAGCTCCTCGAAGGCTGTCCGGTCGAATTCGAAGTTGATTCGTCCCCACTCGATCACCCGCCCGCGTCCCACGCTCTGGATGCCCGCGACATCAAGGCCCTGGCGCACGGGGTCCGTGGCGCGGAGCAAGCCGGGTCCGAGGCGCTCCGCCAGCACCGCGTGCCATGTGTCGGGGAAGGCCTGCGCCAGTTCCGCACCCCGGCGGGTGCGCGCCGTGTCGAGCATGTAGTCCGCCAGGGCGCCCGTGAAGGGCTCCGACTTGGCGGAGCCGCACAGAAGCGACATGCCGCACGGGTGAAGGATGTACGCGGCCCGCGGCGCGGCGGGGGTGTCGACATAGACCGTGCCCGTGACGCGGCCCTCAAGCACGGCTCGGGCAAAATAGGCGTTGAAGCGGGGCGCCGTCGCCAGGGGCAGGAGCCCGGCATAGCCGGACGGTTCGATCTGGATCATGGGCTGAGACGGCAGGGGCCGACCCGGCGGCGGTTCGCGGAACTGACAAGGTCCCCGGGGATCCAGAGTCTAGCGAGGGAGTGCGCGAAGGCGCGGACAAAGAATCGCCTCCTGCGGCATACGACCGCATGGCCCTCCGTCTCGAGCCGGGCGGCCGGGAATGCGTGCCGAGAACTTCTGATGCAGACGCCTAACACGTGTGTGGGACCGCAGGTTGACGGCTCCCGGGCAGACCTCCAGGGGAGGATTCAGGGCGGACCCGCATGGGGAGCGACGAGCTCTCGGAGGTTGAGGGCGTAGATGCAGCCGTCACCCGAGCCAAGGTAGAGCTTTCCGCCGTCGATCGCGGGTGCCGAAGGGGTCGCCCGTTCGACGGCCACCGTGTTGATGAGTTTGCCCGAATCGGCGTCCAGGAGGTAGAGATACCCCGTCTGGCCGAAGCTGGTGCTGTTGATCGCGAGGACCGAATCGCTGACTGCGGGCTTGGTGAAGAAGATGCCGCTGCCCTTGAAGCTCCACACGACACTGCCCCGGCTCAGGCAGATCACCGAATTCGTGAAGATCGTGGAGGCGATGATCACGTTGCCGTTGCGTACGAGCGGCGTCGCCGGCAGGTAGGTCTTGTTGGGGTCCACGTACCGCCAGACTTCCTTGCCGGTGGCGATGTCGAGCGGGGCAAAGAGGTCGTGCTGGCTGCCAAAATAGAGGACACCGTCCTGGACGACGAACTCGGACACAATGGCGCCGTAGTAGGCGCGGCAGTTCGCGAGCGTGTGCGTCCAGAGGGGCTTCCGATCCGCGATGGATACGGCGTAGACCGCACCCTCCCAGTCGCCGAAATAGACGACGCCGGCGTTCACGACGGGCGTGGACCGGATTGGGCGTGACGATCCGGTGGTGTATTGAAAGGCCAGGGCGCCGGTCCGGGTGTCCACTCCGTTCAGGTCGCCCCAGTCGTCCCCGAAGAAGGCGATGTCCCCGTCGATGTAGGGCGACGAGCGATGGTAGTCCGTCAGGTCCATCAGGTACACCGGGCGATAGTTCCTCGCCGAGTACCTCCATCGCTCGGCCCCCGTCCTCCTGTCCAGCCCGAACAGGGTGTTGCCGCTCACCAGGCAAACAACGTCACCGTGCACGGCGGCCTTCGAGCTGACGGGAAACAATGCTCCCGTGAATTTCCATTTGACGGCGCCGGTTTCCGCGTCGAGGGCGAAGAAGGCTGCGTTCATGCTTCCGCAGTAGAGGACGCCGTCGGCAATGACAGGGGCGGAATTCACCTCGCCGCCGGTTTGGAATTTCCACACGACGTGGGCGGTGATCGAGTCGCCCGGAGCCGCCTCGGCGCAGGTCGGGCGCCCGAGCGCAAGCGTGAGCGAGATGAGGGCGAGGGAAGCCAGGGTCTTGTTCATGTTGTGGAGGTGATCGGAGGGCGGCGCAAGGGCCCGAAGGGGCTCGGCCGGCGGCGCGGGCGCGTGGCCTCAGCGCACGGGAAACGCGGACAACCAGCCGTCGACACCGGCGGCGATGATGCGGTCCCCGCAGACCGCGAGGGAGCGGGCGACGCCGCAGACATAGGCGCCCGGCGTCATCGTGAGCGGGTGCCTCCACGTGATGCGCCCGGTCCTGCGGTCGATCGCGCCGACCGAGGGGCGCTGGTGGACGAGGTAGTCCTGTGCGCCGGCCGATCCGTAGTAGACGGTGTCACCGACGACAAGCGGCGTCCCCCAGGTCCATCCCCAGACCCGGGTGTCCCAGATGACGCGGCCGCTGTCCGCATCGATGGCGCGGATCCGCTGCTCATCGGAGGATCCGATGTAGAGCGTCCCTCCGGCGAGCGCGGGCGCGGACTCCACCCAGGATAGCCAGTAGTAGACCGTCCATGCGAGCTTGCCGGTTTCCGCGTCGAGGGCGAAGAGCCGGGACCTGTCGCGAGTGCCGATCACGATCCGGTCGCCCGCGAACACCGGCGCGGTATTGACGGGGCTTCCCGTGTCGAAAGTCCAACAGAGGCGCCGGTCGCGCCTGTCGACGGAATACACGAAGTGGTCGCGCGACCCGAACACGACTCTGGCGCCGGCGACGCATGCGCCGCCCCGGATCCGTTCGCCTGCCTGAGCATGCCAGCGCTCGGATCCGCTCGCCGCGTCCATGGCCCTCAGAGCGTGGTCCGCCCCGGCCACGTAGATCACCCCCTCTGCGACGACGGGATCGGGTCCGCTGAAGTCCCATTCCATGTCCCCAAAATGAGTGGGAATGGCGTGCTTCGATTCAGCGGGCCCGTAGCGGCTGCGCCAGAGCTCGCCTCCGGTCGAGGCGTCCAGGCAGAAGAGGTCGCCGGAGTCCGCGGCGGCGTACAGCCGCCCGCCGGCCGCGGCGACCTGGCCGTAAACCGGGGAACCCAGCTCGCGCGCCCAGCGGACGGATCCGTCCCTGGGTTCCACGGAGCGGATGACGCCCGCCGTGTCGGCCACAATGATGGCTCCCGCAACCACGGTCGGCGAGCCGCAGAGCGGCCCCGTCCTAAGGGTCCATTCGGGCGGCGGACCCGGGGCTATCTTGGGGATGGGGGGTTCGTCCGGGAGGCTCCCGACCCGGCGGGCTGAAATGGAAAGCTCGGGCTGCGCGAGGGTGCCGGTCAACTCGCCGTCTCGCAGGGAAAGCTGGATGCCCCAGTCCGGCACCGCAGCCTCGGATCCCGCGACCTGCAGCGTCCCCAATGGGGCCCCGTAGGCGTTGATCTCCGGAAGCCACATGCGGGCCCCGACGGTGCCGTCCAGGCCGAGGTCGAAGGCGAGGCCAACCTCGCGCCTCTCGCTGCCGTTGCGGGCTTCCCCCTTCCAGCGGCCGAGGAACAGGTCGCCTGGATCCCGTGGCACGGCCTGCTCCTTGGCGGATGATACAGCCATTGCGGCACCGGGAATGACGAGAACCGCCACGGCGAGAACCCTGCGGCGCGCGGCGAAGCCCGCGGCGCCCTTCCGAAGGGTGCTCAGAAGACCACAGAGGGCCGGTGCCCGGTCCGTCTGAAGCGCTGGTCGTGCCGCGTGCGCCGCCATCTTTGACTTCCTATAGAGAATCCGGTTTATCGCACCGTGGTCAACGGGCCGGCGGCCCGATCGACCCAAGTCTAAACGATTCTACTCGGATGCATTAGGTTTTGTCCGGGCCGGATCTTGGGGCGCCTGGTCAACGATTCCCTGGGTGCTGAGGCTATCCCAGCGTGACTCTGAACCTGCAGCCCTTCCCGCCTCTCTTGAGAGACTCAAGGAGCTCGACCTTCGCGGGCCGGCCGACCTCGGTCTCGAACATGTGCTGCACGTACCCCACCGAGCACCAGCAGTACGTCCCCGAAAGGCCAGCCGGGCCGGTCTCGACGAGCGGGCAGAGGCAGTAGCCGTCGGCGACCTTCAGGCCGCGCGGGTTTTGCACGTAGCGAAACTCGACGACGTCGCCCTCCCGCCGGATGGCATCCTCGCCCATGTACCTCCGGACGCCGGCAATGAAGGTGTCGATGTCCACGGGTGCCGCCTTCTGCCCCGGCTGGCTGCCCTCATGGCAGGCCTTTCCGTTGGCCCTCATGATCGCCTCCCGGGTCTCCTCGTCGAGATGGGAGTCGAGCACGTCGAAGAATCGCTTCGCCCAGGTCTCCGCAAATGCGACGCGGCGGTCGGCGGGCGTCAACGGTTGGGCTGAGGACGGCGACCCGGGCGTCGTCGTCCCTTGACCCGTTGCGGGCTCTGAGGCGGCCTCCAGCGAGGCGCAGCCGAGCTGTTGGAGTGCGGCGAGTGCGGCGCAGCAGCCGCTCGCCCGTAGAAACGTTTTGCGGTCCATGGGGGTAGGTTTGGCAGACGATGCGAATAACACCGGGCCGGGCCGAATCCCGTCGCCTTCCTCGCGAAGTTTGGCGGCGCGAGCCGTCTCCCGCACTCGGGCCCTGTCCGGGGCAGCTGTGTCCGGCGGCCCGCCGGGAACGTCCGCGGAAGGGGGGGTGTTGTCCCGCATCTGATTGACGCGCCATGCCGTGAGCCTGGCCGAGTGTCCCGGCAGCGGGAACAAGGTTTCCCTGTTATCGGGAAGGATTCGCGCTTCGTAGCGGGACGGCGGCCCGGTTCTTTGCCGAAATCACGGAGTCCCGGAGCCGAGCAGCACGGCGAGCACCCTCTTTGCCTTCTCCTCGCTGTTCCCGTTCGGCATGTTCGACAGGCAGATCACGGCCAGGTGCTCGCTGGGTATCCGCGCCATGAAGGTCGATGCGTCGAGGTCGCCCCCGGAGAACCAGATCATCTCGCGCCCGGCGAAGGCCCCGAAGACCTGGCCGAACGCGTCGTTGTCCTTGTCGTGGGCGAAGCGCATACGCTGGAGCATCTGCCGGGTGAACGCGGGACCCGCCAGCCGGTCGGTCTCAAAGCTCGCGTTCCAGCGGGCGAGATCCTCGAGGGTGCTGAAGACGCCGCTTCCGCCGAAGTGCGGTGAAACACGGATGAGCTGGGCGTAGCCCGCGCCCTCCCGGATGTGAATGCCCACGCTCTCCAGCTTCCTCCTGATCTCCCCGTCGGCCCGGTCCGCGTAGCCCGTCGCCCGGTTGGGGATCACCAGGGTCGTGTCGTCGTCCAGGAAGCTCCCCGTCATCCCCAGCGGCGCGAAGATCCGACGCTGAAGGAACGCGGAGAACGGGGCTCCGCCGGCCTGCTCCACGATCTTTGTCAGGATCATGTAGTTCACGTTCGAGTACTCCCACCTTGTCCCGGGTGCGAATTCCAGGGCCGGGGCGTTGAGCGTGGCGGCGATGGCCTCGTCCGTGGTGAAGTAGTAGAAGGAGAACCACGGCGCGCCGTTCGTGCGCGGCAGGGAGGTGTATTCCGGGAGCCCGCTCGTGAAGTAGAGGAGATGCTTGATGCGCATGTCCGAGTGGAAGCGGTTGATCTCAGGGAAGTAGGTGGCGACGGGCGTTTCGAGCGTCAGCTTGCCGTCGATGACGAGGAGCGCGACCGCCGCCGCCGTGAACTGTTTCGACAGCGAGGCGAGGTGGAACGAGGTCCGCGGGGTTATCGGGATGTTGTAATCGAGATTCGCCCGCCCGTATCCCTTTGCAAAGACGAGCTGGCCATCCCTGACCACCCCGAGCGCATAGCCGGGCGAGCCGTCGCGATCAAAGGGCGCGAAGATCGCGTCGATCCGCGACACGGCGTCCGCCGACAGGGCCGGGGCCCCGTGCGCGAGCGCCGCCGATGCAAGGACGACCAAGAGGAAGGCCAGCCGGCGTCTCTGCAGGTGCATGGGTGCAGTGTTGTCCCGGATCTGCGCCCGCACAAGGGGATGTTTGACGCCGTTTCATCCGCGTGGAGCGGGGCGGTGCTCCGCCCGCGCCGCGAAGGTGTCGGTCGCTGGCCCCAGGGGGCAACTCAGGACTGCACGTAGTGGCGGACCGCGACGATCACCACGGCAAGGACGACGAACACCAGCAGCACGATGGGCAGGGGCACTTTCGCCTCCTTCGGCCCGACATAGCGAATGGAGCCGGATGCCGGCTCGCGGCGGTCGCCGCTGCTGCTGAGGGGCGTGCGCACGCCGACCTGGTTGGTTGAGGTGTGTGTTGTGTCCATGGAAGGGGTCCCGAGAGGATCCGGGCAACCAGTATAACGTACGCCCTGGGGGCCAACCCTCCGCATCTTTTGTTTTTTGCTCCTCGGTTTTTGCGGAGCAGCGAGATCCGCCCTGCAATCCTCGGCAAGGTCCCTCGCCACGTTCCCGGCGCGGCGCCGCCCCATCCCTGCGGCGGAGAACAGAGATGCGCCGCGTCAGCCGGACGCGGGATCCATCCGGGTCACCCGGTCCTCGGCGCGCCGGACTCGGACGATTCCACCAACGCCTTCAGGCGCGCCAGTGTCCGGTCCCACTGGCGCGACACGTGCTCAAGGTACCCCACGGCGTCCCCGATCGGCCGGGGCGTGAACCTGAAGAGCCGCTTCCGGCCGCGGCGCGCCCCGCGCACGAGCCGGACGTTCTCAAGGACCCTCAGGTGCTTGGTGACCGCCTGCCGCGTCAGCCTCGAGCCGCAGGACAGGTCGGAGATTGAGAGGGGCTTGCCTTGGCAGAGTCGGCCCACCAGCCGCAGGCGCGTCTCGTCGCCGAGCGCCGCGAAGAGGCTGGCGCGCCCGGCGCGCGCGTTACTCCGCCTCAGTGACATAGTGCTTGATGTTCCTCATCTGCTCGCGCCAGCCGCGGCTGTTCATCCGGAAGGCCTCGGGCCTGCGTCCCGCGGGAATCTTGTCGAACCCGGATTCCGTGAGGGAAAGCAGCGTGCCGCCCGCGGCCTTCTCCAGCCGAAACTCCACGAGGGTGGGGGTCTCCTTAGAATAGTCGACGCCGCTGTCGATCGCATAGGGATGCCAGGTGAAGGAGAACAGCCGTTCAGGCTCCATCCGCTGCACGACGGCCTCCCATTTGTAGTGCTCGAATCCCGGGTACGTGATCCGCGCCCGGACCACCTTCCCGGGGAGGAAGGGTCCTTCCAGCTTCGCGTGGAACCATTGGCCAAACTCCACGTGGTCCGTGAGCGCGCGCCACACGCGCGAGACGGGCGCCTTGAGGGTCAGCCGTCGTTCGATGCGGTCGGTCTTCATAATGCAACCTTTGAGTTGCATGATTGGGCGGGAGCCCTGAGGCGCAACCTTGTTGTTGCAGGGGTGCAGGCCCCGCGGGGCAGGGGCTCCCGGTGGGCCACGCCCGCGGGTTCGCCGGATGTTCCGGTTCTCCGACCCCTCCCCGGGGGCGCCGAAACCCAGGGGACGCCCGCCCGTGGGATCCTTTTAGCTTCTGCGGAAGAGGGACTTGCGGAGAGATGGGGCGGCGGCCGACTGGGGCTCAAGGCATCGGCGCTCAGGGCCGATTGTTAGGGGTGGAATGTCCACCCCGTCATCCTCGTTGCTCTCCGTTGAGGCCATCCTAGAGGCCAAGCGGGCGGTGCTGGTCGCACA
Source organism: uncultured Opitutaceae bacterium (assembly GCA_964419075.1). Lineage (GTDB taxonomy): Bacteria > Verrucomicrobiota > Verrucomicrobiia > Opitutales > Opitutaceae > Palsa-1447. The sequence goes on along the minus strand of CAYQOH010000018.1, from coordinate 4,063 downwards.
GGGACGTGGCATGCTCTACTCGCCCGAGGAGGCCTGGGCGGTGGCCGGCAACCGGGATATGGAGACCCTCTGGTCGATCGCCAGCCGCGTGGGCCTGAGCATGGGGGAATCTCCGGAGCGGCTGTGCGAGTACCTTGAGAAGGCATTCCCGCACTGCAGCTTTCACCTGAGCCGGCTGGACGCGGACGTCTGGAACCGGGACGAGGGCTACCTCTGATCCACGCGGCGGTGAAGGCCGCGTGCCGAGGGTGACGGCGCGCCCCTTGCGGCGCCCCGCAGGAGGGCTTCGGCGCTGTTGAATTGGGAACCGGACTGGGCTATATCGCAGGCGCATGAACGACCGCAGGGAATTCCTCGGGTCCGCCGGCGCGGCGGCGGCGTTCGGTGCGGTCGCCCTGCCGGCGGCAGCCTCGTCCGGGAAGGGGCGCGCTGGACCTCGCAGCGCCTCGGGTCGGGGGAGTCCCATCCGGAGGACGCCGCGATCCAGGGTGTGGGGGCGGTTGAGATCCCAAGCCTGAGGAGGGCCGCGTCCTGAGCGCCGCGCTCCTTTGCCTTTACCATGAGCATCATTCCCCTACCTCAGCCACGTGCAAGGGCCCGCCCGTTCATAGCCGCGTTCGCGCTCCTCCTCCTCCTCCTGGCGCGCGCGGATGCGGCCGATGGCGGCCGGCGCGTGATGTCCCTGGACGGCGCCTGGGCGATCGCCGAGGGTCGCCTGGACCAGGTCCCGGCCGACTTCAGCCGGACGGTTGCCGTGCCGGGCCTCGTCTCCCTCGCGCAGCCCGGCTTCGCGGAGCCCGGCCTTGAGGGCGCGGGGGACAAGGGGAACCCGCGCAAGGATACCCGGCGCGACGCCTTCTGGTACCGGCGCACGTTTCGCTGCGACGGGCCCCTGCCGGCGGTCGCGACCCTGAAGATCGGCAAGGCCATGTTCGGGGCCCGGGTCATCCTGAACGGCCAGGCCGTCGGCGACCACCTGCCGTGCTTCACCCCGGGCTACTTCGACGTCCGGGGCGCCCTGAGAGCCGGCCTGAACGAGATCCTGGTGCGGGTCGGCGCGGACCGCGACGCGCTTCCGCCGGGCGTCCCCGACGGGTTCGACTTCGAGAAGACGCGCTACATCCCGGGAATCTTCGACTCGGTCGAGCTGGTCCTCTGCGGCACGCCGAACCTCGTGAACCTCCAGGTGGCCCCGGACGTCGGGAGCGGCACGGCGCGCGTCGAGGCCCAGGTCCGGAACGCGGGCGCCGACACGGTGGCCGCGCTTCGATTCACCGTGCGCGAGGCGCGGTCGGGGAAGGTGGTCGGCACGGCGACGAGCGACCCCGTGGCCCTGCGGGGCGGCGGCGAGGCCGCCGTCGGCGTGCGGATTGCGATCGCCGGCTGCCACCCCTGGTCGCCGGAGGATCCCTTCCTTTACCGGCTCGAGGCCGACAGCGGCGCCGACCGCATGGAAACGCGGTTTGGCATGAGGACCTTCCGGTTCGACGCCGCCACGGGGACCGCGGTCCTGAACGGCAAGCCGTACTACATGCGCGGCAGCAACGTCACGCTCTACCGTTTCTTCGAGGACGGGGCGTGCGGGGAACTGCCCTGGAATCCCGGCTGGGTGCGCCTCTTCCACAGGCGGATGAAGGAGATGCACTGGAACTGCCTGCGCTACTGCATCGGGTTCCCGCCCGAGGCGTGGTACCGGATCGCGGACGAGGAGGGGATCCTGATCCAGGATGAGTTCCCGATCTGGTACGGGGGCGCCGGCTGGTCGAAGCTGCCGAAGGCGCTTGGCAGCGCGGAGCTTGCCGTCGAGTACGCGGAATGGATGCGGGAGCGGTGGAACCACCCCTGCGTGGCCATCTGGGACGCGAGCAACGAGACGACCTCGACCGAGACCGCCGTCGCCGTCCAGCGGGTGCGCGGCATGGACCTGTCCGTGCGCCCCTGGGACAACAGCTACGCGACGCCGCGGGTGCCGGGCGACGTCTTCGAGTCCCATCCCTATCACTTCCAAAACGCGAAGTACCGGCTCTCGGACCTCGCCCGGGAGAATCCCGTGCCCCAGGGCAACGAGCTGCCCAACCCGGGCGACTCCCCCGTCGTCATCAACGAGTACGGCTGGCTGTGGCTGAACCGGGACGGTTCCCCCACGACGCTGACCCGGGAGCTGTACGCGAACCTCCTCGGCCCAAGCTCCACGACGGCCGAGCGCCGGCGCCTCTATGCCCGCATCCTGGCGGCGGAGACGGAGTTCTGGCGCAGCCACCGGCAGGCCGCCGCCGTGATGCACTTCACCTCGCTCGGGTATTCGCGGCCCGACGGGCAGACGAGCGACCATTGGCTCGACGTCGCAAGGCTCACCTGGGAGCCCGAGTTCCTGAAGTACGTGAGGGATGCGTTTGCGCCCGTCGGCGTCATGGTCGACGCGTGGGCGGAGTCCTACGAGGCCGGAAGCGCGCACGCGTTCACGGTCGCCGTGGTCAATGACCTCTACCAGGGCTGGACGGGCACGTTGCGGGTGCGGCTGCTGCGGGACGGGGTGCCCCTCGGGCTGCAGCAAATGAGCGCGGCCGTCCCCGCGCTCGGGCGGGTGGAGATGAAGGCGACCCTGCGGATGCCCGCGGAGCCGGGCCCGTGCCAGGTGGAGGCCGTCCTCGTCGCGACGCCCGCCGGCGACGTGCGCAGCCTGCGCGACTTCACGGTCCTGCGCCGCTAGACCGCCCGCAAGGCGCGCGGCCGCACCACGGCCCCCGCCCCTGCGGGAGCCGTCGGGCGATGCGGCGGGGAGGCGCCCTGCCGGGCCCTCCCCGCGTCCGGGATTCCGATCAGAACCGGAACGTGGTCCCGACCGCGAACTCGTTGCCGGATATCTCCGACGTGAGGTTCGTGCCCGGGACGGCCCCGTACGGCGTGTACCAGGAGCTCGACTGGGAGTGCGAGAGGCCCCGCGTGTACGAGACGTCGAGGGTCGCGTTCGGCGCCAGGATGAACGAGGCCCCGATGGAGAGGTGGTGCGCCAGGTGGAGCGGGGACCCGACGTTGTAGAACGTCATGTTGTCCGGGATGGGATCCGAGCAGTAGTTGTACCCCGCGCGGACGACGAAGTTAGAGTTCACGGCCTGCTGGATCCCGATCTCGAACGTGTAGGAGTCGTTCCAGCCGAGTCCGGCGATCGATCCGTCGGCGCGGAAGCCGCTGTTGTCGAAGCCGTGCGTCGAGGCGTAGGCGATGTAGCCGACATCGGCGACGACATGCGTGGACTGCGCCAGGGCGTAGTTGAGCCCGACCTGGGCCGTGAGCGGGCGATCCATCCGGAACGTGACCGTGCGGGAGCCGCCCGTGGGGACGGAGACGTTCCAGGAATACGTGTGAAACCACGTGGGGGTGGCGAGGGAGACGCCGACAGAGAGGTCCTTGTCGGCCTGCCAGCGAAGGCCGCCCTGGGCGCCCATGCCGAGCTCGACGTCCTGCTGCTGGACCGTGGCGTAGACCGGGGCCCCGTTGGTGCCGAGGGCCGGCGCCGCAAACGCGGCCGGGGTGAACAGGTTCCTTCCGATCGAGGGCGCGAGCTCGACGCCCCAGGACCAGCCTCCCGGGTTGGAGCCCGCCAGTCCGAGCGGCAGGCGGATGACGTAGAGACTCGAGCGAACGTCGCCAAAGCCCCCGAAATGCCCGCCGTAGGGGTTGCCCGCGGCCCCGGACTGCGGGAAGAAGATCGGGTTCGTGAGGGTGGACGCCGCATGGAAGCTAAGGCCGGCCTCGCTGACCACGCCGGCGAACCACGCCGTGTCGGGGGTCGAGCCCTTCCACGTGGCCATGAGGGACATGTAGGGCACGCCGTTGATGGTCGAGTTCGAGGTGCCGTTCAGGCCGAGCCCGGCGACGGAGCTGTCGATCTTCACGTTCGGGATGATGTCGCCGAAGATGACCGAGGCCGTCCGATCGGGGAACAGGACGGCGGTGGCCGGATTCTTGTAGATGCTGCCGATCAGGTCCTGGTCGTTGCCGGCGGTAGCGGCGCCGCCGAGCGAGGAATTCACGGCGCCAAAGCCCTGGACGAAATAGCCGT
>CAYQOH010000017.1:0-23287 GCA_964419075.1 uncultured Opitutaceae bacterium | reverse complement strand
ACCACCACGTGGACGCGGTCGAAGGCCGCGATCACGGCCGTCCAGGCCCCGAGCACCGAGAACAGGACGACCGGGACGAGGAGGAGCGCGCGCACGGGCCTGCGGACGCAGGCGAGCACCACCGCCAGCACGGCCGCGAGGGACAGGAGGTTCAGCCGCGAGAACTCGCCCTCGATGCGCCGGCGGCTCTCCGCCGCCAGCCGGACGACGCCCGACCAGCGAAGCGCGATCCCCGGCTCCGCGGCCGACAGCTCGAGCTCCGCCCGACCAAGGGCCGCCGAGGCCGCCGCCTGCCCGTCCGTCCCGAGCGCGGACGCCCGAAGGAGCGCCCAGAGGAGGACGCCGGGCGACGACTTGTCCGCCGTGTCGGCGAAGCCCTGCAGGCGGTCGGCCGCGCCGGGGACCAGGAGCAGCGGGTCCGCGTGCAGCAGGTCCTGGAAGCCGACGGCCTCGGGACGGTACAGGAACGCCTCAAGGCGGGCCGCGGTCCTTTCCGCGAGCCAGGCGCCCCACGGGGCCCTGGGCGCCTCCTTCTCGTGCTCCCGCCAGCGCTCGGCGAGCCATGCCGGGCCGAGGAGGTCAAACCGTCGGGCGAAAACGAGCGATCCCAGCGCGTCGCGGTAGGATCCGCCGGTGAGCTCGACCGTGTCCTCGAAGGCCCCGGAGCCCCGCAGCGAGGCGAGCACCGCGTCGCGGGCCCGGGCCAGGCGGGCGCCGTCCCTGGGCGCCGCCTCTTCCTTCGGGTAGAGGGCGACCATGACCACCCGCGACTGGCGGTCGCCCGCCAGGTTCCGGATGAGCGCAAGCTCCGGCGCGCTCTCGGAGCCGGGGACCAGGTCCATCACGTCGGTCGAGACGTGCCGCGGCGCGTCCCGCAGCCAGAGGATCCCGAGGGCGGCGGCGCAGGCGGCGGCGAGGACAAGCCGCGCGGCGCGTTTCTGTGGGTGCGGCGCCATGTCGCCCGTCAGCGGAAGTAGCGGCTGCGGTCGGCGGCCCCGAAGGCGACCCCCGCCTCGGGCGCCTCGACCCGGATCTCGATTCGCTGCGCGGACGACCGGTGGAACTCGATCCGCGACACGGTGTTGCCGGTCCCCTCCACCGTCACCGTGCCGACCCACCGCGCGATCTCTGCCGACCGGGGGATGAAGTCGAGGCGCCAGGCGCCCCCGGAGCGCGCCCCGCGCACGTGGAAGACCCGGAAAAGCTCGCCCTCGTCAAACCGGAGGATCGGCAGCAGCGTCCCGCCGATGTCCGGCGTGCGGTCGTCGGGCTGGATCGCGCGGGAGCGGCCCGATGCGTCCCTGAGGACGAGCCCCCCGGCGTCGGCGATCACGATCCGCTCCTCGGGCCTCATGTAGTGGAGGCTGAGGCCGAGCTCCCTTGAGAAGCGCATCTCGCCGCCGAGAACGACCGGGGCGGTGCGGAACGGGAACCACCGGTATTCCGTGAAGTTCGCCAGCACCGGACCCCGGGACGCCAGCGCCCCGAAGAGGTCGCGGAAGCCCGCGCCCGCTCCCGCGGCCGCAAGCTCGGGTCCGGGCTTGTCCGGAAACGGGGTGTCCGCCGGGGCCGCCCGGCCCAGGGCCGCCAGCCCGAGGGCGAGGGCCAGCACGCATCGATGGGCCGCACGGGTCATCGCGGGCGGCGTCGCCTTGCCCGGAGCGCCGCCGGCCAGCGATAGAGGAGGAGTTCCGTGAGCAGTCGGGCGTGCATCCATGCCATGCGGGTGTTGTCGGACAGGTAGTGGAAGTGGGACACCCCTCCCTCCGCACGGGAAAGATACCGGCAGCTGGAGGCCAGATTCAACGCGGGGACGCCGGCCCACGTCAAGCGAACCGCGACCTCGGGATCGAAGTCGAAGCGGCGCGCGCCCCGCGTCGAGCGTAGGACCCGCGCAAGGGGGGCAAGCGGGTACACCCGGAAGCCGAACAGCGGATCCTCGACCGCCCGGCTCAGGAGCTCGAGGGTCACCAGCGCGATACTCAGCTTGCGCCCGTTGAGGCGGATCCACGGAGCCTCGGGCCCGAACACCGGCCGCCCGAGGATCATCGCGTCCGGCGCCTCCATGGAGGCCCTCATGAAGTCCGCGATCCGGTCGGCCGGGTGCTGGCCGTCGGCGTCCATCACGAGGCCGTGGGTGAACCCCTCCCGCAGGGCCTCCTGCGCGGCCGTCAGGACCGCGGCGCCCTTCCCCCCATTCTCCGGGCGGGCGAGGACGCGAAGCGCCCCGCCGCCCTCGCGCTCCCCCGCGAGGGCCCGCTCGCTCCCGTCGGTGCTGCCGTCGGAAACCACCCACACCGGGCTCCAGGCGCCGAGCGCCTCCCGGACGGTCTGCGCAAGGCGCGGCCCGGGGTTGTAGCTCGGGATGATGACGACGTGCGTGGGGTTTCGGTCCGCCATGGTTAGTCGAGCACCGCCTTCAATCGGCCCTCCAGCTCAGCCAGCAGCTCCGCGCTCGAGCGCTGGCCGTCCCACTCCCAGCGCCGGTCCTGGGTCACGGTGATCGATGCCGGAACAACCGCCGGAAGCCGCCACCAGGGCCTGCCCTTGCGCCCCAGGCCCGGGGACGCCCTGACCACGATCAGCTCGACCGGGGCGCGGGCCCGCTCCGCGCTCATGAGGAAGCCGTGCGCCATGGGCCCGAGGACCGTCCCGTCGGGGGTGCGCGTTCCCTCCGGGAAGATGAGGAACGACTTGCCGGCGGCCACCTTGGCCGCGGCGTCGCGAACACCGTCCACTGTCTTTCCGAAGACGACATAGCCCGCCGCGATGGCCGCGGGACCCGTGAAGGGGTTCCTCATCAGCGAGGGCTTCATGGCGCAGATCGCGTCCGGCAGCCTGGAGAGGATGACGGTCGCGTCCACGAGCGTCGGGTGGTTGGCGACGTAGACGGTGCCCGGGGTGAGCGGCCGGTCGAAGCCGAGCCAGGCGATGCGCACCACGCCGCTCCAGTCGAGCCACCATGCCCAGAGGCTGAAGAGGCGGCGGATCGCGCCGCGCACCAGCGCCCCGGCGCGCGGGTTGCCCGGGAGGAGCAGCAGGGGGACGCAGGCGGTGTTGAACGCCAGGGCCATCACGGCAAACCCGAACCACGACAGGTAGTAGCGCATCCCGTAGAAGGCCCTGGCGATCCCGGTCGTCATGGGCCGGTCGCGCCGCCCGCGCCGGATCCGGCCGCCGGATTGAGCGGGATGAAGTTGAACCACAGGTACGGCCGCTCGCGCAGGAGCCCCTCCACCATCCGCAGGAACCCCTGGAAGTGTGCGTGCGCCCGGGCGCGCGACGCCTCCCGGCTCTCACCGGCCACGGGCCCGAACAGGGGCGTCCCGTAGAGGCGCGAGCGGCCGCCGGGCAGCGGGACGCCGACTGTGAGGACCACCGGGCGCCCGAGCACGCGGGCGAGGCGGTAGATGGTGGTCGGGAAGCTCCGGCGCGCCCCGAGGAACTCGAACTCCTCCGTCTGGCGGGCGTTCTCGATCCGGTCGCACTGCAGGGCGATGGCGTCGCCGGAGTCCGCGGCCGCCTTCAGACCGAAGACCAGCTCCGAGGCCTCGTTGCCCCAGATGAACCGGACGTTACCGCCGCTGGCCGCGGACAGCCGCTCGGTGTCGCCGGAATTGCCGACGCGGCGCCTCACCAGGTAGACGCGCCGCTTCTCGTGGCACCCGATCTGGAACCCCAGCATGTCGGACGCGCCCACGTGGAAGGTGCCCAGGAGAATCGGTCCGCCGGCGACGAACCATGCCTCGGCGGCCGACGCGCTGGGGTCGAACTCGCACGGGATGTCGAGGCCGTTGGCCACCCGCAGCTTCGCCATCAGGGCCTCCTCGCAGGCGAAGAAATGCCGGAACACGTCCCGGACCGTGGGCCGGGCCGGCAGGACGAGCGCGAGGTAGTCCCGCGAGTGGCGCCGCTGCTCGGGCATGAAGGCAAGCGCGACCATCGTGCCGATCGCCCGCAGCGGCCTGAAGAGCCCCTCCGGCAGCAGGCGGTCGCAGGCGAGGAGGAATCCGTAGCCCCATTCGGGGCCTGGGTTTCTCCGTCCGCCCGCGGCGCGTGGGTCTCGCTGGGTCACATCCACTCCAGTCCGAGCCTCCACTCGGCCGACACCGGCCCGTCGTAGCTCCTGCGGGCGTGCAGCAGGTCGAACCAGGCGGGAAAGGCCATCCCGCCCGGGGCGCCGTCGGCCTGCGCCCCCTCATCCCGGTCCAAGGCCTCCAGCCGGAGGCGGGCCAGGGTGGACGCGTCCCTGTCCTTCCGCAGGACAAGGGCGAAGGCGAAGCTCCGGTCGCTCGCTATGCCCATGTCGGCCATCCAGCTGCCGCGCTCCTCGCCGCCGCAGAACACGACCGGGTCGCCGGGGGAAAGAAGCGCGGCCGCGAGGGCCCGGGCCGCAAGGCAGGGCCCGCCCGCCAGGGGAACGTACTCCCGGATGGGCAGCTTTCGCTCGATCATCACCTGCTGCACCGCGCTCGGATGGACGGAGGTCTGGAAAAGCGTCGGGCTCTCGTGCGGGAACGTGTCGAGGAAGTCCGCCAGCGTGCGGGTCTCGCCAAAGGCCGACGCGTAGACGGTCGTGCCGCCGCACTGCTCCATCGCCCCGCGCAGGACGCCGCCGATCAGGAGCCCGAGGACCGTGGCCCGGCGGCTGAATCCCGGCGAAAGCCCCGCCCGCAGCCGGGCGCGCGTCGCGGCGGGGTCCTCGCCGCCCGCATCGTCGGTGCAGGCGTAGCTGACGTAGGCCTCAGGCATGGCAGAGGAGGAGGGCCGCATGGGCCCCGCCGAAGGCGTTGCTCGCGCAAAGGACCCCGTCGAACGACCCGCCGGCGATGGGCTCCAGGGCGACCGTCCCCGAGAACGCCGGCGCGGCGCTGCCCACGGTCCCCGGGATGCGGCCCGAGCGCAGCGACTCCACCGCCACGGCGAGCTCCACCAGGCCGTTGCTGCCGAGCGTGTGGCCGATGCTTCCCTTCCACCCGACGAGCGGCGAGGACGGCATCGCCCTTGCGAAGGCCTCGGCCTCGAGCCTGCCCGACTCGAGCGTGCCCGTGCCGTGCCCCTTGATCCAGACGCGCCTGCCCGAGGCCAGGCGGACCAGCGGCTCGATGCACGCCATGAATCCGGCGCCGTCGGGGGGAAAGGCCGTGAAGTGATGCATCTCGTTGTGCAGCGTCTGGCCCGCGATGATCCAGCCCGGCCCGGGTCTGCGCAACACGGCAAATGCCGCCCCGTCCCCGAGCCCGATGGAGCCCGTGGCCCGCGCCTGGTAGGGCGCCGGGAACTCCGAATTCAGGATCTTGAGGGCGTGAAACCCGCCGGCGACGAACGGGCTCAGGAAGTCGAACGTGAACACGAGGGCCTCGTCGGCGAGCCCCGACGCAATCTGGCGGGCCGCCAGGACGAGCCCCACGTTCGCGGAAACGCAGGCATGCGAGACGATGGTGACGTTGGCGCCCCACCCGAGCTCCCGGCCGACGAATGCCACGCAGGCCTCGGGCGTGCCGTAGGCGAGGTGGGACGCGAGCGCGGTGCGGCGGAACTCGTACAGGTTGCCCACCCCGAAATTGCTGCTGGTCACGAACACCGGATGCCTCGCGCCCCCCCAGGGCGCCTCCGGGCATCCGCGCATCAGCCGCTTCACGCCGGGAAGCCACGAGGGCGGGCTGGTCTCGTCGAGGCTGCGCCCGGGCAGCAGGGCGAGCGGCACCGGGTCGCCTCCCGCGCTCCCGTGGACCGGGACCAGGGCCAGGGCCCTCTCGCCGCGCAGGAGCGCGGCGTGCGTCTGCGCCGCATCCCCTAGCGCCGTGAGACACCCGTGGGCGCCGAGTTGGACCGGGCTGAAGGCCATTGGGGAAGGGGTGGACCTCGGCGCGGCGCTGTCCCACGCAGGGGTCAGGCCGGCGGCAGGCGCGAGGGATCCGCCTTCTGGCGAATGAAGGCCACAAGCCCCGAGACGCTCGAGAGCGCGACCATCGACTCCTCGCTGCTCTTGATCTTGATCCCGTATTCCTTCTCGAGCGCCACGACCAGCTCGAGCGCGTCGATGGAGTCGATCGAAAGGCCGGTCCCGATCAGCGGCTCGTCATCCTTGATCGATGCGGGGTCGACGTCCTCCAAACGAAGAGTCTCGACGATCATCGTCTTGATGCGGGCGTTCAGGGGGTCGGGCATGTGCGGGACGAAGGATCATTTCCGACGGGACCGCCCCGGGCAAGAGCCGATCATGCGGAAAAGGCCTTGAGGACATGGCAGACATTGCTGCCGCCAAAGCCGCTGCTGTTGTTGAGGACCGCCCGCGGCCGGCCCTCGACGGTCGCAAGCGGCAGGCGCAGGCCGTCGCAGGCGGGATCCGGCTCCTCCAGGTGGGCGCATCCCGGGACAAAGCCGTCCCTGACGGCCAACGCGCAGATCGCGGCCTCCAGCACGCCGGCCATGGACAGCGCGTGCCCGGTGAGCGCCTTGGTGCTGCTGATGGCGGGCCCGCCGCCCGCGCCGAACACCGCCCTGAGCGCGGCCGCCTCGGAGCGGTCCCCCATCGGCGTCGAGGTCGCGTGGGCGTTCACGTAGTCGATCCCCTCGGGGGGCGTCTGCGCGTCCCGCAGGGCCCGCCGCATGGCCTGCGCCAGTCCGGCGCCCTCGGGATGGGACAGCGCCACATTGTGCCCGTCGCCGGCCTGGCCCCACCCTGCGAGCTCGGCGTACACGGGGGCCCCCCGCTCCGCGGCCTGGCCCGCCTCCTCCACGACCATGACGGCGGCCCCTCCCGAGCTCACGAACCCGTCCCGCCTGCGGTCGAAGGGCCGGGAGGCCGAGCCGGGGTCCGGATTCACCGAGAGCGCCCTCATGGCCGCGAACGGAAGCACGGTCTCGGCATGCGTCTCCTCGGCGCCGACGACCAGGACCCGCTTCTGGCGCCCGAGCCTTACCTCGTCGATCGCATAGCCCAGCGCGTGGCTTGACGACGCGCAGGCCGAGACAAACCCGCAGACCGCGCCCCGGATGTGGTAGTGCGCCGCGAGGTTGAAGTTCAGCGTCCCCGCGATGCTCGAGACCATCCCCATCGGGCTTCCGCGCTCCCCCCTCGCTTCCTCCAGCTGGCGCAGGTGGTGGTGGAAGAGGAACGGCGAGCCGGCCGAGGCGCAGAAGAGCCCGGTCTCCCCGTCGGACAGGTCCGCGGCGCCGAGGCGGGCGTCCTCGAGGGCCTGCTCGCAGGCGCACAGCGCGTAGAGCCCGTGCGGCGAGACCGACCTCAGCGCCTCCGGAGCGAACCGGTACCGCTCGGGGTAGGTCCAGTCGCGCCAGTTGGGGGAGTCGGTCGCGAAGCCCTCCACCGCGCCCACCACGCGGACGGCGATCCGCGGATTGCCGAGGAACTCAACGTTCTTGAAGCCGTGGCGCAGCTCCCGCAGGCTGCGCTCGACGTCGGTCCGGCTGTTGCCGATGCTCGTGATGAACCCGACACCCGTTATGACCGCCCGAGGCATGTCAGGCTTTGCCGGCCTCGAGCTTGCCTCGCACGAACTGGCGGAGGTCCCCGAGGGTCTTCACTTTCGCGATCTCCTCGTTCGACACCGAAATATGGAAGAGGTCCTCGAAGAAGAACACGGTCTCGATCGTGGCCAGGGAATCGAACCCCAGGTCCTCGACCAGCCGCGCGTCCTCCACCCACCGCACGTCGGCCTTCTGGTCCAGATTCTTCGCCAGGCAGTACTTGAGCACCTCGACGACAAGCACGCCAAGCGCCTGCTCGCTTCCCGTCCCCATGAACTCGTCATAGCTGCTGAGGGCGGCCGGCGGAAGACGGCCCAGTTTCTCCCGCGGGTTGTGATCGGGCTCCGCGGACGGGGGCGGGACGGGGTGCGCCTGAGACATAGACTGGATCGCGATCGTAGAAACTCCAATATCCGCTTAAAGCTCAATCTTCGTGGGGACTACGAATAATACCGCCTCGCCGGGCGCGGCCCTTCGCCTTTACCTTTGGGTCACCGTCGCCTCAAAGGTGACCCTGGTCTGGCTCTGGGCCCACCACCCCCTTCTTTCCCTTGCGGTGTTCGTGGTCCCGGAGCTGTGGCTGGCCCTGAACACGGTGGTCCCGAACGCCTCGGGGCTGGGCCCGGTCGTGCGGCGGTTCGCCGCGCAGGGAAGGGAGGTCTGCCTGACGATCGACGACGGGCCCGACCCGGGGACGACGCCGGCCCTCCTGGACCTCTTGGAGGCGCACCAGGCCAAGGCGGTGTTCTTCCTGATCGGCGTGAAGGCGGCCCGCCACGCCGACCTGGTGCGCATGATCGCAAGCCGCGGCCACGAGCTGGGCAACCACACCCACACCCATCCGCTCGCCTTCTTCTGGTGCGCCGGACCGGGGCGCACCGCCCGGGAGATCGACGGCTGTTCCGACGCGATCGAGGCGGCGGCGGGGCTTCGGCCGCGCTTCTTCCGCTCCCCTGCGGGAATCAAGAGCGTGTTCATGTTCGGCGCGCTCGCGCGGCGCAGGCTGACCTACGTGGGATGGAGCGGCCGGGGCCTGGAGCACTGGAGCTCCGGCCCGGAAGGGCCGGTGGGGCGGCTGATCCGCAAGGTCAGGCCCGGCGCGATCCTCCTCGCCCACGAATCCGGGACGAATGCGAGGATCCGCACGGACGTGATCGCCGGCCTCCTGACGCACCTGTCCCGGGAGGGCTACCGGTGCGTCCTGCCGCCCGCCGCATGACGCGGAGCGGACCGCCGCCTCACTGTCGGAGCCTTTCGACGAGATGGGGCCGCCAGGCCGTCGCTTGCGATCGGGTTGCGCATCCCGAAGCGGGTTGCCTAGCTTAAGGCAGTGGAGGACGTCACCAGCTTCCTTTCCCGGCTCTTCACCGAACCTCCGGCGTGCGATCTTTCGTGGCCGGCCGCGGCGATGGTGATGGGCACCCTTGTCGGGATGATCTCCAAGGGGGCGGCGTCCCGGCTTGCCCTGGTGCCGAGGACCGGGGGCGGCCTCCTGGGGCTCGTCACCGCGCCCTTTGTCCATACCGGCCTTTCGCACCTTGCGGCCAACCTGCCGCCCTTCCTCGTCCTCGGAGCGCTCGTGCTTCGCCGCGGCGAGCCGCAGTTCCCGGCAGTCGCGCTCGCAATCGCGCTCGGGCAGGGCGTCCTCCTCTGGCTCCTCGGGCGGCGGGCGGCGCACGTCGGCATGAGCGGCGTCGTCTTCGGCTTCCTCGGCTACCTGCTGGCGGCCGCCTGGTTCACGCGGGCCGGGACGGACCTCCTCGTGGCCGCCTGCGTGCTGCTCTTCTACGGAGGCATGCTGGCGGGCGTCGCCCCCGCGCGCGACGGCACGTCCTGGGACGGGCACCTCTTCGGGCTCCTCGCGGGCCTCGGGGTCGCGTGGTTGCGGTACCGCGCCTGACCTAAAAGGGAGCGGCGCGGGCCCGCTTCAGCCCTCCGGCTCCGTGATGGCCAGCCGCGAGGGCTTCGCCACCCGGTCCCAGTCGGCCGCGGCCATGATGATCGAGTCCGTGACGCTCCCCGCGTTGAAGGCCACCGTCGGATAGTCCCGGCCGATCGACACGTCGGCCGTGAGGTCAAAGGGAAGGACCGGATGGCCGAAGGGCGGCACCGCGCCGGGGATGAGGCCCGTCTGGGCCAGGAGCTCCTCCCTCGAGGCGAAGCGCAGCCGGTCCAGCCCCAGCTGCCGCTTCACCGACGCCGAGTCGAGCCTGCGGTCGCCCGGCAGCACGAAAAGCCGGAACCTGTCGTCGGCCTTGAGGAGGAGGGCCTTGGCGCCGCTGCCGATCGGCTCGCCGCGCACGCGCGCGGCGTCCGCGGACGTCGGCGTCGGCTCGTGGTGCAGCTGGCGGAACGGGACCCCGGCCTCCGTCAGGAAACGCACGATGCGGTCGTGGACGGAGAGTTCGCTGCTCATGCGCCGATCGTGGTCTCCGCGGGCGGGCGTTGCGACGCATTTCGCGGGAGGCGCCGGCCGGGGGGCCACGCCGGGGTTGATCCGGGCCCTTCCGCGCCGGTAGGGTGCGGGGATGCAGCCAGAGAGCCGGCCTCCAAGCCCCCGCGCGCGCCTCGGGTGGACCGCGGCGCTCGTCCTCGTCCTCACGCTCGCCTGCTACTGGCCGGCGCTTAACGGCGACATGCTCTGGGACGACGACGCCCATGTGACGCGGCGCGGCCTGCAGTCCCTTTCCGGGCTGCTGCAGATCTGGACCAACCTCCACGCCACGCAGCAGTACTATCCCCTGCTCCACAGCGCGTTCTGGCTCGAGCACGGGCTGTGGGGCGGCTCGACCCTCGGCTACCACCTGGCGAACGTCCTGCTGCACGCCTCGGCCTCTTTGCTCCTGATCCTCGTCCTTCGGCGCCTCGGGGTCCCCGGGGCGCGGCTTGCCGGGCTCCTCTTCGCCGTCCATCCGGTCTGCGTCGAGTCCGTCGCCTGGATCTCGGAGCAGAAGAACACGCTCTCGCTCGTCTTCTACCTCCTGGCGGCGCTCGCGTACCTCGGGTTCGAGCGTTTCCGGGGCCAGCCGGGGGCGGTGAAGGCCTACGCGCTTGCGAGCGCGCTCTTCCTGTGCGCGCTCCTCACGAAGTCGGTGACGGCGACGCTGCCGGCGGCGCTCCTGGTCGTCCTCTGGTGGAGGAACGGCCGCCTCCTCTGGCGCCGGGACGCGGCGCCGCTCGTCCCCTGGTTCGCCGCCGCGGCCGCCTGCGGGCTCCTGACCTCCTGGGTCGAGCGCGCGATCGGCGGGGCCCAGGGCGCGGCGTTCGACCTGACGCTTGCCGAACGCTTCCTCCTGGCCGGCCGCGCGGTCTGGTTCTACCTCGGCAAGCTTCTCTGGCCCTCGGAGCTCCTGTTTCTCTATCCCCGCTGGGACGTGAAGTCCGCGTCGTCCGGCTGGGCCGCTTACCTCGCGGCGGCCGTTGCCGTGACCGCGGCCCTCTGGGCCCTGCGCCGCCGCTCGCGGGGCCCGCTGGCCGCGTGGCTCCTCTACGTCGGGTCGCTGTTCCCGGCCCTCGGCTTCTTCAACGTCTACCCGTTCCTCTTCTCCTACGTGGCCGACCACTTCCAGTACCTGGCGAGCATGGCGGTCTTCGCCGCCTTCGCGGCGGCCGTCGTCCCCCGCTTCGACCGGGCCAATGCGAACGCGCGGGCCGCCGGCCTCGGCCTCGCCGGGGCGCTCATCGCGCTCCTGGTCATCCTCAGCAACGCCCAGAGCCAGGCCTACGCGGACTCGAAGACCCTCTACACGGCGACCCTCCAGGGAAACCCGCAGAGCTGGATGGCCCACAACAACCTCGGCACCTGGTACAAGGACCACGGGGATCCGAAACAGGCCGTCGCCCACTACCAGGAGGCGCTGCGCCTCAAGAAGGACTACGCGCAGGCGCACAACAACCTCGGCCTCTGGTGCGAGGAGAACGGGGACGCCGACGGGGCGATAGCGCACTTCAGGGAGGCGATCCGGCTCAAGCCGGCCTTCCCCGAGGCGCACAACAACCTGGGGAGCCTCCTCGGGAGCATGCCCGGCCGCCTCGACGAGGCCGTGTCCGAGTTCAGGGAGGCGCTGCGCCTCGTCCCGGATTTCCCCCTGGCGCACAGCAACCTGGGGGCGGCGCTGCTCAAGGCGCCCGGCCACCGCAGCGAGGCGATCGCCCAGTTCGAGGAGGCGGTCCGCCTGGACCCCGGGTTCGCCGCGGCGCACGCCGGCCTCGGCTATGCGCTTTCGACCATGCCCGAGCGGCTGGACGAGGCGGTCGCCCAGTTCGAGGAGGCGCTGAGCCTCGACCCGGCGGACGCCCAGGTGCACAACAACCTGGGCCTCGCGCTCAACGCCCAGGGCCGGGTGCAGGAGGCCATCGACCACTTCGAGGAGGCGCTCCGCCTAAGGCCCGGCTTCGCCGAGATCCGCCTCAACATCGCGATCGCGTGCCTCGGCGCCGGAAACCGGATGGAGGCGGCAAGGCAGCTCGAGGAGTACCTGCAGGTGAGGCCCGCCAACGAGACGACCCGCCAGATCCTGGCCCAGATCCAGGGGGGGGCGCCATAGGCGCCGCGCAGCCCGGATCTCACGCATCTGGAACTTGAATTGAATCGGGAAACGGCGTATCTTTGCAGCGTGGTCATGGGACCACGATGACAGGAGATAGGTCAGGTTAAGGTTAGGTAGCAGTCCAAAAGTTCAAAACTCAGTAGACTCCGCCAAAACCAAGACGAAGATAAGCGCCATTGTCGCGCGAGCGGGTTAGACCCGCACTATGGTGAGCCTCCCCAACTCCGTTTGAGGGGGCTCAACCGTCTTCAGGGTGCCGTACGGGGACATTGGGCCGTGAATCCACAAGGGGCCCCTTGGGGATCACCCGCCCCTATCGTCGGGAGCCGCAGCTCATTCATCGAGGCCGCGTTCACGGTACGTCCGTGGCGAACACCCCGTGCGACGGCGGAATATCGTGGCAAAGTACTGGCTGCTCTGGAAGCCGCACGCGAAACCGATGTCGCTCACATTCCGCCGCCGCTCCGCAAGCAGCATCCGGCGCGCAGCGCCCAGCCGGCAGGTCATCAGGTACTCAACAGGCGCGACGTTCGTGATTTGGCGGCAATAGTCGGCAAAGCGCGTCCGCCCGAGCCCGCACTGATGGGCCATTTCATCGAGGGTCCATGGCGTATCGAGATGATCCGGCAGCGATGCAAGGAACAGCTCCACCGTGCGGCGCGTGGTCGAGAGGTTTCTGTCCAAGGTCATCCTACGCGATTGAAACATCTCCAACAATGTGAACAACAGCTCGTTAAGGTGGAGCTGCAGCCGGGTTTGACTCTTCCGCGGCGCCGCGTCTTCGACGAGTGAGGCAATGCGCTCGAAGCAACGGCCAATCGGGGCCTCAACTTTCCAGACCGGTTGCTCGTTGTGCCGAAGGAAGTCGGTCAATTGGCGCAATTCTGCCGGCGACAGGATCAGCCAATCCGGCCATTGCCATTGCTGGTTGGGGCGGCGGACGCCGACGTCGAGGATGAGCCAGTGCAGGCGACTCGCCCGCACTTCCGGATTTCCCACGCGGTGCATCTGCCACGGGCGCGTGATCGTCAAGTGACCTGATTCCAATGGGTACGCGCGCCCATCCACCGCGAAGTCGAGCCGGCCCCTCGACAAGTAGGTGAGCTCAACGCCCTCGTTGCGATGCCAGTCCAGCCCCCAGTCCTGCGGTGCGGTGGCGTCCCAGAATCCGACCGTGGACAACTCGGGCAACATTCGCGCCGGCATGGGTTCGCCCGGGTATCCGCGCCGGGCCAGCGCATGCAGCCTCACCTCTCCTCGCGCCGCGGCCCGGACCAGCGGCTCGCAACGATCCGCGTGATACGTCGCCTCCTGTCCCAGGAAGATGGCGGAGCCTGGCGCGCGCCCAAGTTTCATGCGCATGTTCGAAACTTCCAATATTTACCAATGTGCAATCGCGAAAGACAAGGCTGTGCATTCATGCTACGATCCGCCAATCGCCTCCGACCGACGGCGCCTACGCATAGTTCCCACCGCAGTACGTCGAAATCACCAACTGAGGATAAATCATGGCACTCGTAGAGCTCCCCAAGACGTCCGGCCCGACCCCGCTCACGCGCCGCGAATTCCTCGGCACCACCGCGTGCGCGCTCGCTGCCGCCACGTTCCCCTCCATCATTCCGTCCTCGGCCCTTGGCAAGGACGGGGCTGTCGCCCCGAGCAACCGGGTGACCGTTGGGGTGATTGGCTGCGGCCCGCAGGGCCGAGGCGACATGCTCAATTTCCTGGGTGAAGCGGATTGTCGCGTCGTCGCCGTATGCGACCTAAAGACCGACCAGCTCGGCCTGGCGAGGCGGGCGGTCAACGACTTCTACGGGAACGAGGACTGCCGGACCTACCACGACTTCCGTGAGCTCCTCGCCCGGAAGGACATTGACGCGTGCCTCATCGCGACGCCCGACCACTGGCATGTCCTGGCCGCGCTGGCCGCGGTCAATTCCGGCAAGGACGTCTACCTGGAGAAACCGCTCGGCTTGACCCTTGAGGAAGGGCAGGCGCTGCGCGCCACGGTGCACCGCAAGCGGCGCATCTTCCAATTCGGCACCCAGCAGCGATCGTCGAAGAACTTCCGGCTCGCGGCTGAGCTCGTGCGCAACGGACGGATCGGCAAGCTTCACCACATCAACGTCTGGGCCCCGGGCAGCTCGCCGGGCGGCTCCCGCCTCCAGGTGGCGCCGCCACCCGAGTTGGATTACGACCGGTGGCTCGGCCCCGCGGCATTCACCCCGTACACCCTGAACCGCTGCAGCGCCGACGCGACGCTGAAGACGTGGTGGTTCAATTCGGACTACGCGCTCGGATTCATCTCGGGCTGGGGCATTCATCCGATGGACATCGCCCTCTGGGGCGCCCCGGATTTGATCGGCGGCTCGGTTACGGTCGAGGGCCGCGGGAACTTCCGGCTGGCGGAGGGCGCCTGCGACACGGCGACCATCTGGGATGTCGACTACACCTTTGGCAGCGGGCTCACGGTGAAGTTCGTGGGCGTGCCCAACGGCGAGAACAGCGGCAAGCCGACAGGCGAGCCGTTTCTCAACCACGACGCCTGGGCGCAGCGCTACCGGCGCATCGAGGACCACGGCACCGCCTTCGAGGGAACGGACGGCTGGGTTCACGTGGACCGCACCGGCATAAACCTCCAGCCGGTGGACCTGGCTCACCTCGACCCCGAGGGCTTCAAGGAAAAGCTGGTCCGTTCCTCGAGCCACGC
Source organism: uncultured Opitutaceae bacterium (assembly GCA_964419075.1). Taxonomy (GTDB): domain Bacteria; phylum Verrucomicrobiota; class Verrucomicrobiia; order Opitutales; family Opitutaceae; genus Palsa-1447. The sequence goes on along the minus strand of CAYQOH010000017.1, from coordinate 8,536 downwards.
CGGCAACTTCATCGCCTGCGTCAAGAGCCGGTCTGAAGCCATTAGCCCCGTCGACACCGCCGTCACGGACGATGCCCTCTGCCACATTGCCGACATCGCCCTCCGACTGAACCGCAAGCTGACCTTTGATTTCAGGACGGAGCGGTTCCTGAATGACGACGCAGCGAACCAACGCCTGAGGGCCCGCGCCATGCGGAGGCCGTGGCACCTGTGACCGCCGACCGATGCCAGCGGGCCGCCCATCCGTCTCCGTGAGACCGCTCGGTCATCTTGTGCTTCTGCTCACGGCAGCCCTTGCCCTGGGCATCGCGCCCCCGGCCTCCCGGGCCGCGGGCACTGACGCGTCGTTCCGCGTCCTGGTCTTCTCAAAGACGCTGGGCTACCGGCACGCTTCCATCGCGGACGGCATCAGGGCCCTCCGAGGGTTGGGCGGCGCCAACGGGTTCGCGGTGGACGCCACCGAGGATTCGGGCGCAATCGCCCCAGGGAATCTCGCCCGGTACCGCGTGGTGGTCTTTCTAAGCGTCACGGGCGAGGTGCTGAACGCCGATCAACGCGCCGCCTTCAAGAGCTACGTGACCAACGGGGGCGGGTTTGCGGCCATTCATGGCGCGGTCTTCGGGCCGCTGGCGTGCGAGGACCAATGGGCATGGTACGGCGAGGTGTTCTGCTGCGCGTTCAAGGACCATTCCGGCGTCGTGCCGGCGACGGTGGACATAGAGGACCCCGATCATCCCTCCACCGCGGGCCTGCCCGCGCGTTGGCAGCGCACGGATGAATGGTACAACTTCGACGGCACCCCGCGCGGTCGAGCCCGCGTGCTCGCCACCGTGGATGAATCGACCTACCACGGAGGCACAATGGGCAAGGATCACCCCATTGCCTGGTGCCGGGACGTGGGCAAAGGGCGGATGTGGTACACGGCGATGGGACACACGGAAAGCACCTTTGCCGAGCCGCTCTTCCTGAGGCATCTCCTGGGAGGCATCAGCTATGCCGCCGACATCCAGCTCGCCGGCGCGGTTCCGGGTCCGGATTCGCGCGCCCCCCTCGCCTGGCGGCGTGAGAACGGCGCGGTGGCCCTGCTGCAGGGCCCGCAGGTTGTCTGGCAGTTCAACTTCGGCACGGACGCCACGAAGCCCCATTTTCACCCCGTGGCGCCGGCCGGCGGGCCGGTGCTCACCTGGGATCAGCCGGCCGACCACCGCTGGCATCACGCGTTGTGGTTCTCATGGAAATTCATCAATGGCGTCAACTATTGGGAGGAGGATCCGAAGACCGGCGTCGCCCAGGGGCAAACCGCGTGGCGTGAGCCTCAGATTGAACTGCGCCCCGATTTCTCGGCGCGCATCGTGATGGATCTCAGCTACCGGCCGTCAACCGGCGAGCCCCCCGTCCTGGACGAACACCGTGCAATCGAGATTTCGCCTCCGGACGCGGACGGCGCCTACAGGCAGGATTGGGCGATGACCTTCACGGCCGGGGACCGGGAGGTGGTGCTTGACCGCACGCCGCTGCCGGCTGAGCCGGGCGGTCAGCCGTGGGGCGGATATGCGGGGCTTTCGGTGCGGTTCTCCCCCGAAATGAGGGATCCGCGGGCCGTGACATCCTCCGGGCCCGTGGAATTTGCCGATGGCAGGTTCCGAGGCGCTGCGACCGCAGCCGACTACTCCGGGTCGTTCGGAGCGATCGAGGCCGGAATCGCGATCCTCGACAATCCGTCGAACCTGAACAGCCCTTCGCCGTGGTATGTCATTAGCGCAGACCCCATGCACTACTTCTCGCCGGCGGTCATCTGCTATCGTCCGCACACGCTGAAGGCGCGGCAGGGGCTGTCCCTAAGCTACCGAGTCATCGTGCATCCGGGCCGCTGGAACGAAGAGCAGCTGGGCCAGGCCTACGGCCGCTACACGGCCGCGCGCCCATAGGAGAAGTCCACTGCCAAAGGACCATCGACCGCGCCAGCTTTTATGGGGAAAATCCACATTGGCATTAACCTCGAGTTTGTCCGCCACGCGGACAAGAACCTCGAGTGGGCCGTCGCGAAGGCCGCCCAGCTCGGATACGAATACGTCGAACCCATGGTCCACTGGGGCCGTGAGCTCCTCAGCGAAGCCGGATATTTTCACAGTGTCTCGATGCTCGACGATCCCCTGCGCATAAAGCGCGCCTGTGCCAGCGCCGGCGTCAAGCTCTCCGGCCTTTCCGCGCATACGCCTTTGTGCAAGCCCGAGATCGGCGTGGAATACCTCAAACAGGCCATTCGCTTCGCGGCAGAATGCGGAGCCCCGGTTGTCAACACCGATGAAGGTCCAAAACAGGCGTGGACCACGGAGGAGGAGGACCACGTGTTGATGCGGTACACGTTGATGGAGGCTGCTAGAATGGCCGAGCCGCGCGGTATCCTCATCGGTCTCGAGCCCCACCAGCAATACAGCAGGAACCCTGCGGGACTCGACCGCATCTACGGCCTGGTGAAGAGCCCGGCCATCGGCATCAACTTTGACACGGGCAACAGCTACCTGAGCGGCCACGATCCCTGCAAGTGGCTCGCCAAGGTCGTAGGCCGGCTCGTGCACCTGCACGCGAAGGATATCTCGTTGGCTCAGTCCGAGGCGGAACGCGGCAAAGTCTCGGGCACGCCGGTTGGCTGCGCGTGCGGTGACGGCGTGGTTGACTGGCCTCGAGTGATTGCCCTCTGCAAGAGGGCGAAGCGTGACATCGTGCTCTCTGTCGAATGCGGGACCGTTGACCAAGCAGAACGGTCGATCGCCTTTCTGCGGAATCTCGCCTAGGTCCGCCCGCGCGCCGACCCTTCAGATTCTAGTCACCAAAGCGCCCATATCCCGGGCATCTGTGTCCCGAAACCGGTGATTTCGGGAATCATCGGCTCATGTCGTGTACGCCAATTCACAGGTTTCCGGGATATTGATCGCTCTGTGAAAGGCGGAGGCACGCTTCTCCTCGATGTAAAGGGTGTCGACGGTGAAGACATCCTTCGCCAATGTTGTCGCGTGATCCCGGCCCAATCTGATTGCGGCGAGGCTCGCGTTCCATAGGGAGCGCTCGTCTTAAGGATCCGCCCTTACAGAATTGGCATCGAACCCCCGTCATTACCATCTTCCCTTCAATGTGACCCAAACATAGAACGCAGGCCAAACAACCCATGAAGAACACCCTACCGTCGCTCATAACCGTCGCCGCCATAGCACTGACAACGCTGACTACGCACGCGCAGACAGCCCCAAAGCTCCTTGTCATAGACCTCGCCAAGGTGTTTGAAAGCCATTGGAAGACGCAGGCGCAGAGTACAAAGCTCCAGGCCGACGCGGCGAAGGCCCAGGAACAGGCAAGCCAGATTCAGAAGGACGGCAACGCGCTGGTGGAGCAGTTCAAGGAGCTCGACGAGCAGTCCAAGAATCCGACGGCAACGGCCGAGGCGAAAGCCAAGGCCCAGGCCAGCGCGCAGAAGAAGTACGATGAGATCCAGCAGAAGCGAAACGAGTTCAACACGTTCGCTCAGGATACCCAGAACGCACTTCAGAAACGTTCCGACGCCTTCAAGGCCCAGATGATCGGGGAGATCACAAAGACGGCGGTCGAGATCGCCAAGAGGAAGGGCGCGACCTTCCTGCTCGACAAGTCGGGCCCGACCATGGTCGGTATCTCGAACATCCTCTATTATGACCCGACTCTCGACATCACCGAAGAGGTGATGGCGGAGATCAACAAGGACCGCCCCGCCGGCACGCCCACTTCGACCACGGCCCCGGCTACGGCTCCCACGACGGGCGACTCGCCGAAGATCACGGTGCCCGGCATCACGCCGAACAAATAGGATGAGGGTGGAGAGCCTTCCACGCGAAGGCTCGATCCGCAGGGCTGGACCGAGTTCCGACCGCATCGCGTCGGTCGTTGCTTGGACGGCACGGACCGTTTCTAGTCGCACCGAAGCGCAACGATCGGATCCACCCTGGCGGCGCGTGGATAACCCGGGAGCCTGTTGCCCGGATTGCGTGCATTGCATTGCCGGATGCGCTACACTCGAGCGCGTATGAAACCCGTTTCTAGGAAGACGCCGAGTGGACCCTCGGATGTTTCTCATGTTCTCGTCTCCGCCGATCAGATTCAGCAGAGGATCGGCGACCTTGCCCGCCAGATCAGCGGGGATTATGAGACGGCCGATTCGATCTTGATCATCGGCATATTGCGCGGCGCATTCATCTTCCTGGCGGACCTAACGCGCCGGCTCTCCGTGCCCCATTCCGTCGACTTCATGGCCGTGAGCAGCTATGGCAAGGATGCGTCCCACGGCGAGGTTCGAATCCTGATGGACCTGCGCGAGCCCGTGGAAGGGAGGCATGTCCTGATCGTGGAGGACATCGTCGACAGCGGGCGGACGCTCGACTACCTGCACCGCCTCCTGGAGGCGCGCCAGCCCGCCTCCCTGCGCACGTGCGTCATGGTCCGCAAGAAGCGCCCCAGCCTGAAGGCGCCGATCGACTACCTGGGATTCGAGATCCCTGACGTCTGGGTCGTCGGCTACGGCTTGGATTACGGCGACCGTTTTCGCACGCTTCCCTACATTGCCGAACTCAAGGGTGCGCCGGGCGCGAGGTAACCGCGAGTCGGGTGAGATGGCCAAAGACCCGCCTGATTCTGCCGAGTTGGTCTGCGGCGCACCCCGAGCTTCTCGTTCTGGCCGGCATGTTACGCCTCTACCGGAATTAAGCAGAAGGTGGCTGCGCCAAGCCGCTGAGCTAATCCTTAGTGGCACCGGGAACCGTTCTCTATTGCCCGCATATCTAGGAAATCCCTTAATCTGCTGTTCGATAGTCGACGGGATGACCGCATCCACCTGACTCGCACCGATTGAAAGGCCGAAATGTCCCCAACCTAGGCGTGGTTCGGATCGCAATCTTCCCTGTGCCAGCCCACACACTATGAGCTCTCAAAACACCTCACTCGCCCGCAGCAGACCGACCCTGACTGTGGCGCTTGTCCTTCTTGTGTCCCTCTCCGCCTGCGCAAAGAAGGCGGAGCCCACGGAAGCCGTCGAGTCCAGGCCCGCGGCGGTCCCTCTCGTGAAGCGCGATGAGATGAGCCGGCATTTCGACGCGGTGAATGCACATATTGAGCTGGGGGGCACACTGTACGGGTATGCGGACATCGACGGCGACATGCTCGAGCTGGCGGGGTCCGTTCAGCGTGCGGTGAAGCAACTCGCCAAGGTGCAGCCGCAGCTTTCCATGTTCGCGAAGCAGGACTTCAAGGTCCTGATGACTGAACTTGGGCTCGATGATGTTAAGGCGATTGGACTTAGCTCGGTGCTCAAGGCGGACGGGACCTACAGGAATCGGGCATTCTTCTACACGCCGAACGGGCGCCACGGTCTGTTCGCAATCTTTGGAGGGAAGCCCAGCGGGTTTGTGGGCACGCGGCTTGCGCCGAAGGACGCGGACATCTTTGCCGAGCATGAATTCGACATCGAAGCGATCTACCAGACGGTGAAGGCGCTGATCATCAAGGTGAACGGGCCCGATGCTGGGGATGCCTTCGAGAAGATGGTGAAGAAGGCCGGCTCAAACGCCCATTTCTCGCTGCTCGACCTGCTTGAGGGGCTGAACGGCCGCGCGACGTTCATCGTGCGGCTGGATCCGGTGAAGACCGTCGCCTTCCCGGGCCCAAAGCCGGTGAGGATCCCCGCGTTCTCGGTTCTGGTCCGAGTCGATGGCGTCGGGCCCGCGTTCGCGGCCGCTCTTGGAGCCAACGCCGCGGCGTTCGCGCATACCCAGGAAAACTCGCTCCACCTCTACACGGCCAAGGAAGCCTCGCCCCTCGAGGGTATCAAGCTCGTGCTGGCCGTCGACGGGAAGGCCCTGTATGCGGCAACATCCCCGGAGTTCCTTCACGAATGCCTGGTCCGCACCGACGGACTCGACAAGAACCCGGACTTTGTCTCCGCGCTCGCGGAACTCGGGCCTGATGGAAACGGCATAACCTGGATCTCCCCCCGGTTCTTCTCCCGCATCAAAGGGCTTTCCGACATGAACCCGGACGTTTCGCCCGACGCACGCAGCTTCATCGACCTCTTCGCGGCCAACCTCCCGACGGCGAGCGCCCCCCTGGTTTCAGTCCGCACGAACCTGCCCGACGGCATCCTGATCCGGTCCACTTGGAATCGCTCGCTCAAGGCGGACGTCGCCATGCTTACGATCTATAATCCGCTTACGGTCGGCCTCGCGGCTGCGATGGCAATACCCGCCTTCCAGAAGGTGAGGGCCAATTCCCAAGCCATGGCGATCACGAACAACCTCCGCATGCTCGCGGCGGCTGCCGACCAGCACTACCTCGAGAAGCGGGTGAACACCGCCACCTACGACGATCTGGTTGGACCCGACAAGTACGTTAAGGCTGTCGTTTCGGTCGCCGGCGAAGACTACCGGCAGATCGTATTCGCCCAGGGGCGGCGGCTCACGGTTCACCTGCCGGACGGCCGGGCGTTCAGTTATCCAATGGATCCATCTCAGCCCTGGACCCCGCGCAATGCGATGGGAGTCCCGGTCACGAGCGACGACATCCAGAAGCGAGCGAGCGTGGTCCAGAACCTGCAGGCCCTAGAAAGGGCCGCGAACCATTTCTACGAGTCCAAAGGCGTCGCGACCACGACCTTCGGCGAGGTCATGAGCGAGCCGGCCCACCCCACCATCACATCCATAATGGGCGAGGACTACCGCTCGGTGATACTTGAGAAGGGTGCCCCCGTTCAGGTGCAGCTTCCCGACGGTCGCGTCGTGAGAGCCCCGGTGATCTACGGTCCCCAGCCGAATGTTGGCAAAGGCGCCCAAGAACGCCCGGCCGGGCCCGACGGCCCGCCCACCCCTCGTGTTCAGCAGGCTCTGAGCCCGAGCGACGCCGCGATCCTCGAGAATCTGCGGAGACTCAACGACGCCGCGAACGCGTATTATGACGCCAACGGCACGACCTCCGTGACCCTCGAGAATCTTGTCGGACCCGGGAACATGATTCCCGCGCTGGTTCCGGTGGCCGGGGAGAATTACCGTTCGGTTCTCTTCAAGAAGGGTCACCCGCTTCGCCTCTTCCTTAAGGACGGACGGACGTTAGTCTATCCGCCCCCGAGCCCGGTCTCTCCCTAATACGAGCGTGGGTTTGCGAAGGTCTCCCCTTGACGTGCCTGGAGGCGGCTACTCCCAAAGTCCACGCACTGGGCCCAAGTAATGGGTGGAAACATTTGGGATTTCGTGAATTACATTGGCGCGTACGCAACGTCCCGCATCAAGGTCCCAAAGTGACCGGCCCCTTATCATGAGAACCGTCCGACACCTCCTATTCCCCTGCTTCATCCTGTTCTCGCTCCTTCAATTGCGGGCGGACGATCTCTATCGCATGCCTCCAGGCCTGGAGACCCGCTGGGCGAGCGCCGAGAATCCTCAAGGCGGAAAGGGCGCGGGCGGGACAACGCAAGGCGGGCGCAAGGGAAGCGCCTCCATTTCACTCAAATCGGGGGCGACGCAAGTCCTTGCCGAGGTCGATAACGCCGGCGGAATGATTCACCGGATCTGGCTGACGATCGACAAGCGCACGCCCCAGACATTGCGTGAGATCAGGATCGAATTCTATTGGGACGGAGCGAAGAAGCCCGCCGTCAGCGTTCCGTTGGGAGACTTCTTCGGTGCGGGAAACGGTGAATTGGCGGCGTTCCAATCCGCACTCTTTTCAAGCCCAGAGGGCCGCAGCTTCAACTGCGTCATTCCAATGCCCTTTCGCACCGGCATGAAGATTCAGGTGATCAATGAGAGCCACGTGGACATCGCCATGCTCTTCTACGACGTCGATTACACCATAGGCGACCGGTACGGCGACGATATGCTCTATTTCCATGCCTGGTTCAACCGGGTGAATCCAACCCGTCCCCGCGAGGATTACGTCGTCCTTCCAAGGGTGCCCGGGCGCGGGCGTTTCCTGGGCGTCAACATCGGCGTGATCGCGGACCAAAAACAATACTATGAGAGCTGGTGGGGAGAAGGTGAGGTGAAGGTGTATCTCGACGGGGACATCGCGAATCCAACGCTCTGCGGAACCGGCTCCGAGGACTATGCGGGTTCAGGTTGGGGCCTCGGGGCGTTCTCCCATCTCTATCAGGGATGCACGTATGCGAACTCCGAGAAGCTGAGCTACTGCTTCTACCGCTACCATATTCCCGATCCTATCTACTTCCATTCCGACATCCGAGTGACGATCCAGCAACTTGGATGCTGGGGGCCCAACTGCATTGCTGAGTTTCGCGAGGCCAAAAGGCCGATCTATTCAGCCGAGCGCGGCACCCCGGTGGACTGGTCGGATCCAAAGCTTGCCAAATACGGGATATTTGAGCGCCAGGACGACGTTTCCAGCTGTGCCTACTTCTACCTCGATCGGCCAGAAGACGACCTCCCGGCGCTCATGCCTGCTGAAGAACGATCGCGAGGCCTGCCGCAGAAATGACAGGAATAGATGCGGAGCGAAGTTTGCCGAC
>CAYQOH010000016.1:0-23730 GCA_964419075.1 uncultured Opitutaceae bacterium | reverse complement strand
GAAACAAACGCGAAACAGAATCATTCGCCATAGTGGAAGGGTCGAACCTGATCGGGTCAACCACCCTAATGATATTAAATAGGTTACCCCTATCGGGTCTACCAACTTCAGGAAAGTTTCTTAGGCATACCAAACGACGTCACTCGTCTAAAATCGCTCCAATTATATTCCATGGGACTTCCCAGCTTGGACATCGTCACGCGGGCCGTGCTGCCGATTTGAACCTCACCGGTCTTCTGGGCGGAATCTTTGTCCACCGGCTCAAGGCGGACATCGATATCCAAGTCGGTGATCCTGGCCAGCCCCAATAACACGCTTATCGGTTGGCGCAATGTTGCCGAAATGCGGACAACGCTGCCGCTCTCCTTGTCGACCGTGATGGCGACAACGATTTCTTCGACCGCAAGCAGACGCATTGCCTCTGGACGCAGACCGATTTCGAAACGTGCACTCTTGGTCGTGCTTTCCACCAGTCTTGCGTTGTCCAAATCGAGATATTCGGTGGGCGACTTGACGACCTTCTTCCTCGGCTTCCTATTCTTACTGGACTCCCACTTCGTTCGTTGTTCATCCGTCGCGGGCTGGCCGTCAACCTCGATCAGCCGCCAGCGTTGGCTGTCGGGCAGGGACGGGTCATAACGCTCGACCCGCTCCTTCTTCACGTTGCCATCATCGAGGAAGAACCGGGTCTGCTGCGTGAATGCAAGATCTTCGCGGCCGGCGACCCACTGCTCGAACGCCTTCGCAAGCAACGGAGGCGCGCCCGCTCGCAATCCTGGGAAGAACGCGCCGAAAAAAAACGAGATGAACCAGAAAATCCGATAAGTCATGTGGTGTTGCCTGTGGTCAAAGCTTTTGGCGACTTGCTCCAACTCGGAGAGACGCCTCACCTAGCTGACTCCGGCTTCGAGACACCGGTTCCAGAGTTGAGGACATTTCGCCATAGGGCGGGCGCCTTTCGCGCTGTCGTGTACGTGAGATTGAAAGCGGTGCGCACCGTCTCAGGGGCCGGCGAACTGGGTTCGAATGCTACGCCTAGCGGAGCTATGGTCTCTACTAACTCATCCCGAACCAAGGGCTCTCTCCGGGCCAATCTTGAATGCGGCTGTGTCAAACAATGCAATGATGCACAATCAGTTAAAGACCACATGCCGCGAGAGATTGTGGGAGACGAAAGCCGATGATAGAACCCTATTGGGTCCACCGGTAGCCCAGGCCGAATTCGCGTTGGGGCTTGGCCGCCATTCGCGCCCATGCCGCCTTACCGGGCCACAGCGCCCCGTTCCGCCGTCGTTTCGCATTGCGGAGTCATCATTTGCCTTTGGAATCGGATTGAGTGAGCCCACTGACACCTGCACGTGAAAGGACTGGCACCATGATCGAAGCCAAGCTCGGAGGCCGTTTCACGTTCCCCGGCACGTCGCTGACCGTCCACCGAATGGGCTATGGCGCGATGCAGCTGGCCGGGCCCGGCGTCTGGGGCCCGCCCAAGGACCCTGACGGTGCCGTGTCCGTCCTTCGTGAAGCCGTGGCGGCCGGCGTGAACCACATCGACACCAGCGATTTCTACGGCCCGCACGTCACCAACCAGATCATACGGCGGGCCCTGCACCCCTACCCTCCGGGACTGGTGATTGTCACCAAATTGGGCGCCCGGCGCCCCTCTGACGGGTCGTGGCAGCGGGCCATCTCCGCCGAAGACCTGACCGCGGGCGTCCACGACAACCTCCGCAACCTGGGCCTCGACGCGCTCGACATGGTCAACTACCGCGTGATGGGCTCGGGTCACGGACCCGGGGAGGGGTCCATTGCCGAGCAGGTCGCGATGCTGGCCGATCTCCGGGGCAAAGGGCTGATCCGTCACATCGGCCTGAGCAACGCCACGGCCGCCCAGGTGTCCGAGGCCCAGGCGATCACGGACATCGTCTGCGTGCAGAACAACTATAACCTGGCCCACCGCCACGACGAGCGCCTTATCGACGCCCTTGCGCGCCAGGGCATCGCGTTCGTTCCCTTCTTTCCGCTCGGCGGGTTCACGCCGCTGCAGTCCTCCACCCTTTCGGCGGTGGCGGCGCGGCTCGGGGCCACGCCGATGCAGATCGCGCTGGCGTGGCTGCTGCACCGATCGCCGAACATCCTGCTTATCCCGGGCACGTCTTCGGTCGCCCACCTCCGGGAAAACCTAGCCGCCGCGCAGATGGCGCTTCAGCCGCAAATCCTGGCGGAGTTGGACGGGATCGCAACCGAGGCTGCGGTCCCGCGGTGAGGGAAGCCCCCGTGATGGGGTCCAGCGAGCCGGCAATGAGTCCACGCAACCCCGAGAAGCCCAGCGGGCAAAGGGACGCCGCGGCGGGAGGGATATCCCAGGAATTCGTCCTCGACGGGCGGGTGTCCTATTGGAACGTCGACCGTGACAATCTCCTTTCCCTCCGAAGCCTGTCCGCCTTCCTTCAGGAGGCCGCGATCAAGCATGCCGACCAGTGCGGTGCGGGAGCCCAGGCGAAGGCGGCCCGCGGCGAATCCTGGGTGCTGCACAAGATGGCGGTGTCGGTGAGCCGCTATCCGCGCTACGAGGAGGCGCTGCGGGTGACCACCTGGTCCACGGGCATCCGGAGCTTCAAGGGCTACCGGGACTTCCGCGTCCATTGCGGAGAGGAGCTCGTCGTGCGCGCGTCCTCCGTATGGCTCTACTTGGATCTGGCCTCGAAGGGGATCTGCCGGGTGCCCCGGGACGTCGCAGAGGGCTTCCCGACCCACCCGGCCGCGCCCTTCTCCCCCGGCCTTGAAAAGCTGCGGCTCGCTCCGCCCGCGGAGGGCTCGGTCGGCCGGGACATCTCGGTTCGGTACTCGGACTACGACGGGAACGGGCACGTGAACAACACCGCCTATTTCGATTACCTGCAGACGGCCCTGGCGGCATTAGGATTCCCCCAGCGCCCCGGTGAGATTCAAATCCAGTACCTGAGGGAGATCACCCCCGCGGTCGGCCAGGTGAGGGTTTCCTTGGAGCGGCGGGACGCAGACGTCGCCTTCAGCCTTGGAAGCGCAGCCGAAGTCTTCGCCCATGGGTGGGTCGGCCACGGGTGACCGCGGCCGGGGTCAACCGGTGGCCTGGCGGTCCCGGCTCGGGCCCAACGTCGCCCCGACGACCCCAGGCGGGGCCAGGCCTATGGGATGACCGGCACGACCAGGGCGGACGGGTGGTCCCGGTCGTGATAGACGACGTTCGTGGCCACGACACCCGTGCCGGCAGCCTCGGGGCTCGCGCCGGTGTTGGGATTGCGGTCGAAGCGCGGAAAGTTGCTGCTCGCCACCTCAAGGCGCAGCCTGTGCCCCGCGAGGAACACGTTCGCGGTCGACCAGAGGTCGACGCGAAGCTTGTAGACCGTGCCGGGGACCATGAGCTCGGCCCTCGCCATGGACGTGCGGTACCGCGCCCGCAGGATGCCGTCCGTGAGGTTCCGCGCGGTGCCGTCGGGCCCGACGTCGACCAGCTTGCCCGTGAAATCCGTGTCGGGGGCGGACGAGCTCACGTAAAGCTCCAGGCTCACCGGGCCTATGACCTCGACGTCCTTTTCGAAGGCTTGTGTCGTGTAGACCAGCACATCGGGGCGGCCCTCGACCTTCCTTTGGTCGAGGGGGCCGGGCGGAAAGTTGCCCGTGTCGCCAAGCACCGAGCCCCCGAGCGTGGGGACGGGATTCTCGGGATCGCACGCGTACGCATCGGAAGGCTCGGCGGCGGGAGACGAGGCCGTGAGGGCGCCGTCGCCCCCGAGCGAGTTGGCCTTGCCCGCGGAATGCAGGTAGAAGCGCGTCTCCACGGCCCGTGCGAGCGGCCAGTCGTCCTCGTCCCGCCACGCGTTGCGGCCCATGACGAAGATCCTGACCGGCTTCTCGCGGTCCACCCCGTTGTCGACGCCCTTCATGAGGTGGTCGTACCAACGGTACTGGAAGCCGTCGAGGTCCAGGACCGAGTCCTGTCCGAAATCGACCTCGCCCACCTTGCGGTCGAACCCGGCATGGCCCCCGGGGATGATGATCATGCGGACCCCGCTTCGGGCGGCCTGCGAGCCTCCCCCGTGCCGGATCCCGACGTAATTGCGGATTGAGCCGTCCTGGAACAGGTCGTACCAGGCGGCGACGATCAGCACGGGGACCTTGATCTGGCCGTACCGCTCGTCGATGGACCACTGCTTCCAGTAGTCGTCGTAGGCGGGATGCGCGATCCAGTCGAAGTAGTAGTCGGCAAGGCCGGCGGCCTTCCCGGGGTCGATGACGGGGTACTCCGACGGCGGCCTGCGGTAGTCCCAGTGCGCGGGGGCCGCGGTCCCGCCGGCCCGCCGCTCCACGCCGTTCACCGCGAGCGCGGAGCTCCACGCCTGGGCGAGCAGCTGCATGAAGGCCCCTCCCTGGTAGGCCCAGTGCTCGTGGTAGTTGGAGGCGGTCACGACCGGGTTGATCGCCACCAGGTGCGGCGGCGACGCGACCGCGGCCAGCATCTGGGTCGCGCCGACGTAGGACCCGCCGATCATGGCGACCTTCCCGTCCGAGTAGGGAAGCGCGGCCGCCCACTCGACGCTGTCATACCCGTCGGCCGCCTCGTACTTGAAGGGATACCAGTCGCCCTCGGACGCGTTGCGCCCGCGTACGTCCTGGAGGATGACCACGTAGCCTCGCGCGGCCCCCTTCAGCCCCGAGTCGATGTTGCTGTACTTGTTGTAGGGCGTCCGCTCGAGGAGCACCGGGAACTTCCCGTCGGCCTTGGGGCGGTAGATGTCCGAGCGAAGCGTCACGCCGTCGCGCGTCACCATCGGCACGTTGCCCTCGAAGGTGACCGCATAGGGTTCTGCCGCGCGGGCCAGGCAGGGCGCCGCGAGCAGCGCGGCCACCAGGAGCGTGGTGTGGGGACTGGGTTTCATGGGGGAATTCTCCGGAGGGGGGCGGGCGCGCCGGCCGCTACGGCAGGTTGCCGTCAAGCTCGGCGTGTGGCCCTGCCTGGTTGTCGATGCGGTTTCCGTTAAGCTGGTTGTGGTGGACGCTTGCGCCCTTGGCCCCGGGGCCAAGGACGATGGCCGTTCCCGGCTTGGCGTCCTTCACGACATTGGGATAGATCGTGAGGGAGTTGTCGTGGATCATCGCCTGGCCGTCCAGGATCTCGATCATCGGCCCGTTCAGCACCCACGGGACGAGGCGCGAGTCGGAGAGGGAGACGAGCCCCGCGTTCTCCCACTTGACGACGCGGTCGAGCTGGCCCCAGAAGCTGCCTCCCCGCACGAACAGCACCACGGTGTTGGGCTCGCTCCAGTCCCGACCGTTGAGATGGCGCACCTGCGACCCGGCATCCGCCCCTCCCCTGCCCCAGATCGCGATGCGGCTCGTGCCGCGGCTGTCGTTGGCGATGGCGAGGTTTGAGAAGGACACGCCCGGCTGCTGGGTCGAGCGCGCGTCGATGCCAATGTCGACCCCGTCCAGGTCGACGTCGCTCATCTGGCCGTTGGTCGAGCCTTCCGCCGAGGCCGACAGCTCGATGCCCACGTGGTAGCCCCAGCTGAAGATGTTCTCGACCACCTCCCAGTCGGCCCGCTGGAAGATGAACGAGGTGGCGTTCGCCTCCGTGAAATCGAGGACCCGCTTGTCCTGGGACCAGAAGGGCCAGAAATGGACATCGTGGATCCGCCCGATGTCGGTGCATTTGTCGACCCAGATCCCCTTGAGGAGCGGCTGGCCGTAGAGGCCCCGGATGTAGTGGCGGCTTCCCCCGAGGGTCGCCAGGTCCACCGCCTGGTAGGGGTTAACCAGGAGGACGTCGATCAGCGCGGCGCCGTCCCCCGCCCCTCCGCGCACGGTCCAAGGATAGGCGACGGGGCGGTCGGCAATGACCTGGTTCGGATAGAGGACCTTTATCCCCTCGAGGACGGAGTTCGGGCCCTGGAGCGTGATGAAGGCGGGGCCGTCCTCGCGGCCCGCGCCCTCGACGGCGAGGAGCGTCGTGCCCGGGGACTTGTCGGCGTAGAGTTCGGGCGCCCGGCCCACGCCGAGAAGGCACGTGCCGGGCGGGACGGAGAGATGCGTCTTCACGAGGTAGGTGCCCGCAGGCAGGAGCACGCTTCCTCCGCCGCCTTGTCCCACGTGGTCCAGCGCCGCCTGGATCGCCCGCGTGTCATCCGTGCGGCCGTCGCCCAGGGCGAGATAGGGGGCGCCTCGGGCATTGACGGGGGCGGAAGCCGGGGCGCCCGCCGCCGCCTCGGGGGCGGCCCCGGCCCCGGTCGCCCCCGCGAGGAGCACGAGGAGCGCGGCGCCCGCAAGGCCCCGGCCGATTGCGACTCGCAGGACAGCACGGCGGGCTCGGTTGATCATGGGGTTCTAGCGACAGGGATGAAGTGAAGGGGCGTGCCGGCGCGGAGCCTACTTTCGCGGGGCCACGGTCCGGCCGTGGGGGTTGGGGGAACGGTCGAGCGATGTGAAAACCGCTGGTGCCCACGATAGCCACGGCCCCGCTGAAGCCAAGGTTGAAACGGGGAACGGCCCGCGGAGCGTCCCGCGTCGCCACAGGAGGCCGCAACGCCAACACTCCGGCGTCGTCAGGCGCCCTCGGTCTGCTTCAAGGCCCCGATGTGGCGGCGCAGGGCGAGCACCAGCGCGTCGGCGTCGGTCTCGTTCAGCCGCCTGAGCACGCGCTCCCAGCGGAAGGCGAAGCTCCCGGCGGGGTCGTAGCGGCAGTGCTTGAAGAGGCTGTCGAACGCGCGGGTCCTCTTCCGGTAGTCGCCCTGGAGCTGGCCGAACCGTTCGCGGAAGGCCCGGAGGTAGGCCTCGGCGAATGCGGGCAGCCGGGGAACCTTGCCCTCCCGCAGCGTGACCGGGCGCGCGTAGTCGCCGGCCATTTCCAGGAGGCTCCGGCGGTAGTCGACGAACGAGCCGGTCGGGTCGCCCACGACGATCTCGGACGGCAGGCCGGTCAGCGGGTCCTCCAGGACGATCTCGTCGCCGTCGTCAAACATCGCCTGCAGTCCCCCCTCCCTGGCGCGGCCCACGATGATGTTCGAGGCCGCCGCCTTTCCCAGCAGCGCGCCCAGTTGCTCGGCATAGCCCTCCTTCAGGTACCGCGACGGCGGCACCTTGTCCGTGGCCAGTCCGCTCAGGTAGCCCCTTTCAAAGCACACGACGGGAATGGTCTGCCCGCTGACCTCGCGATTGGGGCCCGAATACGTCTCCTGCGTCCTCAGGACCCGGTAGCGGGCCGGCAGGTTCATGCCCAGCTGGCGCAGGCCCAGGCCGCGGTCCAGCACGTAGTCGGTGTACTCCTCGTTCTCAAGGAACGCCTGCAGCAGGGGCTTGCCCTCGTCCAGGTGCTCGGCGATCCCCCATTTCTGGAGGCGGATGAGCCGCAGGACCGGCTCCGGTAAGCCGGGCACCTTGAGCTGGGCCAGGTAGACCCCGCGCCGCCCCCGCTCCTGCGGGCGGACGCTGGAGAGCGAATGGCCGATCCGGCCGATGTTGATGTACTCCAAGGCGCCGTACTCGCGGATGTAGCTGAAGATGAAGCCGCGAACCAGCGGGTCGCAGAACGGCCGGAAGCCCGCGGTCTTCGGCCCTCCCGCCCGCTCCTCGAACACCGGGTCGAGGATGAACTCGCCCTCCTCGAAGCGGCCCCCGGGCAGCCATTCGACCTGCATGAAGAACTCCGGGCTGAGCTCGCGCAGGAGGTCGACCGTAATGGTCTTGTCGTGCTGAGAAACGAGGGCGCTCAGCATCCGGTTGCGCCACACCTCGCTGGAGGGGTCGTCCCTCCAGAAATCGGGCTCCACCGCGTCGTGGAACCGGCGCCCGAGCCCCTCGAAAGCCTCGCGCAGGGCGGCGGGCTCAAGGCCGGCGAAGTCGATCCCCTGGAAGTCCCGAGCCCCGAACCCCGAGGGCCCCGGCGGGAAGAAGTCCACCTCGGGGCTCCGTTTCCGGTTGAGCTGCGCGCTGTAGACGGCGATTTCCCGCAGCTGGCGCGCCAGGGCCGCGTCATCGAGCTTTCCCAGGCCCTTGAATTCCTGGTAGGTGAGGAGCCGGGTGCCGGTGTACCAGTTGTAGTAGTAGATCGCGCCTTCCCGGATGGCGGCGCGGGACGCCGCGATCAGCGCGCACATGTCCGCCGCCTTCTGAGGCAGCGGGCTGATGCGCCAGTTCTCTCCCCGCGCGCAGAGGGCGGCCCGGACCCTGGGGTCCATGGCGAAGAGGAACCGGACGTTCCTGCGCGAGACGAGACGCAGGTCGTCCAGCATCTCGTCGGCCTCGAACGCCAGGTCCATGCGGGCCGGATCCGGCCGTATGAGGATCTGGCACTCCTCGAAGACCAGGTCCACGGCCTCCTGCAGGAGGCGCTCGTCCTCGGCCGCGGTCAGCGCCGGCAGGCCCGCCGCGCCGCGCTCACGATTGAGGTGTTCGATCAGGTCCATGCGCTGGGTCGCGTGGATCCCGGGCGTCGTGACGAGGGTCCTGAGCGAGGGGAACGCCGTGCCGACGCGGGTCTCCTTCTTGCCGTCCGCGCCGCAGGCAAAGGGATCGGGCCCGACGATCTTGATGGCAGGCTGCGTCATGGCGGGGGGCGCCGGGCGGAGCCGCCGAGCAGCGTCCCCGCGGCTTGCGCAAGCCCAAGCCTCCCGAGCGTCGAGCGCAGCGCCCGGCGCATCTGGGGCTTGTACCAGAAGAAGAAGCGGCGCTGCTCCTGCTTCTCCTCGGGCGTCCTCGCCACCGGGACGGGCCTCTGGTCGTAGGGGTCCAGTCCCGTGGCGTAGATCTCCGTGGCGACCGTCATGGGCGTGGGCGTGAAGTCCTGCACCTGCTCGAGCCTGAACCCGAGGTCCTTCGTCCGGACGGCTAGGTCCGCCATGTCCACGGGCCTCGAGCCCGGGTGCGAGCTGATGAAATACGGGACGATCTGAAGCTGCGGCTTCCCGCACCTCTCTTTTGCGGCGTCAAATCGCTCCTTGAAGCGCAGGAAGTAGCCGAACGGCGGCTTGCGCATGACCCGCAGCACCTCGTCCGAGGTGTGCTCCGGCGCAACCTTGAGCCGGCCCGACACGTGGTGGCGTACGAGCTCGTCGACGTAGCGCTGGTGGCTCCTCGCCGCCGCGGGCGCGGCATGCGGGTGGAGGAAGAGGTCGTAGCGTATCCCGCTCGTGACGAACGCGTGCCTCACGCCGGCCGTCTCGCGCACGGCGCGGTAGACCTCAAGGAGCGGGGCGTGGTCGGTGTCCAGGTTGCGGCACACGTGCGGCCATGCGCAGCTCGGGCGCACGCACCCGTCGCAGATCCGGGAGTCCCGGCCGCGCATCCGGTACATGTTCGCCGACGGGCCGCCAAGGTCGGTGATGGTGCCGCGGAAGTCGGGCATCCGCTTGATCGACTCCACCTCCCTCAGGATGCTCTCCTTGCTGCGGCTCGCGACGAACTTCCCCTGGTGCGCGGAGATGGTGCAGAAGCTGCACCCGCCGAAGCACCCGCGGTGCAGGGTGACCGAGTGCTTGATCATCTCGTAGGCCGGAATGGCCCCGCGCCTATGGTAGCGCGGGTGCGGAAGCCGGGTGTAGGGCAGGTCCCAGCTGGCATCGATCTCCTGCTCGGTCATCGTCGGGAAGGGCGGGTTGACGACCAGCATGCGCCCGCCCGTCGGCTGCAGGAGGCGCCGCGCCCGCACGCGGTTCGACTCGACCTCGATGTGCTTGAAATTGCCGGCGTAGCGCGCCCGGTCGGCCACGCACTCCTCGTGGGAGTGGAGCGTGAAGTCCTCCCAGTTCTGGTTCTTTGGCGGCGGCGCTCCCGGCGGCAGGAGCACCGCCGTCTGCGCGACCGTCCGCAGCGAGGCGAACGGCACGCCGCGCTTGAGCAGGCGCAGGATCTCGAGCAGCGGCAGCTCGCCCATGCCGTAGACCAGCAGGTCGGCGCCGCTCTCCGCGAGGATCCCGGGCTTGAACGTGCCCGACCAGTAGTCGTAGTGCGTCACGCGCCGCAGGCTCGCCTCGATGCCGCCGAGCAGGACCGGGACGTCGGGATACAGCTGCTTGAGGATGCGGGAGTAGACGGTTGCCGCGTAGTCCGGGCGGAATCCGGGCACGCCGCCGGGCGTGTAGGCATCCTCCCCTCGAGGCTTTTTCGCCGCGGTGTAGCGGTTGACCATGGAGTCCATGCATCCGGACGTCACACCGAAGAAGAGGCGCGGGGCGCCCAGCTTCCGGAAGTCGCGCAGGTCGTCGCGCCAGTTCGGCTGGGGAACGACGGCGACGCGCAGCCCCTCGCGCTCGATCAGGCGCGCGACCACCGCCGTGCCGAAGGCCGGATGGTCCACGTAGGCGTCGCCGGAGACAAGGATGACGTCGACACGGTCCCAGCGGCGGGCGTCGAGCTCGTCGCGCGTCGTGGGCAGCCAGCGCGCCGGGTCCCAAGCCGGATCGCGCGCCGATGAAGTAGTCGGGCCGGGGTGCAAGAGAGGAACACCGGAGGATTGCTCCGGCCGCCGTGCGGCGCAAGCGTGGCGAGCGCGGCGCCCCTCGCCACCCGCACCTTGACTTACCCCGTCCGGCGGCGAGAACAGGGTCCCCTCAATCGCCCAACCGCTATGCCCTTCCAAGCCCTCCGCCGCGTGGCGCCTGCCCTGTTGCTTGCCCCGTTCGCCCTTGTCCTTGCCGCGGCCAATCTTCCGCAGACGGCCGTGACCCCGAACCCGAAGGTGCCGCCGGGGGCCCGCAGTTCCGGGGGCCTGCACGCCAGGCTCGATACGGACAAGGGAGCCATCGAGATCGCGTTCTTCCCGTCCGAAAGCCCCAGGACCGTCGAGAACTTCCGGCTGCTCGCCGAGCACGGGTACTACGAAGGCACGACCTTTCATCGGGTGGTCCGGGGCTTCATGATCCAGGGGGGGCAGCCCGCGGACGGGTCGGTCGGCGCGAGTGCCTGGGGCGGCACCTTCGCCGACGAGATCCGCAAGGATTCGCCGCTCTACCGGGCCGGATACCGCCGGGGCATCGTCGCGATGGCCAACGCGGGTCCCAACACGAACACCTGCGAGTTCTTCATCATGCACGGGGACGTTCGCCTGCCCCCGAACTACGTGATCTTCGGGAGGGTGGCGCGAGGCATCGAGGTCGTGGACGCGGTGGCCAACGCGCCGACGACGACGGGGCCGTTCGGGCCGCACACCAAGCCCGTCGTCCCGACCGTGGTGCGGAAGGTCACCATCCTGCCCTGATCTTCGGGGACCCGTGCGGGCGGGCGCCCGGGGAGGACGCGCCGCCTAGATCTCGACGGGCGGCGCAATCTTTGGAAGGCCGATCTTCCAGCGGAGAGCGGCCACGCGGATCCCAAACGTGGCCGTGCCTGCAAGCGGCAGCAGGTAAGGCGTCGGCACGCCGGCCTGCCTGATCACCGCGTAGAGCACCGCCCCGGAAAGGGCTGCCGTGGCATAGAGTTCGCCGCGGAAGACGACCGGCACCTCGTTGCACAGGACGTCGCGCACCACGCCGCCGAAGACGCCGGTCACCACGCCCATCACGACCGCAATCGGCAGGCTCGAGCGGAATTCGAGGGAGACCTGCGTCCCGATCACGGTGAAGAGGGCCAGGCCCAGGGCGTCGGGCAGAAGGAAGGCCCGCGCGCTTATTTGCACCCTGCGCGTGACCAGGTGCGTCGCAATGACGGTCACTGCGGCCACGTAGAGGTACATGGGCTCCGGGATCCAGAACACCGGCAGGCGCCCGAGCAGCAGGTCGCGCAGGGTGCCCCCTCCCAGCGCGCAGGCAAAGGCGATCACGGAGGCGCCGAAGAGGTCCATCTTCCGCCGGCCGGCCTCGAGGGCCCCGGTGATCGCGCAGACCGCCACCGCGGACAGTTCGAAGAAGTAAAGCATGCCCACCAGAGCAAACGAAAAGGAGCCGTCCCGCAATTCTAAGCCGGGCGACACGCCGGATGGCGCGCGATGCCGAGCCGCATAGGGTGAGCGGATTGCGGTAGGGGCGTCGCATTCTCTTGCCTGCGCCCCGGAGCATATGAAAAGATTTCCGGCCGTGCCCGGACCGCTATGCTCAGGAATCACCTTCACCATGCCAAACGAGCCTGCGTTCACGGAGACCCGCGTCTTGCGCCGCCTGGGGCGAGCGTGCGGCCTCGCCGCGGCGTGCGTCGCGCTCGGGCCGGCAGTCGTCCTGCACGCGGGTCCTCCCTTCCTCACGGATGATCCGGAGCCCGTGGAGCTCAATCACTGGGAGTTCTACGTGTTCGGCCAGGGCGACCGCTCCGGGGGATTCAATGCGGTCTCGGCCCCGGCCTTCGAGCTAAACTACGGCATCGCGCCGGACACCCAGCTTCATCTGGTCGCACCGGTGGCGAACCTGTCGTCGCCCGGATCCGGCCGGAGCTCCGGCTACGGCGACACGGAGCTGGGCGTCAAGTACCGCTTCCTCAAGGAGACCGACTCGGTTCCCCAGGTCGGGATTTTTCCCATGGCCGAGCTCCCCACGGGAGCCAGCGGGCGGGGGCTCGGCAACGGGCGGACCTGGTACCGGCTGCCCGTCTGGGCCCAGAAGAGCTGGGGGCCATGGACGACCTACGGCGGAGCGGGCCTCGCGCTCAACGCGGCGCCCGGCCAGCGCAACAGCGGCTTCGCCGGCTGGCTCGTGCAGCGCGATCTCGGCAAGCTGGTGACGCTCGGCACGGAGCTCTTCTGGCAGGGCGGCGACCCGACCTCGGGCCGCGGCGTGCTGGACGCGAATCTTGGCGGAAGCATCAAGTTCACCGAGGACTTCAACCTGCTCTTTTCGCTGGGCCACTCGGTGTCGGGCGAGCGAAACACGGTCTGGTATCTGGGCCTCTACTGGACCGGGGGCCCCAGCGCCCCCGGCAAGAAATAGGGCGGCCGGTCCTAGCGGGCGACCACGAGGATCGTGAACGAACCGGGAACCATCGGCCCGCGCCGCATCCATCCCGCACGTGCGGGGGCGGCCTGGCCCGCGGCCGGCGTCGGCTCGGGCGTGGGCTTGGCCCACTCGGCGGTGATCAGGTAGATCCGGTTGGTCGCGCTGTCCAGCGTGGAGGTCCTCGCGGCGGCCCGCGTGACGACATTCTGCTCCACCTCGAAGCTCGCGGGGCCGTTCTCCCTGATGACGGTCAGGGTCCCGTCCCCCTGCGAGCTGAACGCCTCCAGGGTGGCCGGGTTGAACTCGGCGGCGTCAACCCCCATCCCGATCGGCAGGCTCGTGATGATCCTGCCGTCGTCCGAGCTCATGATGACTGCGGTATGCGGGTTGTGACAGAATGAGAAGAGGATGTGGTTCTTCGCGTCCATCGCCAGGGCCCCCGGCCCGCCGCCCCTGCCCCCAAGGCCGTAGTGCGCCGTGACCTTGAGCGCCACGGCGTCGACGACCGCGACGTTGTCCTTGTCCTCGACGTCGATGAACAGGTGACCGCTGCCGTCGCTGACGCCCTGCTCCGGCGCCCCCCCAAGGTCCAGCGTGCCGACGATGGAGCCCTCCCTGGCGTCGATCACCGTGACGTTGGGTGCGCTGTGGCTCAGGACGAACACCCGTCCGGTGAAGGGATCGAAGAGGATCCCGTCGGGCCTGCCCTGCACGGCGAGGGTCCTGAGCGTCTCTAGCGTGCGCGTGTCCCACATCACCACCGGCTGGCTGCTGCTGAACCCGTGGTGGGAGGCCGTGTCGACGGCCACCCCGTGCACGCTCGCCGTGTTCGGGACCACGCCGGCGGGCTTGAGCGTATCGAGGTCAAACACGTCGATCCGGTCGCCGCGCGGCACGTAGAGGCGCCGACCCGCGGAGTCCGCGAAGACGTAGTCGTACCCCCCGTCGCCGCCGACCCTCGCGGCGTTGATCACCCGGTAAGGCCCGGGCTCGGCAGCGGCCGAGCCCGGCACGAGGGCGCTAAGCGGCGAAAGAATGACGACGAGTAGGCTCAGTCGCAGGGAGGTGCTCATGGTGGGCTTGCGGGGTTTCGGGTCTCCTTCGGGAGGTGCGCGGGGGGTCGCCCCGGCCAAGAGGAATAGGCGGGACCTGCGCCGGGTCCAGCCCTTTGGGCTCAGCCGGCGCGGAGCGCCTGCTTTTGGGCCATTGTAATTCGCGGCCGACCGCCCGATGCTTGGGGCACCCATGAACTCCGGCGCGGATCCGGTTAAACCCACGGCCCGTCCGGGGTCGTTCCCGATGGCGGTCGTCGCCGTGATGATCGCGGGAGCCTGCACCTTCCTCAACGTCTACTGCACCCAGCCGCTGCTGCCGTACCTCCAGGAGGTCTTCCACGCCACCGAGGTGCAGGTCAGCCTGACGGTCGGGGCGGTGACGCTTTCGGTCGCGCTCATGGCCCCGGTCGTCGGGCTCATCGCGGAGTCCGTGGGGCGCAAGCGGGTCATCGTGCCCTCGCTCTTCGCGATGGCCGTCCCGACCTTCCTCGCGGCCACCGCGCACACCCTGCCGGCGCTCATCGCGTGGCGCTTCATGCAGGGGCTCTTCGTGCCCGGCGTCATCGCGGTCATCATCGCCTACATCAACGAGGAGTTCGCGGGGCGAACCGGGGCCGTGATGTCCGCCTACGTGGCCGGCACGGTATTCGGCGGCTTCCTGGGGCGCTTTCTGACGGGCGTGATCGCGGCGCGCTGGGGCTGGCACGCCGCGTTTGTCGTGCTCGGGGCCCTCGACCTGCTCGGGGCGCTGGCCGTGCGGCGGTGGCTGCCGCTTGCGACGCACTTCGTCCCCGCGGAGCGCCTCCTCAAGTCCCTCGGCGACACGTGGGGGCACCTGCGCAACCCGCGCCTGCTGATGGTCTGCGGGATGGGCTTCACCGTGCTGTTCTCCCTCGTCGGGGTGTTCACCTACGCGAACTTCTACCTCGCCCGCCCTCCCTTCCTGCTCAGCACCGCGGGACTCGGGAGCGTCTTCTTCGTCTACCTGCTCGGGTGCGTCGTCACGCCGCTCTCCGGCAGGTTCCACGACCGCAACGGGTTTCGCCGGACGGCGCTCCTGGCCGCGTCGATGAGCCTGTGCGGCCTGGCGCTGACGCTCTCCAGCTGGCTGCCGGCGGCCATTGGCGGGCTCGCGGTCTTCTCCTCGGGAATCTTCGTCTCGCAGTCGTCGGCGACCGTGCTCACCGGCCAGGTCGCGGGCCGCGCCCGATCGGCGGCGGCCGGCCTCTATGTGACCTTCTACTACCTCGGCGGCAGCCTCGGCACGACGGTGCCGGCGTGGTTCTGGCTCAGGGAGGGCTGGCCGGGATGCGTGGGTCTCTTCGCGGGCGCCAGCCTCGTTACGCTGTCGCTCGGCCTGGCCGGGGCCCGGTCGGTCTCGCCGGGGGCGGAGGCTCCGGGCGAACTCATCGACACGGCGATCTGATCTAGCGGGGCGGTCGGGCGTGCGCCCGGCGGGGCGTCACGGCCGCGTGGCCACCAGGCGAAGCGCCGAGCCGTTCGGGTTGGACTCGAGCTCCACGATCTGCCGCGAGAAGCCGAAATGGGACAGGGCGCCCAGGATCTCATCCTTCTCCAACCAGTTCGAGAAGGATTCGGGGCCTCCCCAGAAGGAGCCGTAGTCCAGATGCTCGCCGTAGTCGTGGCGGTGGAGCGTGTGCCGGAACCCGGAGTGCTCGGCCTTCGCCACGACGCCCGACCCCGCGGGCCGATCCGGGTGCGCCCCGTTGAATGCGCCGTCCCAATAGACGGTCCACAGGAAGAGGGCCCTTGTCCTGAGGCAAAGAAGCTCAAGCGCCTCCACGGGATTGGCCATGTGGTACAGGAACCCGCTGGCGAACCCGACGTCATAGGTGTGCCCGATCGACCGCAGGAACGAGATCGCGTCGCCGTAGAGGAAATTCACCCGCTCCATGGCCAGGAGCTCCTTGAGCACCAGGCATTTCAGGAAGGCCTCGGGATGGGCCTCCACGGCGGTGACGGACCGGGCGCCGGCCCGCATCAATCCGTACGTATGGCCCCCCTCGAGCGGGCCTACCTCCAGCACGGTGCAGTCCGCGAGGCGGTACCCGAGCTTCGCGAGGTTAGTGACCGCCCAGTCAACGCGCGGGTCTTCGAACAGCGCGGCCTCGCCCGCTTCGACGACGCCGAGCCGCACGGGCATCCGGGAGGCCCACTTTCCCCGGAAGAGATCGAGCGTCTGCTGCGCTGAGGGTGGCTTTGTCGCGTACGGGGAACTCATCTTTGGTGGGAAGGTTATCCGCCCGGATTCTCAGAGGTAAATGATGAAAGGGGCGGGCCGGCGGAGGCGGACCCCCGAGGGAAGGCGCCGCACCCCGGCGGAAGGCCCCTGCCAGCCTATCGCAGGGCGATCGGCGGCCCGAGGATCTCGCGGGCAATGATCGCCCGGCGCGCCGAGTCGTGCGACCGAAGCTCCTCTAGCCACATGGAACCCGCGGTTTTTGCCGGCGTACTGACCGGCGCAAGGCCGGCCGCCGGCGCGACCGGGGGAAGGAACGCCTGCGGGGCCGGAGTCGTCGCGTGAGCGGCCCGCGCGGGCGCTGCGGTTCCCCCGACCGGCTCCCGCCGTTGGTACGCCGCCCTGACGATGTTGCGCAATTGCCCCTCCGAGGCGGACGGATTGCGCTCGGCGATCTTCCGAAGGATTTCCTCCCTCACCCGGCGCGCCCGCTCCCCCGCGCCGGGATCTTCCGCGGCCGGTTCGCCGAGTTCGTCCGGTTCCGCCGCCCCGGCCCGCTGCGGCCCGGGGTGCGGGCCCGGCGAGGCCTTCGGCCGGCTGAGGAGCTTCACCAGCCAGACCGCTCCCGCGAACAGGAGGAAGACCAGCTGGGGAAAGGCGGGGCCCGAGGATGCCAAATAGACGATCGTCATTTCTTCTCGCCCGGCTGGGCGATGCTCTGGCGCATCGAGGTGTCGGACTGGATGTTCTCCATGCGGTAGTAGTCCATCACCCCAAGGCGGCCGCTGCGGAACGCCTCGGCCATCGCGAGCGGGACCTGCGCCTGCGACTCGACGACCTTCGCCTGCATCTCCTGGACCCGGGCCTTCATCTCCTGCTCGAGGGCCACCGCGGCCGCCCTGCGGATTTCCGCCTGCGCCTGGGCCATGTTCTTGTTTGCCTCGGCCTGAGCGACCTGGAGGCGGGCGCCGATGTTCTCGCCGACGTCCACGTCGGCGATGTCGATCGAGAGGATCTCGAACGCCGAGCCCACGTCGAGCCCGCGTGCAAGGACGGTCTTCGAAATGCTGTCGGGCGACTCGAGGACCTGCTTGTAGCTGTCCGCCATGCCGATCGTCGTCACGATGCCCTCGCCCACCCTCGCGATGATCGTCTCCTCCTTGGCGCCGCCGACGAACCGGTCGAGGTGCGTGCGCACCGTGACCCGCGCCTTCACCTTGACCTGGATGCCGTCCTTCGCCACGCCGTCGATCGTCGTGCGCCCGCTCTCGGGATTGGGGCAGTCAATCACCTTCGGGTCCACTGAGGTGCGCACGGCCTCCACGATCGACTTTCCCGAGCCCTTGGTCGCCAGGTCGATCGCGCAGGCGCGGTCCCAACTGAGCTCGATCCCCGCCTTCTGCGCGGCGATGATCGCCTGGACGGTGGGGATGACGTTTCCGCCCGCCAGGAAATGGGCGGAGATCTTGTCCGTCGAGAGCGGGATGCCCGCCTTCACGGCCGTGATGCGCGCCCCGACGACGAGGTTGTAGGGGACGCCTCCCAGGCGCATGCCGACCAGGTTCACGATGCTGACGGGGGCCCCGTTGAGCCGGGCCTTGAGCCAGGTGCCGATGTAGGAAATGAATATCCCGATGACAACGAGGCCGACGATGATCAGCGGGATGGCGATGATGAGGGAAATGTCAGGCATATGCGTTTAGGGTTTGGCTACGATTAGGCGGAAATTGTCCATGCCGACGACCCGCAGGGCCGAGCCCTTGGCCACGTGCCCGGTGCGGCAGAACGCCTCGTACCTTTGGCCCTCGACGATCACATAGCCGCTCGGGGCGAGCGTCGTGTCGGCGGTCGCCTGCTTGCCCACGACGGCCGGGCCCTTCGCGATGGGAGGCTGGCTGCTCGAGCCCGAGGTCGACTCGACGACGAGCCCCTTGCCCACCCGAGTCTTCGGGAGCAGGACGAGCTCGATGTAGATCGTACCGCCCAGGAGAACCAGGGCGCTGACCGCGGCCAATCCGGCCGCCAGGACGCCGAAGTCGCGGTACGCGACGGCGCAGCCGGCGACCATGGCCACCGCGCCGACCGCCGCCATCACGAAGCTCGACACAAAGATGTCCGCTGCGAGGAGCAGGATCCCCACGATGAAGAGGAGCAGGATGAGCGTCATGCGTTTGGCCTCGGAGTCTCGTCCCCCGCCTGTTCGACCACGAGCGCGAAATCGCCGTGGCCGAGCACGATGATGGGCGCGCCCGCATCGATCGCGCCCACCTTGACCTCGGCCTCGAAGCGCCGGCCGTCGACCTCAACCTGCCCTCCCGGGCGCAGCGCCGTGGCCGCGACGCCCCGGCGCCCGACGAGCTGCTTAAGATGTTTGGCCGCCCCGGGCTCGCCGCCCGCCGTCTGGGCGGAGCCGCCCACCGTCTCCGTGACCGTGAGCCTGTCCCACACCCACCCGTGCGGCAGGAACCTCAGGAGGCAGGCGCCGAGAACGACGGCAATCCCCATGCCGGCACCCAGGTTGATCATCGGTCGGACAAACGCGTCGGCCGACCATGCGACCTGGATCGGTTCGCCCGGCCACAGGTCGGCCATGGCCCAGAACAGCGAGCCGATCATGAGGAGAAAGCCGATGATCCCGAGAAACCCGGCGCTGTGGAAGAAAAGGATCTCGAGGAGAAGTAGGACGAGGCCAATGGAGAAGACGATCACGGGCTCGTGCCCGGAGAGCCCCGAGACGTAGCTGCTGAGGAAGACGACCGTCAGCAGCACGACGCCGACGGCGATGAACCCGCCGAACCCCTGCGACTTGAAGCCGATGAAAAGCGCAAAGATCCCGAGGCCCAGCATCGCCGGCGCCAGGCGGTTGAGGACCACCGCCAGGCCCTCCGACCAGGTCGCCTTGAGCTCGGTTGAGACCGTGCCCGGGCCGAAGCACTTCGTGAGCAGGTCGCCGAGGTCCCGGGCCTCGCCGGCCCCGAGGAGCGGCTTCGGGGGCGTTCCCACCGGGAACATCGCCTCCGTGGCGGTGAGCGACAGGAGCGCCCCCTTCTCCTTGATGGGCTTGCCGTCGATCTTCACCTCCTCGCCGTTGATCTTGAGCTCCATGTCGGCGTCGATCATCGCGGAAACGACCTCGCCCCGGTAGCCTTTCCCCTTTGAAATCGCCCGTATCCGGACCTTCAGGTAGCTGACGAGCTTCTCCTTCATCGTCGCGTCGATGTCCTGGCCGGTCGCCTGGACCGGGGCGGCCGCCCCGATCATCCCCTCGGTGGGGGTGTCCACGAACCAGATCTCGTCGCAGACGGCCGAAAGGAACGCACCGGCCGACATCGCCTCGTTGTCCACGAAGGCGATGGTCCTGCCGGGGAACTTCTTCAGGTCGTCCATCATCTCGATCGTGACGTCGATGGCCCCGCCCGGCGTGTTGATGTCGAGGACGACGGCGTCCGCGTGCTCCGTGACCGCCTCCTTCAGGCCGCGCCTGAGCACGTACAGCGCCGGCTCGGCGATCTCATTGCGGATCGGTATGACGAAGACGCGTTTGCCCGAGGGCGAGGCCAGCATGGCGGGGGTCCCTGCAAGCGGTGCGGCCTGGAGGGCCGGGGCTGCGGGCGCGGCTGTCGGCTGGCCGTTCGCGTCGCCCTGCCCGAACAGGCCCGCGGACAACCCCGCGAGCGCCACGGCGGCGATCACCGAAACTCCCGAGAGCCTCTGGAAGGGACGCGGCATCGTGAGGATATCCGCCAACCTCTAGGGCATGCCGGCCCCATGTGCAAGGTTTCGGAGCCCTGGGCCTCCGGCCATTAGCCGGGTTGCCCGGGTGCAGAAGGGGCCGCCGCTATCGGGCCGTTCGCGTCCCCTCGGGCCCGTCAGAACGCGATCCAGGCCTCGGCGTACAGGGTGTTGTTGTCGCGGGCGTTTGCGCCCATGCCGTCGTAGTTGGACCGCGCCCCGTCAAAGCGATTGTAGATCGTGTATTGCAGCGAGAACTTGACGTTGCTCTTCGGCCAGAAGGAGGGTCCTCCGCCCTTGTTGAACGGCAAGTAGTTGAGCTGAAGCACAACGCCGTCGCTGATCGGCGAGCCGGTCTGGCTGGTGGCGAAGATGCCGGTGTCGTTGGATCCGTCGAGAAGGAAGTACTGCCCGGTCAATCCGAACGTCTTGTCGTACAGGTAACTAACGGTTGTCTTAAGCTCCCAGAAGCTGTCCGTGGGGTTGGCGGTGTTGCCGAGGGCGTAGCTCGCATCCCAGTTCTGGCGCTCATAGATCCAGCTCAGCATTGCGGTGACATCGCTCGGGCCGCGCGAGACCTGGTATTGCGAGTCGAACCCAAAGTCGGTCAACCGGTCCTTGCCCGCGCTCCGGTCGCGGCCCGGATAGGTCTCGGCCGCCATGCCGAATGTGCCGATCTCCCAGCGGCCGTCGCCGACCATCCGGTCCAACGCGAAGCGCCAGTAGGGAGCCAGCCCGGCGACTTGGGTCTCGCCGGTCGGGTCGATGCCGAGCGAGTTCTGCAGGCCGGCGCCCAGCGTGTGGTAGGCCCCCACGTCGAAGTAGAAGGTGTCGGCCAGCATGGAGTAGGCGCCAAACCCGACGACCTGCTGGGAGAGGCCGCCGTCGATCAACGCGCCCCCGTCGGGTCCCGGCGCCAGCCCCGAGCCCGAGAACGGGTAGCCCCAGCCCGGCGTGGTGTTCCACGGGTCCTGCATGGTCGGGTTGTTGTTCAGGTAAGCCCCGTAGATGAGGCTCTGGTCCTTGACCGTGCCGGTGTCGGCGTACCGCAGCTCGGTGTTGTCCCAATGCCAGGCCTTGGCGATGCCGTCATAGGTCGTCTGGTCGAAGATCCCGATCTTGTTCAGGACCGCCCCTGCGTCCTTGCCAAAGAGGCTGTCCGCATAGGGGCCAAAGAGGCGGCCGGCATAGAAGACGCTCAGCTGGGTGACCGCGAAGTTGTTGTTGTTGCCGAAGCCGGGCGCGGCGCCGCCTGCCTGGGGCGCCTGAGTGTTGGTGAAGGAGGGCTGCAGCATGACCGCGATCGGCGGGATCGTGCTCACGGAAGGGTCCGCGCTGAGCGTGTAGCCGGTCAGCTTGAACTGCCTGCCGAACTGGTTGAGGACCGGAAACTCGGTGTGGCAGTCGATGCACTGCATGTTCATCTGGCGCGCAAAGCTTGGAAGCGCGCGTGCCGCCGGCGCCGACATAAGGGCGGCCAGGATGAGGCAGGCCACGGCGCCGGAGGCCGGTCCAAGAGCCGCGGGGGTACGAGTTGCGTAAAGCGAATTCTGCTTCATGGGTGGGTCCTTCGGTTAAGGGCGTGGGCGGTGCGGCTGTGGTTGAGGTGACGTGGTGGCTCGCGAGTGCAGGGCGTCCGTGGCGGCCTAGAACCCAAGGTCCTCCCCCTTCGGCTTGAGGCTGAAGAGGTAGGCGATGAGGTCGTCGATCTCGGCGTCCTTGATCGTGCTGCCCCAGGGGGGCATGTAGAGCGGCGGAGCGGGGCGCCGGGGATCCAGGGGCACGATCTCGCGCTGGCCGTTGACGATCAGCTTCTTCACCTCCGCCCTGGTGTACCCGTCGGCGACGTAGGTGAGCGCCGGCACCTGCTGCGCGGTCTTCGCGTTCGGGTTGGGCACGCCGCCCTTGCCCTCGGGCCCGTGGCACCCGGCGCAGCCGTATTTCCGGAACACATCGCGGCCGCGGTCGACGGGGCTCATGAGCGACGGCAGGTCGAGGGCGACCTTCTGCTCGCGCTGGTGGAGCAGGAAGTCCGTCAGCGCGCGGGCCTCGGCCTCGGTGAAGCCGAAGCGCGGCATCACGGTGCCCGGGCTGACGGTCTGCGGGTCACGGAAGTGCTGGACGATCCACTCGGGCTTGCGGCGCAGGCCGACGTCGTCGAGCGCCGGCCCGACCTTTCCGCCCTGGCCGCCGAGCGAATGGCAGCCGATGCAGCCCTTCTGCTGGAAAAGGCGCTTTCCCTGCGCCGCGCTCGGGATCACCTTCATCGAGGCGTAGAACACCGGCAGCTCCGCCCCGGTCTGGCTCAGCATGAAGAGGACGATCGCGTCCGCGTCGGACTCCGAGAACTTCTGCGGCGGCATGCCGGAGCCCGGCGTGACCGCCGCGGGCTCGAGGAAGTGCTGCTTGAGCCAGTCGGGCGAGCGCCTCGCCCCCACCCTGTCGAGCTCGGGCCCGACGATCCCGCCAACCCCGGCCAGCTTGTGGCAGCCGCGGCAGCCCACGGTCTCGAACAGCTGCTCGCCGCGCGCGAGCTGCGGGGCCGCCGGGTTGTCCGAGGCCTCGTGGCACTGGCCGCAGGACGCCTGGATGTACTTGAGCGGCAGCATGGGGTCGTCCCAGTGGGGCACCTTCCCGTGGGCGTCCTCCACCGTGGTCGCCCGGCCCTGGCCGCGGTGGCAGATCGTGCACCCGAACTTGTCGAACGGGTGCTCGTCGTGCAGCGGGTGGTAGGCCAGCGGCTGCGGGAAGCCGCCGTAGCTCGGGTCCTCCACCGCGAGGTGGCAGGTCGTGCAGCGGTCGACGCGGTTGAGCTCGGGCAGGAGGATCTGGCGCACCTGCAGCGTCGTGCTCTGGGCCAGCAGGCGCTGCTCGGGCGTCGCGGCCCGCCGGATCTCCTCCCGGATGAAGCGGCGCTGGTAGTCCTTCCAGGGCCGGTACTCGTCGCGGTAGTAGCCGAGGCCCACGAGGACGCCGACCAGGAGGCCGAGCGCCGTGAACCAGCCGTAGAACTTCTGGAGCGATTCCCGTTGCATCCTTAGTGCTCCTCCGTCGCCGCGGGCGGCGTCCGCCACGGCACGACCCAGCCCCAGTTGGGCCCGCGAAACACGGTCCCGACGATCGTCAGCGCGATGGCGACCGCGAGGCAGATGCTGAAGACGGTGTTCGCGACCCTGCGTTCGCGGGCGAACCAGCGACCGACGCCCTCGCGCCTGCGGTCGAGGTAAGGCAGCAGCGCCAGCGCCGTCACCAGGAGCGCCGGAACGACCACCCCGCCCCAGAAGGCCGAGTAGCTCACGAGCTCCTGCAGGCCGAGGAAATACCAGGGGGCCTTCGCCGGGTTCGGCGGGTGAATGGGGTTGGCCAGCTCCTCGAGGGGCGCGTTCCAAAAGACCGCCAGGAACAGCACAAAGGCGACGACGAGCAGGAAGAGAAGGAGCTCGCGGAAGATGAGGTGCGGCCAGGAGAAGACCTCGTCGTCCGGGTCCCGGCCGACCTGCGGCGTCGTGCCCCGGGCGAGCTCCATGAGCCCGTAACTCTTGTGGGTCGGCAGCTGGCCCAACGGGATGGACTCGGCGCTCTCGGCCGGCTCCTCGGGCCGCGAGAGCCCGCCGTCCTTGCGCACCCTGAAGAGGTGCACGGCCACCATCAAGGAGGCGATGGCGGGGAGCACGATGACATGCAGGGCATAGAAGCGGGTGAGCGCCTCCTGGCCGACCGTGTTGCCGCCCAAGAGGAGGTACTTGAGCTCGGGGCCAACGACCGGCGCGTAGCCCGCGATGTTGGTGCCCACGGTGATCGCCCAGAACGCGAGCTGGTCCCAGGGCAGCAGGTAGCCCGTGAAGCTCAG